>ONBM01000029.1 GCA_900316045.1 uncultured Bacteroidales bacterium | reverse complement strand
CGCAAAGAATTATTTATCCGTAAGTACATGATTATGAATATATTAAAGTTTAACCAATAAAATCGAGATCCATTTTTATTTGGATTTCAACTGGAAAGGATTTTGCATCTGACCCGAAATCAGGGCAACCTGCGGTCCTTGCTGCTCACTCGGGAGTGGAAATGACTTGCATGGCAATGTAGTTGGGAATGATCGATTTTTGCCCGCCTCAATAGGCAGCCAAAAGTCAGCGCAACCATGATGCAGGTCACTCAGATGCACTTTGTCTCCCGAGTGAGCTGCAAGTCGCCAGGCATTGACAATCAGGCGTTGTTGTTCACAGCTTCCAGTTCAATGTGAATATGACAATGGTGGGTAAGGGGCTTATGCCGTTCATTAATATAAAAGAAACAAGTCAGGCAACACAAATAAACCATAATAAAATATTCAGGAGCCGTCGGTTGGGGCGGCTCCTGAATATGCTTTATTATTATGTCCAATTAGAAATTGTAATATGCTCCGATGGTGATTGCATTGCCTGAGAAGTCGGCGCTGAAAACGCCATTGGCATCGTCGTAGCCTATCTGGCCGATGTGGCTGACGAATGAGAGGTTGTCGCTGACGGGAACGGCAATGCCTGGTTTCAGATAAGCGTGCCAGTAAGTGTCATCACTGTCTGCGCCGTTCTTCGGCTTGAATTTGTAATAAGTGAAGCCCGCATTGGCGTCGCAGAATAGCTGCACAGGTCCAAGCTTGGCATAGGTGTAACGTAGATAAGGGCTGAATTCGATCTGGTCGACCTTGTTGCCGGAGTCGTAAGCGTAGGCGTAGCCGATGACGCTGCCGACGGAAATGTGCTCATTGAAGGTGTAGCCGATTTCAGGCAGAATCTTGAAAGTAGTGTTGTTGTCGTCAGTGTCTCTGTAAAGTCCGATTTGACCACCTACGTAAACCTGGGCACTCGCTGCGATTGCTATCGTAGCGACTGCTAGTGTCAAAAATAATTTTTTCATAACCGAAAAATTTAAATTTTTAAAAATAAGTTTGTAAAAAATAAAACTTCGGTATGCGTATTTCAAAAAACGAGCAAAAAAGGTTGCTTTCGACCTTTTGAATATTTTTACTGTCTTCGTCAGATTTCGATGCGGGCGACTAAGGTGGCGGGAGTGAGGCAGGAGGAGTACGAGCTGATGGCGAGTTCGTCAGATTTCGATGCGGACACAACAATGGTGTCGGGAGCTCAGGTCGGAGGAGTACGAGCTGATGGCGAGTTCGTCAGATTTCGATGCGGGCGACTAAGGTGGCGGGGCCGGTGAGGAAAACCTCGTCGGCCCTGAAGCTTTTGCCGGAGCCGTGAGGGACAAAGTCTACGTAGATGTCGCTAAGCTCGGTCTTCAGAGGATAACAGTAGTGGTCCTTATGCACATCGATGTATCTGTAATACAGATCGGAATCAGCGTAAGGGTTGAAATTGAAATTCGCTGTCGGTATGTAGAATTTTTTCACATACGAAGCTATTGCGGCGGCAACGAGACCGGTTCCGCAAGCGAGAGTCTCTCCTTCTACGCCCTTCTCGAACGTCCGCACGGCTATGCACATGTCCAGGCTGCGAAACTGCATTTTCTCTAACTTTTTCGGGTCAGAGCGTGGATATTCCAGGCTGTTCCTATAACCTGGTTCTTCATCGCCAGAAAATATGGGAATGAAGCCGACAAAATCGACATTGGTGCCTTGAGGAGCGAATCTGGAATCCCAGCGAAGGGCAGCTCCTTCTTCAGATACAGGGTAACTCAGCGGGTGGTCGACGAATTTCACGAAATGCCTGGTGCCTGTGTATAAGAATATTCCATCTTCATATTCTGTGGTTTCAGTGACTGGATTCATGGACATCCTGACTACCAAAGTCTGATCGTTCCGTCTCTTCAGCGGGCTGAAGCATATTGCCTTGTGAATGCCGTCCGGAGCCATGAACGAGACCCATTCATTAACTGAGATTATTCCCTTCAAAGCGGCGAACGCCATTATGCACCTCCCGCCGTTGCCGCACATCATGCCGTGAGATCCGTCAGGGTTGTAGAAAGCCATCTCGAAGGCGGCATCCCCGGCGGAGGCTTTCTTCAGTAACATGACACCGTCGGCGCCGATGCCTGCATGGCGGTCGCATAGGGCGACTATCTTCTTGGTTGTCAATCTGTAGGACCCGTCACGGTCGTCAGCAATGAGAAAATCGTTCCCCGCTCCGTGATACTTGTAGAAAATCATAGTGATAGATGTCGGTAAAATATTTCGAAAATACGTTCAAACGCCAGCATGGAATCTCGCAACCTATAGGTGTTCGTTTTACCTGAGGGCTTGTTCCAACTCCACGGAGGCATCGGTTTTGCCGTCGCGATATTTGATCACGACAGGAGTGTAGATATGAATGCCTTCGCTAGCTCCAGGGCCTGTGGAAAGCGGGCGAGAGCCTGCAACGACAACTGCTCCTGCTGGTATCTCGGTGCGACCACCAGAAGCTTTAGGCAGATAGCGACCATTGACGGCATCGTAAACTTTTGTCCCAGAAGTGATTATGACCCCAGAGCCGAGAACGGCGCTTTCGCGGACGATCGTGCCTTCGTAAATCCCGCAATTCCCCCCGATGAAGGCATTGTCCTCCACGATTACCGGAAGCGCTCCGGCTGGCTCCAGAACGCCACCGATCTGAGTGCCGGCCGACAGGTGCACATGCTTCCCGATTTGTGCGCAGGAACCAACCAGGACATGCGAATCCACCATCGTCCCCTCGTCAACGTAAGCTCCTATGTTCACGTAAGATGGAGGCATTATGATCACAGACGGGGCTATGAAAGCACCGCAGCGAACAGAAGACCCGCCGGGCACTATCCGAACCTTGTCCGAAATGGAAAATTCGTGCACAGGAAGCGTGTCCTTATCGAAAAAAGGCATTCCGGCAACGCTCATGTCGGTAAGCTGTCCGGCTTTGAAGCCATCCAGAATCAGTTCCTTCACGTGAGCATTCACTCTCCACTCTCCATCGGCCTTTTCCGCTACGCGGACTTTCCCTGCTTCCAGATCCCGTATCAGTTCTTCAAATTTGCTCATGACTTGACGTTTAGGACATCCAGAGTAGCTTTCATTATTTCCTTGGTCTGCTCACTGGCCTCGGTGAGTGGCAGACGCATCTGTGCCGAGCAAAGGCTCAAGGCGGCCAGGCCGGCCTTGACAGGAATCGGGTTGCTCTCCACGAAACAATTATCGAAGAGGTCCAGAAGCCTGTAATTCCATTCGCGTGCCTTCTTCCAGTCACCAGAAAGCGCAGCGTCTACGAAAGAGACCATCTGCGATGGAGCCACGTTAGAAGCAACCGAGATTACTCCGTCTCCGCCACATGCCATGATAGGGAAGGTCTGGTCGTCATTTCCGCTTAGCACGCTGAAATCCGAAGGCGCTCCAGCGATTATCCTCTCAATCTGTTTCAGGTCGCCCGAAGCCTCTTTGACTGCTATGATGTTCTTCACCTCGTGAGCGAGCTTCAATGCAGTAGCGACCTTCATGTTCGTTCCGGTCCTGCCGGGCACGTTGTACATGACGATAGGCTTGGAAGTGGATGCCGCCACCGCAGAGAAATATTCATAAAGCCCTTCCTGAGTCGGCTTGTTGTAGAAAGGCACGACGATCAGGAATGCGTCTGGGTTCAGCGGCTCCAGAAGCTTGATAGTCTTCACTGTCGCATCCAATGAGTTGGAGCCGGCCCCTGCCACGACAGGTTTTGAAGGAAATTCCTCGCGAGTGATGCGCAGGAGCTCGACTTTCTCCTCATCACTGAGGCAAGGAGTCTCGGCCGTGGATCCCAGAGGAACAAGAAAGTGAATTCCGGCCTCTGCCTGTCGCCTGACCAGTTTCTTGTATGAGTCAAAATCAACTGCGCCATTCTTAAACGGTGTTGCCAGAGCCGTTCCGCAGCCTTTCAATAATTTTTCCATATTATTTCAACTTATTAAAGAACAGTTCCTTGAATTCATGCGCTCCGTTGAGGCCATCCGTCATCTGCGCCGCCATTACGGCCCCTTCTGCGAAACCCTTGCGGGAAAAAGCCTCGTGTTCCACGGTGATGCGGTCGCTCGCTCCTTCGAAGCCAACGGTGTGAGTGCCAGCCAGCTCCCCGACGCGGATGGAAGCAACGCTAGGAGTCATATTCATTTCTTTCTCAACCACCGCCGCCAGGGATTTGGCAGTGCCGCTTGGAGCGTCCAATTTATGAATATGGTGCTTCTCGACTATGTATGGAGCGTACCCTCCGGCGGCCCCTAAGTACTTGGAAATGAGTTCTACGGCTGCAGAAAAGACATTCACCCCCACCGAATAGTTCGATGAATATATCATCGGAGTGCCACAGGATGCGAAATAATCCTTTACCTCTTCCTGAATATCATTCCATCCCGTGGTGCCAATGACGGCAGCCTTGAAATGCTCGGCGATGAAGCGATAGTTTGAGCGGAATGCGTCTGGCGTAGTGAAATCGATGCAGACGCACTCTTTAGCGAGTGCAGGGGCTGTCTCCTGAATATTGTCGCTTTTGGCTGCGCACTCAATTCCTTTGGAATGAAGAACTTCCTCTATCATGTGCCCCATCCTGCCATAACCACTTAAAACGACCTTTATCATAATGAATATAACAGATTAAGCAAAAACATATTCATGAAGGGCCTTCAGCGTGTCCTGTAATTTCTCGTGGTCTATTACATAGTTGGTGCTGAGCATGTTGGCGCTGACATTCGCCAGGTAGACTCTGCCTGCCGCCATCAGCACCTTGTCTGCCAGGCCTTTAACCGTTACGACGCCTCGTCCGATTACGGAGATTAGTGCTTTGTCTCGGAAAACTGTCACCTTAGCCCATTTAGAAATTGATTCAAGAGCCTCTCTGAGGCCGTAGAATTCTTCTTGTATGATCAGGCCGACTTCCGATTCGGTCGCCTCAGCGATGATGACGGGAATTTTCCTGGAATAGAGTGCTTCCATCACGCCGCCTAGGATGTTCGTTACCCCAAGCAGCTGCTGAGTCTCTATCTTTATGAACAGGATGTTGTTCCTCGAAGACACAGCCTTCGGCCCCTCTGGGGCCTCGTCGCTTCGCTCCACCACGGTGCCCTCGCAGCTTGGATTCTTCGAATTCAGCACCAGTATCGGAATATTCTTCTGCCTTGCTGGCTCGATAGTAAGCGGGTGCAGAACCCTCGCTCCCATCGCTGCCATCTCGGCAGCCTCTTCGTAGGAAATCGCATCGATTTTCTTCGTGCCATCGAGAAGCCTAGGGTCAGTGGTCCTGATTCCATCCACGTCTGTCCAAATCTCGACTCTTTCAGCCTCCAATGCCATTCCGAAGATTGCCGCAGAGTAGTCTGAACCTTCAAAACCCAGGACGGAAGTGGCTCCGGCAGCGGTCGAGGCAACGAAACCCTGCGTCAAGATTATGTCTGTGCCGTTGGATTCCAGGCCGATGATTCGCTTGACGTTCGCTTCGGTCACGCTCATGTCCGGGCGGGCGTTCAGGTAATTGTCGTCCGTTGTGACCATTCGCCGGGCATCTATCCACTTGCAGGATATCCCCTCGGCGTTGAATGCGTATGATATGATGGTTGAGGAAAGGATTTCGCCCATTGAAATCACTCTGGCATGGCTCCTTGGGGAGAGTTCTCCGATTTGACATACTCCGCCGACGAATGTCTCTAATCCCTGAATATGTTTCCTTACGTCTCCCAGGCACTCGTCCAGCAGGCCAGGACTGCAGCTAAGCAAGGCTTTCGCCAGGCCGAAATGCCTTTCGGACAGCTGCTGGAGCAGTTCCTTAACTTTTTCTTCGTGTTGCGATTCTGCTTCAGAGGCTATCTCGCCAAGCAGTCTCGTGACCTTGGCAAGAGCAGAAACTACAACCAGAGGGTGCTGGCTCAGCCGCCCTCTGACAATTGAGATTACTCTGCGGATGGCCTCCTCGTCTTGTACGGAGGTGCCGCCAAACTTCATTACAATCATGATTCTTCTAAATTTTGTTATCTATTGCAAATTCCATTATCCTCTTCTCGGTCTGCGCAGCAGAGAGGATGTCCGAGAGGAGGACGTATTCGTTGTCGGTGTGTGCCGTGAGAATTGATCCAGGGCCATAAATAGCTTTCTTCTGGAATTTCGTGAGCCTGGGAGCATCGCTGCCGAAACAGCTGATCTGGGAACCGACCCCTGGCACTTCGTGGAAATATTCCTTAGGATCGTCTCCGCCGTATGAGTCCATCGTGGCCGAAAGAGGGCAGATGCTCAGCAAAGCGTTGTCTATCAGTGAATCCGTGGCGAAAGTAGTGCGGAAATATATTCGGAAGCTAATTTCCGGGCTCAGCACGTTATGGGGATTGTCGCTGCGAAGCTCACCGATGTTCCAGGTCGTCCTGCCAAGAATCGGATCATCTGGAAACTCCACATCCCTGAGCCTGTCCACGAAATCCACGAATATGTCGATTGCGCTTTCCCCATGCTCTGGATAGCCAGAATGGCAGGACTTGCCGAAGAAAGTGAGCCCGTACTGCTTCGTGCCTTTCGAGGCTGATATCATTTTATTGTCGGTAGGCTCGCCCACTAGCACGAATTTTCCTCCTGGCATTTCTTTGTCCCATGCTTTCGCGCCGTAAGATCCGGTCTCCTCCCCGGAAACCAGCAGGACCCCTATATTGCTGAACCCGTCTTCAGCAAGCCTTATTGCGGCGTTCAGCATGGTGAATATCTGCCCTTTTGCGTCGCAGCTGCCCCTGCCGGTAATCAATGTGTCGTCTTGCTCGGCGATTTTGCCGTCAGGAAGCCTGTCTCCTTTCCCTACCAGGCCGAGGCTTGGCTTTATGTAAGGGGGGACTGTGTCCATGTGCGTGCAGAAGACATATTCAGGACACCCGGTTCCAGACCAGTCCAGCAGCAGATTCATTGAATTTTCATCCACTTTCTGTTCGAAAACTCTGAAATCAGGGAATTTCTTCTCTGGGATATAAAATGGCAGTCTCTCTTTCAGGAATTCTGACAGCCGAAGCTCATTTCCCGAAGTCGAGTTCATTCCAAGTATTTCCAAGAAAAATCCAACGTCCATACACTATGTGCTAAACCAGGAGTTTAAAGTTATAAAAAATTCACTGTATTTTTTCCATATCCGTTAAAAAAAATTTTAATCGCAGTGGCAGCATCTCTGTTCAGGTGCTTGCCAAGATTGGTCGTGGCAACCGCTTGATAAAGGCGTTCGGGACGAGTTCCGATGAAAGGGAGATTATGAGTGACAACAATCTCACCTATGCGGATGTGGACCTGAAGGCCATGTACATGATTACCGGCGTCGTCGCAAAACATGTCGGGCAATTTAAAAAGCATTGAGGTTTGTCAAGTTTTTTGCGTAAATAACTTGGCTTTTGTATCCTTGCATCAAAAAAGAACTGAAATGATTGTGGGCGAACAGATAAAACGGAAGATTGCTTCTTTCCCGGAAGGAACGGTTTTCACCATTTCTGACTTCGGCTTGGATCCAAGCAATGATCTTGCATTGGCAAAGGCTCTGAGCAGAATATCGGCTTCAGGCGAGTTGCGCAAAGTGTCGAAGGGAAAGTACTATAAGCCGAAAGAGACATTGCTAGGAATAATCAAGCCTGCTGATTCCGAAATTGTGAAGGATTTCCTTGAGAAGGATGGCAAAATTGTAGGATACATTACCGGTCCCCAGGCTTTTGCGACTATGGGGCTAACCTCCCAGATATCCTCATATGTCGTGATTGTCACAGGCAAATATCACAGACCATTACGGCGAGGTGATTGCTACATTCGTTTTCTCCGCCAGGAGAACCCCATCACGAAGGGCAACATCGAGCTTCTGAGGATTCTTGATGCCATCAGGATGTTCCGCGAAATACCGGCTGTCACTCCTGACTCGGCATGAAAGGCAATTATGTCAATCATACGGGCGTTTTCTCCGGAAAAACGGAGAGAACTTGAAAGCCTGTCATTGGCATATGCAAATTACGTCCACGCGCTGCTTGGAGCAATGTACGGATGCATCGGCGAAAGCGCTCCGTCTGTAAGGAGGGTCTTGAGCGGCGTGAGATCATACAAGCTGCCTATCTCGGAGTCCGCCCTGCCAAGCAATTCAAACTGGAACATCGATGAACCTTCACGAAAATAAAGACGCATTTGCGGCCGCCATCCAATTGGATTCAGCGCCAGAAGCGGAAGGCGGACTCGGGATAAAACAAAATGTATCTGGAAAAAGATTATTGGATATGCAGATCTTTGAAAATGCTTTCTGAAAGCAAGGAAAAAGAAGTGGCCGTATTCAAAGGCGGCACTTCTCTCTCTAAAGCATACCGTCTAGGAAACCGCTTCTCCGAAGACATCGACATTGTCATAACGAGCGACCAGGCAAGATTCAAGGAACCTGATGGATGAACATTTTCTCCCGTCATCGTGAGATGTGGGGCTGCCGGCGAGGCTGTGGCCGATGTGGTTGCAAAGTATAATTCATGTCTTCGCCCAGAAGGACGAGAATTTATGGGCGACGGTATAGCGCCACCGGCTGGCTTGTAATGGAGGACTGTGCCGCCCACCCGGTTTCTATGAACGGGGGTCGGCAATGGGAATATGTGTCCTCGGCACTTAAAATGAATGTCACCGTTGCCTACGATTGTGAATAATCATAACCTTTCTTCAAGGTTTCACAAAACCTTGTCGATGATGCGAATAAAGAATCGCATACGTATATTCAAACTGTTCGGAAGAAGTGTCTCGCAAAACGCTGTCGAGGCAGGCTGCACAGAAGTGCATGGGGAAGGGCATGTCTCGATATCGAGACTTCCCAAGAGCCACGTTGTGTAAGCGTCTCCGGGATGCCGTAGCCGGGGCATACAGAAAGCAGGGTCATACGCCCTGCTCTAGTTTTGTCCAGCGGTCGACCGACACCAATTTGCAGAGCCTCCGGAAGGACATACTCAGACAGCACTTTGGGGAATTCCACCACTCTCATCCAGAGCCGATCCTATTCCTATCTTTGCAATTAGCGGGCACGCATGTATGCATCAGAAGTCACTACACAACATAACGGCATGCCCAGCCCCGCTTCCAAAAGCACCCCTGGGCAGGCATAGCCTCATTACGAGCCACTGCAATGAATAACATCCAGCCCGCTATTTGCACGGACAAATTCTTCCTCTTCTAAATATTATCAATAAATATTTAATAGCGGCTCAAAAAAAACTGGCTCTTGGAATGCTCCTGAGCCAGTCAATTTAATAGGTATGTATATTCAGAATTAGTTCAGAGTCTGTTTCACCTCGGTGATGGTGTAGGCTTCTATCTGGTCGCCGACTTTTATATCGTTGAACTTGTCGATGCCGATTCCGCATTCCATGCCGGCAGAAACTTCCTTCGCATCATCTTTGCCTCGCTTAAGGGAAGCAAGTTCGCCAGAATAAACCACGATGCCGTCGCGAATGAGCCTGCAATGAGAAGTCTTTGCGATCTTGCCATCGGTGACAAGGCATCCTGCGATGGTCCCGACCTTGGAGATTTTGAATGTCTGCTTAACGTCGGCGGTGCCAGTGATTTCCTCTTTCTTTATTGGCTCCAGCATACCCTCGATGCCGTCCTTGACATCGTTGATGGCATCGTAGATTACTGAGTACAAACGGATCTCGATTCCTTGATCATCTGCAGCCTTGCGAGCATCAGATGAAGGACGCACCTGGAATCCGATGATGACGGCATCAGAAGCCTCTGCCAGAATCACGTCGGATTCGGAGATTGCGCCAACTGCTTTGTGAATCACATTAACCCTTACCTGCTCTGTGGAGAGCTTGATGAGGGAGTCAGACAGAGCCTCAACGGAACCGTCAACGTCACCCTTGACTATCACATTGAGTTCCTTGAAGTTTCCGATGGCAATCCTGCGCCCTATCTCTTCCAGAGTCATGTGCTTCTGAGTCTTGATGCCCTGGATCCTGAGCAGCTGCTCGCGTTTGTTCGCGATGGATTTAGCTTCCTTCTCGTCATCCATCACGTTGAACTTGTCGCCTGCGCTTGGCGCTCCGTTAAGCCCCAATATAGAGACTGGAGTTGAAGGCCCTGCTTCCTGGACTTTCTGCCCACGCTCATTGAACATGGCCTTGACGCGTCCGTAATAACTGCCGCTGAGGACCATGTCGCCCTGTCTTAATGTGCCATCTTGTACGAGCACGGTAGCCAGGTACCCGCGGCCCTTATCGAGGGACGACTCGATGACTGTGCCTATGCCGTTCTTTTTAGGATTTGCTTTGAGATCCAGCAAATCGGTTTCAAGAAGCACCTTCTCCAGCAGTTTGTCTACGTTGATTCCTTTCTTGGCCGAGATTTCCTGGCACTGGTATTTGCCACCCCAGTTCTCAGTCAGGATGTTCATTTGGGCTAGCTGCTGGTAGATTTTCTCCGGCTGTGCCCCTGGCTTGTCGATTTTGTTTATTGCGAACACCATTGGCACGCCGGCTGCCTGAGCATGGTTGATGGCTTCGATTGTCTGAGGCATGACTGCATCATCGGCTGCTATGATGATTATGGCAAGGTCGGTGAGCTGAGCTCCTCTGGCTCGCATGGCGGTGAAAGCTTCATGGCCAGGGGTGTCGAGGAATGTGATCCTGCGACCGTTCGGAAGCACGACGTTGTAGGCACCGATGTGCTGCGTGATTCCTCCTGCCTCGCCAGCTATGACATTCGATTTACGAATATAGTCCAGCAGAGAAGTCTTGCCATGGTCAACGTGGCCCATCACAGTGATGATTGGCGGCCGGGGAACAAGATCTTCCTCGTTATCATTCTTTTTGTTATCATCAAGTTCTTCTGTGAGGTCGGCAGTCACGAATTCGACTTTGTAGCCGAACTGTTCTGCTACAAGCACCAGAGCTTCTGCATCGAGCCTTTGGTTGATGGAAACCATGAGGCCCAGATCCATGCACGCCTTGATGACTTCGTTCACAGGAGTGTTGTTCATGAGGGTAGCGAGGTCATTCACAGTCACGAATTCGGTAACCTTCAGAACTTTCTTATCGGCCATTTCCTGAGCCAGCTCTTCTTGAGTTCTGGCAGCAGCCTGCTCCCTCTTCTCCTTTCTGTATTTCGCTCCGAAGCTGTTGCCCTTCTTGCTCTCGTTCATCTTGGCGTAGGTCTCCTTCACCTGCTTCTGAATCTCTCTCTGCAATGCCTCCTGCTCTTCTTCTGTCATCGCAGGCTTGAAACGGTCCTGGTTGCGATTGCGCTTTCTTCCGCCCTTACCCTGATCTTGAGCGCGTGCATCCTTTTTCTTATTCTTGCGAGAACTGTTATCGGCATTCTTGCCTTCTTTATCCACATCCACTTTCTGGCTTCCCTTAGCAATTCTCTCACGTTTCTTTCCGCTCTTTTTCTCGAATTGCGACATATCGATCTTTCCAAGCACCTTGAATCCGGGCAATTTTTCTTCTACCTCTGCCGAAGACTCGGCCTCTTCCGATTTATCGACTTTTACCTTTTCCTTGTGTTTGAATGCTTGTTGTTCCTCTTTCTGCTTGTTTGCGGCAGCCAGCTTCTTCTCATGCTTGGTCAATGCTTTATGAACTTCGTGAGCGGCTTCCGCAGGGGTTTGTACGGGAGCGGCTTCAATTGGTTCTTCAGCTGCTGGTGCTGGTTCATCTTTCACGGGTTCTGGAACAATTTCTGGCTCCGGCACAGGAACAGGTTCTGGCTCCGGCACAGGAACAGGTGCAGGTTCCGGCTCCGGAACAGACACAGGTTCTGGCTCTGGCTCAGGTTCCGGCTCCGGCACAGGTTCTGGTTCCGGTTCTGGTTTTTTCTCAATTTCAGGTTCTTCCTTTATTGGAATAGAAGAAAAAACATTGCTCTTGATCACAGTCTCCTGTACAGGCTCTTCTTCCTCTTCCTGAGCCTCTTCCTGCTTGCGGCGAGATTTCTCTATGATCTCCGTAAGCTTAATGTCCACCTTCTCCGAAGCTTCCTTGTCCGCAAGATCCTTCCCGAACTGCTTCTCAATGTCAGGAAGATATTCATCGGAAATCTTTGCGTTCGGGTTTTCTTCCACCTCCACGCCTTTAGTCTTCAGAAACTCTATCAGATTCTGAATTCCGATGTTATACTTCCTGATGATTTTGTTTAGTCTTATTTCACCCATTATTACTAACCCCTGGTTTATTCATTAATATATTTTCGAAACTTTTATTCTTCGAATTCTGCCCTCAGAATCTTGAATACCTCTGCTACGGTCTCGTCTTCAAGATCGGCTCTCTTTGCAATGTCTTCAGGCGAAAAAGCCAGCACGCTCTTTGCCGTGTCGCATCCGATGGCCTCCAAGCGATCGATGACCCACTGGTCAATTTCGTTGCTGAACTCGCTGAGAAGAACATCCTCCTCGTCCTCGGCTTCATCTTTTGGAAGCTCTCTCCAGACCTCTATCTCGCGGCCAACGAGCATCCCTGCCAGTTTGATGTTGCACCCGCCGCGGCCGATGCCCTTCTTCACTTCGTCTGGCAGCATGTAAACCTTTATCTTGTCTTCATCCGACTTGCCAAGATCGATTGAAGAAACTCTAGCAGGGCTGAGCGCCCTCTGGATGAGGAGCTGAGTGTTGTTCGTCCACTGCAGCACGTCGATGTTCTCGTTACGAAGTTCGCGAACTATTCCTATGATCCTAGACCCTTTCACGCCAATGCAGGCTCCGATAGGATCGATCCTCTCGTCGTAAGACTCCACGGCAACCTTAGCTCTTTCGCCAGGGATGCGCACGACCTTCTTGATCGTGATCAGGCCATCGAGGATTTCAGGAACTTCCTGCTCGAACAGTTTCTCGAGGAATTCGTTAGAGGTCCTAGAGAGAGTGATGTAAGGCGTGGTGTTGTTCTTCATCTCGACGTTTTTGATGATGGCTCTGATGGTGTCGCCTTTCTTGAACCTCTCGCCAGGAATCTGCTCGGTCTTAGGTAGATGCAGCTCGTTGCTGTCGTCATCGAGAAGGATAGCCTCTTTTGACCATGTCTGGTAAATCTCCCCGGAGAAAATATCTCCCACCTTATCGGAATATTTCTTGAAAACATTGGCCTTGTCGATATCCATTATCCTTCCCTGAAGGTTCTGCCTTATATTCAGGATGCCCCTCCTGCCAAAAGAAGAAAGCGGTATTTTCTTCGTGTAGACATCGCCTATCTCATAGTCGTCATCGCCAGTCTCGGCTTTGATCTGATCGACGGTAATCTGCGTGTTAGGGTTCTCAACATCTTCCACCACTTCGAAATTCTGGTAAATCTCGCAGTCCCCCTTATCCACGTTGATGATTACATCGAAATTGTCCGCAGACCCATAAGTCTTTGCAATCTGGGTGAGGAACACATCCTTCAGGACGCCCATCATCACAGGGCGGTCGATATTCTTTTCATCCTTGAAGTCTTTGAACGCATCAATAAGCGTTACTTCATCTTTCTTTTCCATATTTATTTATTCTTTGTCTTTTTCTCGAATACGATATGGGGAATCACAGAATTAATATCCTCCATTCTGAATATCTCCTCGTGTTCCACCATTACCTTTCTCTTCTTTCCCTCAACGACCTCTTTCAATGAATATCTCAACGTAATGCCATCTTTCGCGGCATCGGAAAGCAGTCCGATGATTTTCTTGCCGTTCCGCAGCCTCACTTCTACTTGTGAGCCGATCGCTTTCTGGAATTGTTTCAGCACTTTGAAAGGCTGATCCAGGCCAGCGGAAGTGACAGTTAGCGAATAGTCCTCGCTGTCTTTGTCAAAGACGGCCAGGAAAGCGTCGTTAATGGCCTCGCAATCCTCCAGGCTCACTGAGCCATTCTCTTTGTCGAGGGTGAGAGTTATGTCGTCGTCTTTGCCTATTTCGGCATCAACGATGAAGCAGCCACGCTCGGCCACTTTTCCCTGCATCCTGTCAAGTATTTCTTCTCGTTTCATTTTGTCTTCAAAAAAAGAGATAGGAGACGCTCGCCGTCCCCTATCTCACGCAACGGATGCAAAGATAATGATATTTTGCAAAATATGAAAACCTTGAGAATTATTATATTTGTATTCCATAAGAAGTTATAAGGAATGTTCAAGAGAGTCTCTGAAAGGTTCAGGAACCGGAAGCTGTCCATGAGGATGAAACTCACGCTCAGCCTGATGGCCATCGCTGTCTGCCTGCTGGTTTCAAGCGTCATCTCTATTTTGGAATATGACAGGATGAGCAATTACGTCTCGGAACTTATCGCTGAGAACGTGAAGAGCATAAACATGGCCCAGCAACTCTCCGAAGTGAGCAATTCCTACAACCTGGCGATTCTTTCTGCCATCGGGGATTCCTCCCTGACAAGGCTTCCTGAAATGCATCAGAAGGCATTCATGAGCCATTGCGACTCGCTTAGGAAATCCCTTACCAGCATCGATATGCAGCCTCTGGCAGATTCGGTAGTGTATTCGTACTCAGCATACATGCTTACCTCACTTGAATTGAACGACGTGATGCTCTCCGATTTCATTGACACAAGGTCTTGGTACTTCGAGCGCCTGCAACCTCGTTTCCAAAGGCTTTCCAGAGACATTGATAACCTTGCTGGCGTGATGTACGGTGAACTGAAAAAAAACTCCCTGACATTCCAGCGGGGTTTTTACAGGAGCATCATCCCAGGCACGGTAGCTGTCGGCGTAGGGCTGCTTCTGATCATGATGCTGCTTTTCTTCGTGTTGGCATATTACGTGAACCCAATTTACAAGATGCTTTCTGGCCTGGATGCATACAGGTCGTCCAACAAGAAATACACGTATGATTTTGATGGCGATGACCAGCTTTCCGAGCTGAACGATGGAATATCTGAAATAATTGTTGAAAATCAGCAGCTTAGGAAAAGACTGGCAGATTTACGCTCGAGAATGAATAACGAGGAAAAGTAATGGATGTAAAGGTAATATCCAGGAACGTCGGCTACGCGTTGCTCGTAAACGCGCTATTCATGTTTTTCTCCATACTTGTGTCGATGGCGAACGGCAACGACAGCGCTCTGGCGGCATTGATCATCAGCTTTACCATAACGTTCACGTCTGGGATATTCCCTTTCATATTCGTCAGGAAAGCCTCTGTCATTTCAATTAAGGATGGCTACGTGATTATTGTCCTGTCCTGGCTGCTCTCATTCATATTCGGAATGCTCCCTTATGCCCTTTGGGGCGGTCCTTTCTCCATCATAAACGCTTGGTTCGAGAGCGTTTCTGGTTTCACTACCACCGGAGCTACTATTCTTTCCAATGTAGAGTCTCTCCCCAACAGCCTGCTTTTCTGGCGCTCTTCAACGCATTTCATAGGCGGTCTGGGAGTTGTCGTCTTCCTCTTGCTCATCATTCCGAACACATCCCAGATGAGGCTGAGACTCACGAATATGGAACTTTCCTCGCTGTCGAAGCAGGAATACAAGTCTCGCACGAACAAGACAGTGTTCATATTCACATATGTCTATCTGGGCCTTCTGGTCGCAGCGTTTGTCTGCTACATGCTTGCAGGGATGAGTCCGTTCGACGCGATAAATCATGCCATGAGCGTCGTTGCCACTGGCGGCTTCAGCACGAAGAACTATTCCATAGGCTCCTATGACTCTCTGCCTGTCACCATTGTTTCCATGGTGTTCATGCTGCTGGCTTCGGTGCATTTCGGCCTTATTTACATAGCCGTCGTCACAAAATCCTTCAAGCCTTTCAAGAACGAAGTGTTCAGATTCTATCTCTCCGGGATTTTGGTAGGGACTATATTAGTGGCGGTCACCCTGAAGGCCGAAGGGCTTGTGAAAGGCTGGGGAAACTCATTCCTGATAGGCTCTTTCCACATATTGAGTTATGCTTCTACGACGGGGTTCGCGATCGCCGACAACAGTTCGTGGCCGATGTTGCCGAGTTATCTGCTGATTTTCTTCGGGATACGATGCGGGATGGCTGGTTCCACTACCGGAGGCATAAAGGCAGACAGGGCACTTTTATTCTATAAAGAGATTAGCTATCATATAAAGAATGTGCTCCATCCTCATTCCGTCCACGAGGTGCGGCTGAACGGAAGGGTGCTCACTCAGAAAATGCTGGCCCCGCACATCCTTTATATGGACCTTTTTTTCGTGGTGATGCTGCTTTCCCTTATTCTCTGCCTCTGCTTCGGAGTGGATAACAAGAATGCGCTGATAGGCACCCTCTCCTGCCTTTCCAATGTGGGCCCTTCGGTTGCGGAACTGGGTACATTCGGGAATTACGGTCTTGAGTCAGTAGGCGCGAAACTCATGTACACATTAGATATGTTCTTGGGTCGCGTGGAAATGTATCCTATATTTGCTGTGTTCACGATGATATTCGGGAGGAGGGAGAAATAGGAGATGGAGAGGAACGAATATTTCTACAAGCTTTTCAAGGATAGATTCAGCTATGATGCCACCGCCGACCAAGACAGTCTGTTCAGGACGGTTGCTGATTTCATTACTTCAGACGACGGAGACATATTAATAATCAATGGGTTTGCTGGCACGGGCAAAACTACTGCCATTTCTGCCGTAATCTCTGCGCTAGACCCGCTTCGTCCGGCGCCGAACCCTGAAAAGCCAGATGAGGTTGAGGAAATATGCCATCTGATGGCTCCTACGGGAAGGGCGGCCAAAGTGCTTTCGCAATATTCAGGCAAGCCAGCGACGACCATCCATAAATTAATATATCGCCAGAAGTCGGTTGGGGATGATGGCATGGGGTTCTTCTCGCTTGCTCCTAATCTTTTCGTTCACAAGCTATTCATCGCGGACGAAGTTTCTCTGATAGGCATTGAGGATCCTGGCAGACAGCAGACTGTGAATTTTGGAACAGGAGACTTGCTGAAAGACTTAGTGGAATATGTCAGAAAGGGGCGGGATTGCCGGCTCATTCTGATAGGGGACTCCGCACAGCTCCCTCCAATCGGCTTGGAAGAGTCTCCGGCACTTTCTTATCCTTATATGCAGGAACGTTTCGGGGGTGTGAGCTACTGCTCCCTGACCGAGGTCGTCCGCCAGGCGAAAGAGTCCGGCATATTGTACAACGCCACGAAAATCAGGGGCTTGATAGCCTCCGACGAGGGTGGCGACGAGCTTTTCTCTCCTGACATGCTAGGCCTAGGCACAGAAGGCTTCGATGACATATTCAGAATAACGGGAGGGGAGTTGCTGGACAAGTTGAACACTGCCTATTTCTCTGAATATTCGAAAGATGACGCAGTGGTGCTTTGCCGCTCCAACAAGCGGGCTAACAGATACAACGCAGGCATACGTGCTCAGGTATTTTACGATGAGGAAGAGCTGGTGAAGGGGGAGAAACTGATGATAGTGAAGAATTGCTACCAGTTCCTCCAAGGTGTTGAGGGCATGGACTATATAGCCAATGGTGATATTGCGAAGCTGCTCAGCATCAAGAATTTCGAAGAGCGTTACGGGCTTCGGTTCGCCGATGCCAGGCTCTCTTTCCCAGATTATGGGGACGTGGAGATTGAAGCGAAAGTGTGCCTGGACACGCTGATGTCGGAATCGGCCTCGCTTACATATGAGCAGCAGAATGTGCTTTACGCTGGCGTGAATGAGGACTATTCAGACATCAAAGGCAAGAAGAAGCGTTACGCCGCGGTGCGCGAGGACCCGTATTTCAATGCTCTGCAGTTGAAATACGCCAATGCCATCACCTGCCACAAGAGCCAGGGCGGGCAGTGGGGATGCGTGTTCATCGACAATCCGTTCTGGCAGGATGAGCTTACGAGAGATGACCTGAAATGGCTCTACACTGCGCTGACTCGTGCCACCGAGAAAGTCTATCTCGTGAATTTCAAAGACGAATTTTTTGATTAATTAATATTATGAATATGAAGCATTTAATCGCAGCCGCTGCGTTGCTGGGAGCCTTAAGTCTCTCTGCCCAGGAATATAACGACATCCCTTACGATTGGAAGTGGGTCGGGGACCATGAGGTTGCCCTGACCTACGATGGCTCGTTCACTGCCGAGAAAGACTATTCCATTGATGCGAAGACGCATAAAAAGACTTTAGGAATATCTTATCCCGAGCCGACAAGGGTTTTCCCGTTTCAGCCGGAAGGAGCCGTGAACCTTACGTATTCCCCGGACTCTTCCAAGATGGCTTTCACCAGGGACAATGACCTCTGGGTCGTGGATGTCGCTACGAAAAACGAGATTCGGCTCACCTCAGACGGTTCCGACGTTATTTTGAACGGCTATGCTTCGTGGGTATATTACGAAGAGATTTTCGGCCGACCATCCCGCTATCGAGCGTTCTGGTGGTCTCCTGACTCGAAAAAAATCGGCTTCTATCGCTTCGACAATTCACTGGTGCCGGTTTTCCCGATATATTCTCCTTATCCCGAGGATTACGACCGTTCAGGAATGGGTCTGCAATATTCCCAGAGGGCTGGAGGCGCTGTGAATATAGAGAACATGTCGCCTACCGGCGGCTCGGTGAGGATGACTCGCTACCCGAAGTGCGGAGATCCTAATCCGAAGGTGCGCATCGGAATTGCTGACGTGGAGTCCGCATCTGTCACGTGGGCAGATTTCGACGAGAACGAAGATCAATATTTCGGAACCCCGTTCTGGGGAGCGGACAGCAGGCAGTTTTACATCCAGAGGGAGCCTCGCGTGCAGAACACCCTGGACCTGTATGCGGTTTCAGTTGCTGACGGCTCAAAGAAGCAAATCTACCACGAGAATTATCCTACTTGGCTGGACTGGATTGACGGCATGGTTTTCGGTCGCGATGGCTTGTACATGGCTCGCTCTTTCGAGACAGGCTGGGAACAGATTTATTACCTGTCTTACGATGGTTCCGTGCTGAAGAGGCTGACTTCTGGCGAGAACTGGAGGGTGTCCATTCTTAAGGTCAACGAAGGCAAACCTTCAAAAAAGTTCGACGGAAGCACATCAGAAGTCATATTCACTGCCCAGAGAGACTGCCGGTGGCGGACCGCCGTTTACTCTGCGAAGAATGGCATCGTGAAGTCAGTTTCGGACCCCGCCTTGAACGCTTCTTCAACGAGGATTTCTCCTGATGGGAAATACGCCATCACATCGCTCAGTAACGTCAGCACCCCATACCAGATCTGGATTTACGAGGTTGACAGGCCGTCCAACTCCAAGAAGCTGGAAGATCTGGCCGGTCCTGAGTTCATGGCGAAGCACCCATCTTTGCCTCAGATCATTACTATGGAAACGCATGACGGACTTGTGCTCCCAGCCAAAGTAATTTATCCGAAAGATTTCGACGCTTCCAAGAAATATCCAGTGCATTTCGACATCTACGGCGGACCCGACACTCCGGAAGTCAGCGATGTCTTCGACATGTTCGACCGCTATAAATGGTTCTCAGACAATGGAATAATCGAAGTCATTGCCGATTGCAGGGCATCCGGACATAACGGCAGGCAGGGACTCGACCAAGTATACAGGCAGCTGGACGAGCTGGAGGTTCGGGATTTCGTGGAGTGGGCAAGGTATTTCCAGAGCCTGCCATACGTCCTTCCAGACAAGATTGGCGTAGAGGGCTTCTCTTTCGGCGGTACCATGACTGCGCTGCTTGTCATGGATCATTCCGATGCTTTCCATTACGGAATCGCTGGCGGGGGAGTGTATGAGTGGGCTCTGTATGACACCCACTACACCGAGCGTTTCATGGATGCTCCGCTCGGAAATCCTGAAGGCTACGAAAAAACAAGGGTGACAGCTCATGCGAAGAATTATCCTGTCACGGAGGAAAACTACGATGGCAGCGTCATGCTGAAACTGACTCACGGGACGGGAGATGATAACGTCCATTTCCAGAACACTCTGAGGCTTGTGGATGCACTTCAGAAAGAGAACAAGAAATTCGAATTCATGATTTACCCGGATGGCATGCATGGCTATCGCGGCTATCAGGGCAAGCATTTCCGCGATGCCAACCGTGCCTTCTGGCTAAAATATCTCTGTGGAAAATAAGCTCCTCTGGCCAAGCCCGGAAAGAACTGGAGGGAAAGCCCGGATGACGAGAGAAGTATGAACACATTTGCCCACACATGACCCTCGCCCCTTCACTTCAGCCGAACATCACACTACCACATCATCGGTGTGTGAATCGAGCTTTGCGCACACCGTGAGGCCCCAAACGACTGGTACGGTGTGCGATTCGGGCTTTCTGCACACCGTGAGGTTCCAAACCACTGGTACGGTGTGCGATTCGGGCATTCTGCACACTGCGAGGTCCCAAACCACCCAGTCATCCCCCTGCACGACACATCCCGTCATCGTCAGGTTCTTCGTCAAGATGACCGTACGCATGCCCTTCGTAACTGATTGAATGCGAATGGGCATTTCTGCGATGCTCGTACGGTCACCTTTTCGTCAAGATGACCGTACGCATGCCCTTCGTAACTGATTGAATGCGAATGGGCATTTCTGCGATGTTCGTACGGTCATCCGTCATTCTTACTTCACGCCCCGTCATCCTTACTTTACGCCCCGTCATCCTGAACTTGTTTCAGGATCTCGGTTTGTGGGAATAGATTCTTGGTCAAGCCGGAAAGAACGGTCAAGGGCACGTCTCTTGAACTTGATTCAATATCTATTTTTTTCTTATTTTTACGACATGAAAAGAATATTCGGCATATTCCTTTTTGGTGCAGCAGCCTTGGCAAGCATGTCATTGGCGGCGCAGACCCGCAGCGCCCAGATTCCCGGCCTGCGCCCCTTCGACGTAGACCTGAAAGTTATGTCGAAGGCCGAAAAGGACTCCGTCAGGATGGTCTCGGAGTTATGGAATGAATATGTATCCTCGTTCACAGACGAGAAAATTTCAGACCAGAGGCGCAGGGAAATGTGGGTCGGCGGCGCCTCAGACTATCTCATGGAATTCGATGACGGAAACCTGCTCTACGGCACTTTTCGTGAGAACCGAATAGAGGATATTCGTAAAGTCAATGACGGCACATATGAAATAACGGTGGTCACCCGCAGTAAGCTTTCAGGCGATTACGAAGACTGGGTTGAATGTGCCTACAGAGTGTGCGCCATGGCGGTTGCCAAAGCACGCCAAGGCGAAAACCCCTTCAGGCTCTGCAATTATCTGGATGCCTTGGCTCTTACGCTGCAGAAGACCGAAGGCAGAGGAATTGTCTATTATGCACCCTATTATATTAATATACCTAAGAAGACATTGACGGAGGTATCTGCGTTCATCAGGTCTTTTAAGTCTGAATATGGCATCTCTTCCCCTGCCGTCGAGTGCATCATTGAACCGGACGCGGACGCCTGCGCCAAAGCTGCCGGCATCATATTCAATGTATATCAAAACCCTCTTATGGCTCAGGAACCATTGAAATACACAAACGGGCATTTCTACGGCAGGATATTCCATTCTGGGAAGATACTCACCAACTATTTTGATGACAGACATGACATCGTTCTCTCAATCCTGAACAATGAATATCCTGATGCGCTGCCTTTGATGAGAGAGGGCGCTGCCCTATTCCATGGTGGCTGGATGGACTATGAATATTCCACGTTGCGTTCCAACCTTATCAAGTTCCTCAGCGTCAACAAGGACACCAACCTTGCTAACATGGATGACCTGCTCGATATTCTCGTCGGCATCTCGAGGCCTTCTTCGGAGAGTGCCGAAATCCTTATCCCGCTTCAGTATCTCGTCGCTGCCCGGCTCGCAGAGATTGCCTATTCGAAGTACGGCCCCTGGAAAGTCAAGGAACTCCTCGCCTGCGAGTCCTATGCTGATCTACCCCTCAAGCTAGGCACATCCCTAGAACAACTATTTGATCTGCTCACATCCCTCTGACAACGTCATCTTCATCCTGCAGATTGTGTTTCATCCTGCGAATTTGGTTTCAGTCTACAAATTTGGTTTCAGCCTACGAATTCATCTTTCGTCGGCAAATTTATACTCAACGACAGCGTTGCCCACCTATATGGGAATCGGTCAAGTGGGCAATTAATACGAGCGAAAGAGCAGATTATCGGGCACATGCAGAGTTGCTTCCCGCCTACCCTATCGGTCAGGCAGACTGGACGGAGTACGGGAGCAGTACAGTTAGGCAGGGATGTAGAGTAGGGAAGCCGGGAGGTAGTACAGGGAATACGCATCTCAGGGTGACTCTCTGCGCATCTGCCTTACTACATGTTGCCCATTCCTGTCCGAGATAGTGGTTCTGCCTAAGATGTAGTGCGGCGAATGCAGCCTGTAGCCCGCCACGTCGCCTGATCGCTGTACTACATCTCCATTTAATGCGGAATTGTCCAGCGCATCGCATTCTTGCGCATTTCCCCACAGAAATCCAACTGGAGCATCGCAGAATGACGTTTCCGTGGATTTCTGTCGGGGGGAATGGCGTGGTGGAGCCGAACCGGGGGAGGGAAATCCACACGGAATGCAGTAGAATGCCATTTTCGTGGATTTCCGCCGGGGGGAATGGCGGGATGTGGCTATGAGAATCACTGGAGGTGATTACTAGGATGACAAATGGAAAAGGCTGGATAGAAATAATGGCATGTGTGGCCTGCATGGTGGCGAAAGAAACTAAGGACGGCACACCTCTGTTCATTCCGGTATCATAGTAGCATGGACTCCAGCGTTGCGAAGTGACCACTTCCGAGAGATCCTTTTTGTGCTGCCGACATAGAAAAATAAAAATAATGGCTGCGTTGGCAATTCCTGCGCAGCCATTAAAATAAAACATGAAAAAACTACCGCTTAGATTTGCGTTACCTCGTTATAGAGCATTCTGCGTAGCTTCGGCTTATTTTTATCGAATCAAAATTTTAGAAATTAAGTTTATGCTTATGATTTTCATAAGGTATTTATGAAAATTAATTTAATTTTCGAGTATATAGTCGATTGTATTTTGAAAATTTAATTATTGATTTTATTTTTGAACAATTAGTTGATAATACTTCCCAAAGAATAAATTCTTATTAAATTAATTCTTACTATGAGGACGACAAGAATTATAATTTCTTTGATCGCAAGTTTGGCCTTCGCCTTCTTTTCCTATGGACAGGAATCGAAAAGCATTGCAGGACAGATTAATCTTCGCAATTTTAAACCGGTCTCAGTGTTCAAACTTGATGAACATCATCCGGAGCAAGCAAAATATCGATGCGTAGACATCCATTCCCACCCATTCATTCAAGATGCCGAAGGAATACGCGCATGGGTAGAAACGCTTGAAAAGAACAATGTCGGGAAAGTAATCATTCTGACTTATGCTTGTGGTGAGGAGTTTGACCGGCTCTATGATCTTTACACAGGCATCTCTGACAAATTCGAATTGTGGTGCGGTTTAGATATGAGAAATTTCGGTCAATCTGATTTTGCCCAGAAAGCTGTCGCAGAGCTGGAAAGATGTTATAAGAAAGGAGCAAAGGGAGTAGGAGAACTTGGAGACAAAGGTCTCGGAGAGGCATATTGCCTCAGGTCTGTTACTGGTAAACTTACACCAACGGCACATATAAACGATTCTCGTTTTGATGCCCTTCTTGAAAAATGTGCTGAACTTGGCATGCCTGTAAGCATCCACATCGGAGACCCTATCTGGATGTATGAGCCGATTGATGAGCATAACGATGGCCTAATGAATGCTGCTGATTGGAATATAGACACCTCCGCTCCTGGTATACTTGATCTTTATGAAACTGCCAATACACTTGAAGATGCTTGCGTAAAGCATCCTCAGACCATGTTCATTGCATGCCATTTATTGAACCTTATCCATGATTATGGTTATCTGTCTGGCGTTCTCGACCGGCACTCCAATTTATACCTCGACAATTCTGCACGTTATGCCGAGACATCAGCGACACCTCGTGCAACAAAAGCTTTTTACGAGAAATATTCTGATAGGATTTTCTTTGGCACTGACAATGATCCAAACGATGAGATGTATGATCTTCAGTGGCGAATCCTTGAAACTCAGGATGAGCACTTTTATGGCGAATATGCTTATCATTGGCCCATGAACGGTCTCGGATTAAGTGATAGGACTTTAAGGAAAGTCTATCGTGACAATTACAAGAAGATATTGAGGTATCAGAATCGTAAAAAATGAAAAGAAGGGAATTTATAAGGGCCGGGCTGTTTGCTGGTGCAGCTGTTGGACTTTCATCATCATTAATCTCGTGGGTGCCATCTCACAATTGGGAGAAGTATGACTTCGGTTCCGGCCCCAAAGTTAATGACAGGCTTTATCAAGGGCCTTTCCCACAATATGCTCCAGAAGATTTTTTCGGAGGTTCTGTTGTCCAGTACACAACTCCTGGCAAGCAACTTCTCAATTGTTTTCGGGATGGGCCTTACATCCTATATTGCGGGAGATCTTGGCGCCCCAGACATTAGTGGCAAATCGTTGGAACAGGCCATTGACGAGTTATTCCGTTTTCCTCTTGCTACAAAAGTATATATCAGGCCAAATTGGAGGCATATTCAAAAAAAGCCAGGACGATTGGATTTTGATGAATATTGGAACATAACGATGGACAAAGCCGCGAAATACGGGAAACGAGTAGGATTCCGTGTCATGCTTAACAACCCAGACATCGTCGATGAGGCTCTTCCAGATTTTGTATTGGAGAAGGTACAAATGCATAGGCTTGAGGGAGAATGGAAAGGAGATCCGTCGTTGCCACGCTTTCAGCATGATCATTTGCAACCGGACTATGATAACCCTTATTTTCTAGGGTGGTTTGAGGAGATGCAACAGATGCTTGCTGAGAAATATAATGGTAGTGATCTGATTGAATATATGGATACCACCATGTACGGTTTCTGGGGAGAGGGTCATACTTGGCCCTACGAAGGGAATCTTTTCAGAAGTTACGATGTTGCTGAAAAGACATTGCTAAAGATGTATGGGATTCAGAACCGTTGCTGGAGTAAAGTTCCTTTGCTGACAAATACTCAGCCTGATTTCAGCCGTGTTGGAAATTCGGAAGTGATTGATCGTTCAGTTCGTGACAATAATTGGCTTCGCACAGATACGATCTTCATTGAAAATGAACAGATTGAAGCTTTGAGCAATCGCCCAGCGTGGTGTGCCGCTGCTGTAGAGTGCGGCTTATCTGACGGACATGAGGAGACTATGCGTTTCGATAATGCCGGGATTCCTTTGAATGAGGCCATTATTTCCCATGTGAAGGATGTAGGAGCCAATTACTTTTCACTGTGGAATTGGCATAATATCAATGTAGACAATCTGTATCGGTATTACGAAAAGCATCCAGAAGGATTGGATGACCTAGTATCCTGCATAGGTTTCAGGGTGCGTCCTTCTTGGATCTGGCATTCTGAAAGCAGAGATGGCAATGACATTCTGATATTCGGAATGGTCAATGATGGCATCGCCTGCCTGCCCGGCGTCCTAAGGCTTACGCTGTTCACCGATGATGGGGATGTCAATATTAGTGGCTGCCTCGATGCGGGATACCCGAAGACCAGGGGAGTTAGGCAGGCAATGATGAAACTTCCAGCTGGAATAGACTGGGATTCGGGCAGGTTGAAATTAAAAGCAGAGCTTGAGGTGAAGGGCGTGCGCTATCCTAGGGACTGTCGGGAAATGTCGAGAATTTCTTAACAAATTGATTGATAATGTGATGGAATTTTCGTATATTTGATATGGAGAAAAAGAATTCCTCCAAC
>ONBM01000028.1 GCA_900316045.1 uncultured Bacteroidales bacterium | reverse complement strand
TGCCTTAGCGGCAGGGGTCGGAACCCCTGAGAGCGCTCCTCATGAGCTTCTGGGAAGCTCACTCCATTTTTATTTGGGTTACAAACATAGGGACTGTGAAGTGTTTGCTGGCTACGATTCTGGTGCTGTTCTCAGTCACAGGCTTGTATGCTCAGACAAACATCATCTCTGGCGTTGTTACTGACGCCAAGAATCACGAGCCAGTTCCAGGAGCCGCCGTCATGGTCAAAGGATCTACTAGAGGCATTGCTGTTGGAGCAGATGGCAAATATTCTCTGCAGGCCAAAGAAGGTGAAACATTGGTCTGCCAACTTTTTGGTTACAAGACAATCGAGACCGTAGTAGGCCGCGGCAAAGTAATCGATTTCGCTTTGGAAGAGGATCACGAGGTTCTCGACCAGGCTGTCGTAGTAGGTTATGGTACTTTGAAGAAAACCCAGCTTGTCGGCGCTGTCGAGAACCTCTCTGGAGAGGCTCTGGAAGACCGCATCAATCCAAGCATCACGAGAACGCTCCAAGGACAGATCGCAGGACTTAACATCGTGCAGATAGATGGTAAGCCTAACCATTCAGGAGAAATCCACATCAGAGGAAATAGCAATTCCTATAGGACGAGATCTTCAGCTGGAAAAGCTGAAGGCGCTACTCGTGGCATTGGCACAGGCACAGGCGCTCTTGTGCTTGTAGATGGCGTCGAAGGGTCTCTTTCGCAGGTCAATCCAGATGATGTTGAAACTGTTGCTGTTCTCAAGGATGCGGCTTCTGCGTCAGTCTATGGAGCCAGGGGCGCATTCGGCGTGATTCTGGTCACGACAAAGAAGCCTCAGACCGACAGGGTGAGCGTGAATTACAGCACTGCGTTCACGATGAACCAGCGTATCATCAAGTGGGAGGATCACATTGTTTCCGATGGTCTTGAGTGGGCTACTGCCTTCGTAGATTTCTTCACTGGCAACGACAGGACCCCTACTTCTTCAGGAACTTTCCCGAATGCAGTCAACAATATCGCGGGGACATTCTCCGAGGCTTACTATGAAAGGCTGAAGGAACATGCCGCGAACGGCTATGCAAATCCGGTCGTCGTCAATGACAAAGGTTCCTATGAATATTATGGCAATACCAACTGGCTGAAGCTTTTCTATACGAAACGTCACTATTCCCAGACTCACAATCTGAGCGTCAATGCCGCAAGCAAGAGGATATCATATTCATTGTCTGGAAGGTTCTATGGCCAGGGCAACATCTATAAGATTGGCAATGAGAACTTCGAGACTTACAATCTTCGCCAGAAAGCAGCGGTGAAGCTCACCGACTGGGCTACGATCGACAACAATACTTCATTCTTCAAGGATTATTACAATCAGCCGTTCTTCGCTTACAACATGCCGTTCCTCAGGAACATCGAGCATAGAGGGCAGCCTCTGTTCGTGCCTACGAACCCTGACGGGACTCATACTCGCTGGGGCGAAGACACTGGTTACTGGAGGTTCGTGGAAGGGGATGACTACCAGGAATCTTCTTCGATCAACTTCGTTACCACTACCGGACTTGAGCTTCAGCTCATCAAGGATGTCCTTAAGGTAAGGGGCGATTTCTCCTACAAGGCAAGAAGGTATGAGTGCGACCGAGTAAGGACTCCTTCGGAATATTCAATGGCTCCAGGCAAGACTACGGAGAGCATCAAGCAGGAAGATTCCTACAAGTCTCGCTGGAGAAACAACACCAATTACTGGTCTACGAACATCGTAGCCACATGGACTCCTAAACTTGGCGAAAACCATGATCTCAACGTTGTAGGTGGCTGGAACATGGAGAACAACAAGTACACCAACTTCAGGGTGCAGCGCAAGGGCATCCTCTACGACTCTCTGCCAAGCTACGAGCTCATGGACGGAGTTGATGACTCTTTCGATGACTACAGCTCAGACTATTCCATCGCAGGAGCTTTTGGCCGCGTAAACTACACGTTCTTGAAGCGTTACATCTTTGAAGTCGCTGCCAGGTACGACGGTAGCTCCAAGTTCCCGACAGACAAGCAGTGGGGATTCTTCCCTTCTGCATCCGTAGGCTGGAGGCTCTCTGAGGAGCCGTTCATGGACTGGTCCGACGGATGGCTCGATAATTTCAAGATCCGAGCGAATGTCGGAACTTTAGGAAATGCCAACATAAGCCCGTACACGTTCCTTGAAACCATGGGCGTGAAAAAATCAGACATGCTGTTCGACGGACAGAAGGTTTCCTACACTTCCGTTCCTAGCATAGTCCCTGACGACCTGACATGGGAAAAAGTCACGACTTATGACATCGGACTAGACTGGGATGTCCTCAAAAGCAGGCTTTCGTTCTCCGGGGATTATTACGTCAGGACCAACACAGACGTGATCATCACTGGCCCGGAGCTTCCTGGCGTCTTCGGAGCCAGCGCTCCAAGAGGCAACTATGGCAAGCTGGAAACCAAAGGATGGGAGATATCTCTTTCCTGGAGAGACCAAGTAAAACTTTATGGCAAGCCTCTCACCTACAGCGTCAAGGGCAGTCTCTGGGATAGCAATACATGGGTCCGCAAGTACAATAACCCTAACGGCAACATCTATGCAGCTGCCTACGAGGATCAGAAGCTTGGGGACATCTGGGGCTTCCGCACGGATGGATATTTCCTTTCTAACGAGGAGGCAAATAATTACTCCAAGGACACTTTCCACAAGAACGGAAATAATTTCCAGGCATTTGCCGGAGACCTTAAGTTCATCGATCTTGATGGAGATGGGAACATTACGACAGGCGCCGCCACCCTTTCTGATCATGGGGACCTGGACATAATAGGCAACGAGACGCCTCGCTATCAGTTTGGCCTGAATTTCGACTTCGACTGGAACGGCATCGGACTTAGCCTGTTCTTCCAGGGCGTCGGGCACAGAGACTGGTATCCAGCCAATGAATCTGGCTTCTTCTATGGAATGTACAACAGGCCTTACGGTTTCCTGCTTAAGGACCAGACAGGCAATAATTATGTTCACGTAGACTACAGCACGGAGAACTGGACGGTTACAAATGCGGACAAGAAGCCGTACTGGACTCGCCGAGTGGGTTATGCGGCGAACCGTAACGTAGGACCTCTCTCTTACGAGAACGATTACTACCTGCAGAATGCGGCATACGTCCGCCTGAAGAACCTGACGGTATCCTACACCCTTCCGGAGAAGCTTACGAAGAAAGTTCATCTGAACAAGGTGAAATTCTATCTTTCAGGGGAAAACCTCTTTACATGGTCTCCTCTCTACAAGCATACGGACATGTTCGATCCTGAAGGAATCGTTTCAGGTGATACTGATTTCGGAGGAGATTCTTCCGGACTTGACGGAGTCGGCGAAGGTTATGCCTATCCTATGCTGAAATCTTACACCTTCGGAATAAATCTTTCATTCTAAACTGAAGAAGAATATGAAAAATATATTTAAGACAATAATCTTTGTTTCAGCAGCTGTGGCGGCACTGTCCTCTTGCTCAGACTTCCTCACTAAGGAGCCCACGAACAAAATCAATGCAGGCAGCTATTTCTCGTCCGAGACTGACTTGAAGATGTTTACTGATGGCATGCTGAAAGATTACCTTCCGGGATTCACCACTGTTGCGATTGGGGATGATGCCTACACCGATTTCTGCGCTACGAAGTCCGGGAGCGACTTCTACCATCCCGGACTCTGGACTGCTGAAAAGCAATCCGGGTGGTCTACGGGCAACTTCTCTTTCATCCGCAAGTGCAACTACATGCTGGAAAACATGACAAGGGCCAAGGGAAAGGTTGCGGACGAGACCTACTATCATTACAGAGGCGTAGCCCACTTCTGGAGGGCTTATGCCCATTACATCAAGATTCAGACTTTCGGCAATATTCCTTGGATCGACCATGTCGCACAGCCATCCGACTCTGTATTGCTTTACGCCCCACGTGATGATCGCGAATATGTTTTCCACAACATCTTGGCAGATCTTGATTCTGCGAGCAACAATTGTCTTGGGACCACGAAATATCTCACCGTCGGCAGGACTTACGTCAATAAGTGGGTAGTGCTTGCCATGAAGGCAAAGATGTGCCTGTACGAGGCTGCCTACAGGAGGTACCATTCAGTCAACCCTTCCACCAACGAGGCTTGGAACAACAAGTACGAAACGGCGGAGGACCTCTACAGGGAAGCAGCAAATGCCGCAGAAGAAGTCATGAACAGCGGCGCTTTTTCTCTGAACTCGTCTTACAGCGCATTATTCCTTAGCGAGAACATTCCTACGGACGAGGTCATCTGGTCAAGGCAGGCGAATGCCAGCGCCAGCGTCACCCACGATGTCACATGGTACTACAATTCCGCTACTTACGGACAGAAATATTCCCCGACCAAGGAATATGTCAACATGTTCTTGAAAACAGATGGCAATCCCATTGCGAGCGATCAGATGAGCCCTGATGAAGAATTCACGGGTCGCGACGCTCGTCTGAGCCAGACGGTGCTGGGACCTGGGCATAAATGGGTGAATTCTGCCGGAGTCACGGAGCTCAAAGCTCCTGATTTCTCCGTGACGCTCACAGGGTACGCTTGGATCAAATGGAACGTCGAAGATGCCGTCAACTATTCCAAATCTCTTTCAAATAACTCGGTTCCTATCCTTCGCTACGCCGAAGTCCTTTTGGACTACGCTGAGGCAAAGGCGGAGCTCGGAGAAATGACCGAGGATGTCTGGAGCGCCACCATCGGAGCTTTGAGAAAGAGGGCGGGGGTAAAGAGCATTTATCCTGGAAGCGCAGACTATCAGAAAGATCCTATCCTTGAGAACTATTATGCGGGAACAGGCGTCGGAGGCGCAGATCTTTCGGACATGATTCTCGAGATACGCCGTGAGAGAGCGACAGAGCTTACCATGGAATGGGGCAACCGTCAGGATGATCTCATGCGCTGGAATCTGGGAAGCTTCATAGAACGCCGCTACAATCATCAGGGATGGAGAGGAATATATCTTACGGCGGAACAGGCTAAGAACGGGTTCACGATAAACGGAACGACATTCAAGATAGGTTCTACTTCTCCAACATCTTACAAAGTGGCAAATTCTGGTAGTGACGCAACATGGAGCCTGACCGAAAAGACTTATGGCTATCTTGTTTATAATTATAAGCTTGAGTGGTCAGACAAGATGTACACCCGACCTATTCCTGTGACAGCCATTACGCTGAACAAGAATTTGCTTCCGCAAAATTATGGATGGAACTAGGTCTCTGAATATAAATTATGAATATACTTAATAAAATATTTTACATCTTTGCGGCAGCCATGATTCTGGCTGCCTGCGGAGGTGGTAATGGTGGTAAAGATGAACCTGACGTGCCGGATATCCCGGATAAGCCGGGCGGGACTACGCTAAATGGGACTACCATTAACAGCAGTAGCAATATGTATGGCCTGGTGAAAGATTCCCAGACCGGCAAAGGAATCGCAGGAGTGCCTGTTACGGAAGGGTACAATTGGACTACCACGGATGCCAATGGCGTTTACCAGTTCGTTGGCGATGCCACTCATGCAAGGAACGTGTACATTACGGTGCCTGCTAACTATAAGGTTCCAGTGGATGCCAATCATTTTCCAAAGTTTTATGGCACGGCCATAAACAAGGAGGGGCAGAGCCGGAACGATTTCACGCTTGAGCCTCAGGCCGTCCAGGAGAATTTCACTCTCGTGATGGTAGGGGACCCTCAGTGCAAGACCGACAATGACGTCAGGCGATTCACTTCGGAGACCATTCCCGACATCACGAATACGATTTCGTCAGGCAATTTCCAGAACGTCTATGGCTTCACTCTCGGAGACATCACTTTCGACAACACGGTTCAGTGGGACCCTATGGTGAAGGCGATGTCTAATGTCTCGATAGGGGGGAGCAAGTATCTGACGTTCTTCCAGTGCATTGGCAATCATGATCACAATGCCGCCGAGAACTCCGATTACAACGCTACGAGAAATTTCGTTGCGCGCTTTGGTCCAACTGATTATTCTGTGAATATCGGCAAGGCTCACATAGTCGTGATGGATGATGTGATGGGAACCACTTCAACGGGTTCTACGTGGAATTATGTTGGAGGGTTCACGGCTTCTCAGTTGAAATGGCTGCAGGGCGACCTGAATCAGGTTTCTGACAAGGAGAATACTCTGCTGATATTCTGCTCGCATATTCCGTTCAGAGGCGGAGCTTCCAATTCTGGTTCTTCGGTGAACAAGGACAAGAATTATTCGCAGGTGCTGAATCTGCTGGCTCAGTTCAAGGAGACTCACATCATGATCGGGCACACCCACTACACGCAGAATTACGTGCATTCGAATCTGAAGACCGGGAACGGCCTTCCGATCTATGAGCATATTCATGGAGCAGCCTGCGGGGCATGGTGGAACGGTAATTCCACAGTCACCGGCGAGCCGAACGGCTACACTGTTTACACCGTGAAGGGCAATCAGATCACGGATTGGTTCCTCAAGGGGACGAACCAGGACAAGGATTTCCAGATGAGAGTGTTCGATGGCGACCAGATTTTCGGCAGCACATATAAGCTTAACTGGTATTCTTCTTCCCAGAAAGCTGGCGCTAGCGGCGTCACCGTCAAGGGCAATTCAAGCCTAAGAAACTGCTTCGTCGCCGATGTATTCGACGATGACGACACTTACTGGAAGGTTGAGCTTTACAAGGATGGTGCGAAAGTCGGTGATTTCAAGAGACTTTCCAATGGAGCTTGCTGCAACATAGCCATCACTTCATACTGGTTCAACGAGAAGAATAAGAACACGTCCACATGGGCATCGACTACCGCCAGCCATTACTGGTATTGCCCCGCTCCGTCTGGCAATCCTGCCAGCGAGACAGGCTGGGAAGTTCGTGCCACTCAGACTATCCCTTCCTCCGGAGAGACGCATGTGTACACTTGCTCTTCGCTTCAGACGACGTACGAAGGATTCTAGTTCAATGAATATATCTACAAAAAAGCCGACCTGCTCAGGCCGGCTTTTTTGTAATGCCTTCGGCTATACCATCTTGTAGAATTCTTCCCAGCCTTTACGTGGAGGGAGGCCGGCGAGCATGGAGTTGGCGAAGTCGTTGTTGGTGAACTGTTTCATGCGAGGGTCGAAGAACAGTTGCGTGTTCAGTCTCTGGGCGATGACGCCTAGGCAGAATACCTGGCTGAGTACGCCAGAAATCTCGAACGGAGAACGAGTCTTCTCCTTGCCTTGGCAGGCCAGCAGGAAGTTCTCGAAGTGGTTAGACGGGCTTTTAGGCACTTCAGGGAGCTTGCCTTCCATTTCCTTGGCTGCCTCGCTAGGGATGATGGACAGAGTGCTGCCGTGGCTGCCGCCCTTGAACGTGAGCGTCTTAGTGTAGATTTCCTTGCCAGGATTCAGTTTGGTGGTCTGAGCGCCCTGGTTAGTCGTAGGAACGTTGGCTGTCTTAGCGTCTCCGCCATAACCTTCCGGAAGAGGAGGCAGATTGTCCAGGCCGTCATACCATGTTATGTCCACAGGCGGCATTTCGCCTCTTTGGGCGAACCTGAACAGGATCGTTGAAGAGAAAGGATAGAAATAGTCGTTGTGGCCGTTTGCGTACAGCATGTTAATTTCATACGGCAGCCCCAGATTCAGGAACTGATGCACGGTGTCCAGCAGATGTGCTCCCCAGTCACCTAGCGCACCCATTCCGAAGTCGTACCAGCAGCGCCAGTTGCCCTGATGGTATTTGGCATTATATTCATGATAAGGCACAACTCCATGCCAAGCATCCCAATCCATTCCTGCAGGGATAGCTTCTTCTTGAGGAAGGCGATAGATGTTAGCATCGTAATTGTGCCAGCGACGAGGGCTGTTCATGTGAGCCGTCACAGCCGTCACATCCTTGATGATTCCAGCATCCTTCCACGCCTTAAACTGGAAATAATTGCCCTCGGAGTGGCCTTGGTTGCCCATCTGGGTAGCAAGCTCCGGATGTTTGCGAGCTGCCTGCATTATGAGTTCTGCCTCATGGAACGTGCGGCAGAGCGGTTTCTCGATGTAGATGTGCTTCCCTTGATTCAGAGCCAGCATCACGAGAGGGAAGTGAGAGTGGTCTGGAATTGCCCCGACTACAGCCTCGAAATCTTTGCCGCATTTGTCGAACATCTCACGGAAGTCCTTGAACTTTTTTACGTTAGGGTATCTTGCGAGGACCTTCTGGCACTGAGGGCCGTCCAAATCGACATCGCAAAGAGCCACGACATCTATCATGCCGGTTTTTTCGAACTCCTCGATGACCTGTTCGCCCCTGTTTCCGATTCCGACAAACGCAATTTTAACTTTCTCCCCCTTAGGTTTATCAGGTTTCGTGGGCGGAGTCGGTTTAGTAGGTTTAGTGGGTTTAGTAGGTTTCTTCTGATTCTGAGGGATTTCGTTTCCCAGAATCTGGCCAGGAGCAACTGCAAGCCCAGCAGAAGCCACGGCCATGGATTTTAGAAAATCTCTTCTGTTTAACATGATAATATTATGTGATATGGTATTTCTGTCTTAACAAAAATAATAAAAACCAAACTGTTTCCAAACAGGAATATTCTTATCTTTGCCCGTCGTTATATTAATAAAGCATGGTGGCGCTTTCTAAAGAACAGAGATTTAATAGGGCTTTCAATTATTTCCTAGTGATTGGATTGACCCTTGCCGTAACGATTTCCACCATTTACAAGTTCCAAGAACCGAACGCCAGGGTTTTCATCTTATTGCTGGCGGCCTTCAGCTCCATAATGGGCGTTTTAAGCACCGTTCTTAGCGCCAATGGGAACATAATGACGTTCATCTTCGGCTTCCTGGACGTGCTGATTGGCACTATAATATATTTCGACAACGGCATAATGGGGAACTTCGCCTTGCACGCATTCTATTTCCTGCCGATGCAATTCATAGGATTCTGGCAGTGGAGCAAGAGGGGAGCGAAGATGAAGTCGCATGGAGGAGAAGCGTCGCAGGTGAAAGCAAGGAGGCTGAATGGCAAGCAGGCATCTTTATTAATATTCTGCCTGCTGGCCTCGATCGCTGCCATGTACCTGATCCTGCTTTATGTTGACAAGATGAAGCTGAACGCAGGAAAAATTGAATACATCGACAATTGGAAAATCCTGCTGGATTCAGTGGTGATGATGTCGAATATAGCTGGCCAGGTGCTAATGTCTCTTGCTTTCGTGGAGCAATGGTATCTCTGGCTCGTGGTGGACGTGGCATCGGTGTCGCTTTGGATAGTAGCTCTATGCGGCCCGAACCATTCTGCCTCGGCGTTGGTAATGGCCATCAAATATTTCTTCTACTTGCTGAACGTGCTGAACGGCATAAGAATATGGCGCCATCTGAATTGAATTGCTGAATTCGCCGTCGGGTCAACAGTTGATTATTGAAAATCGTCGCGGATTCGGTTTTGTTTCGTTTCATTTTATATTTTTCTCGTTTTTATGCCTTGTTATTGCTATATTTACGGGTGAAATGACGGAAACCAACTACGATTCCGTGGCTGATTGACGCAGGATGGTATAAATAGTATTTTATCTTTAGTTATGAATTCGAAAGAGAGAATAGCAAAAGCTCTGGAAGTGTCGACGGACACAAAATATTTTGAACTGGAGCAAAATTGCCTTCACAAGGCATCAGAAGTTTTTAACAAGTTCTTCAGCGGGAGGAAGGCGCTTGTGGTCGCCAGTTACGAGACTTGGGGAGTCGCTGGAGAAAAGGTTTATGAATGTCTGAAAGCAGCAGGCATCCCTACTGAGAAATATGTCTTTGACGAGACCTTGGTCCATGCTCTTTGGCGGGACGTGGAAGTCGCCGATAAAGCTCTGGATGGAGATTTGGCGGGGGCGAAAGCGTTGGAACAGGATCCGTCGTACCAAGAGGGGGATGCGCAGAAAGCTTTCAGGCCGGCTTCCAATGAATATTTCATAGCGGTGAGCGTGGGCTCCGGAGTGATTAACGACCTCTGCAAGCTGTCTTCGCACCATCATGGACAAAGATATCTTTCCATTCCGACCGCAGCTTCAGTGGATGGATTTTCTTCTTTCGGCGCCTCCATATCTTACCATAATGCGAAACAGACATTCGATTGTCCGGCGCCTATCGCGCTTCTGGCTGATGTCGACATAATAAAAGATGCGCCAAAAGAGATGACCTCGGCAGGTTACGCAGACCTTGCCGCAAAGATTCCAGCCGGTGCAGAGTGGATGATTGCCGACCTGATGGGTACCGAACCAATAATTCCGAGCGCATGGCATGTGCTGCAGGACTACCTGAACGATTTGCTTTCCGACCCGGAAGGCGTTGCCGAGGGCAAGCCTGAAGCGATTTCGGATCTTTTCGAAGGCCTGACGCTCAGTGGGTTTGCCATGCAGGCTGCGAAATCCAGCCGTCCGGCATCCTGCTGCGACCATCTCTTCAGCCATATTCTGGACATGACAGATCACACCTATCACGGAAAGCCTACTTCGCACGGCTTCCAGGTTGCGATTGGCACGCTGACGATGTGCGCAGTCTTCGATAAATTCCTCACCTACGATTTCACGAAGCTGAACGTTGACGAATGCGTCGCCGCATGGCCTACTTTGGAACAGGAACAGGAAAGGGCATTGAAGTTATTCAAAGATTTCCCTGCTCCTAAGCTTGGTTATGAAAGCATCACTAAGAAATATACCGATGCGGACTCCGTGCGCCGCGAGCTGACCACTTTGAAAGCCATCTGGCCAGAATTCAGGGAGAAGCTTAGGAATCAGGTATATTCATTTAAAAAGATGCAGGATCTGTTCAAGAAGGCCGGAGCCCCTTACGATCCTTCCATGATAGGCGTTACAAGGCATGAGCTTAGGGACATGTTTCCTTTCGTTCAACTGATGCGCTGGCGCTTCAACGTGCTGGACCTAGCGAAGAGATGCATGGTCTATGACGACTTGGTCGACTCTGTCTTCGCTCCGGGTGGTGCTTGGGACTTGAACGAAGAGATTCCGATAAAATAATCGTAGATGCAGACAAAACATTCTTTCAAATACTGGCAGTGGAGGGTCATCATAAGCACGATGATAGGATATTCAATGTTCTATTTCGTGCGCAAGAACTTTTCCTTCGCCATGCCTGTGCTTGGCAAAGAATATGGCATAACGAACACTAGCTTCGGCGTAATCCTTTCTCTTGTAGGCATAATCTATGGCATATCCAAGTTCATAAACGGATTCATCGCCGATCGCACGAACGCTCGCTGGCACATGTCCCTGGGCCTTGCCGTGTGCGTGGTAGTGAACGTGCTGTTCGGATTCAGCGACAAGTTCGCCGCCTGGATAACGGGGGGCACTGAAGGAGGGGCCTTCGTGGCGGCGATGGTCAACATATTCGCAGTTCTGCTGATAGTCAACAACATATTCCAGGGTACTGGCTTCTCGCCTTGCAACCGCCTCATGACGCACTGGGTTCCGCCGGAGGAACTGGCAACGAAGATGTCTATCTGGAACACCTCGCACTCCATCGGCGCTGGCCTTGCTTCGGTGATGTGCGGCTACATCATCTCAAAAACAGGCGACTGGAGGCTGTGCTTTTGGATTCCTGCTGCCATCTCTTTCATCGGCGTCATATTCATAATAGGTTCTCTTAGAGACACTCCTAAGTCTGTCGGGCTGCCGGAGCTGCCGAACACTAAGACGTCGCTCGATGGAAACGATACTAATAAGGAATATAGGAAATTCGTGAAGGAGAAGGTCCTGAAGAATCCTGTGGTGTGGCTTCTGGCCATCACGGACCTTTTTGTTTACATCGTGCGTTTCTCTGTCTTGGACTGGGGGCCTACGTTCCTACAGGAACAGCGCTTGTCTCCGGAGCTTGCCGGCTGGACTGTGGGTATTTTCGAGGTCAGCGGCTGTGTGGGCATGCTTGTGGCTGGTCGTATTTCCGATACGTTCTTCAAGGGTCGCTCTCAGAGAACTTGTGCAGTGGAGATGATTCTCACGGCAATATGCCTTCTCGCTCTCTGGCTGCTCCCTGATGGCTCCAGCCCAGTGCTGATGCTCATCTTGCTTTCTCTCGCCGGATTCTTCCTTTACGGGCCGCAGGCTCTGCTAGGAGTTGTCGCTTCAAATCAGGTGACGAACAGGGCCGCATCTTCTGCCGTCGGCCTCATCGGCCTTTGCAGCTATGCGAGCGTTATATTCACAGGCGCTGGCCTCGGCTGGTTCACCGATAAATTCGGATGGGGAGATGTCTTCCTCCTGATGTCAATTGTCGCAGTTATCGGTTCATTCTTTATTTTCCCACTCTGGAACCTTTCCAAGGACGGGTACATTCATGACAGTGATGCAAAGTGACTCTGAGCCATGCGGGCGCACATGAATTCCGGAAATTACAAGAAGAATCAATGTTTTGGATAATTGAGGATTTTTTATTTAATTTGCGGACGTTTTGTTGCTATTTTTGGCAATGGTGTAACGTATTAGTTTGAAAATTAGAACATTAATTTTATTAATTTTTTGATTATGACAGATGAAGAAATCGTAAAGCAAGTCAAAGCGATTATCGTTGACAAGCTCGGCGTAGAAGAGTCTGAAGTGACTGAATCCGCCAACTTCACAAATGATCTAGGAGCTGATTCTCTTGACACGGTTGAACTCCTGATGGAATTCGAAAGAGTTTTCGGCATAAAGATCCCAGACGAGGAAACAAGCACTATTACCACTGTCAAAGATGCTATTGACAAGGTAAAGGAGAAACTTGCTAGCAAAGAGCAACAAGCTTAATTCCTGCGAAATATAAAAGAGGTGGTCATTTTGATGTGAATCCGGAAAGTTGGAAGGATTACCATTTATGAATCATCTTATTTGTAAAGAGTTCGGTACTACGCCGGACTCTTTCCTTTTTGCGTCCGTTGTCGGAAAGTTCCAGACACAAAAAGTAGACACGAAAAATATTTCTTAGAACCCGGTAAGAAAGCCCCGATTCCTCGCTAAAGCCCCATCCCGAAAAGCCCTGTGGCTGTCCTAAAATGTACAGAATAGAGTTCTGGGTGACAGACCGTACGCAACTCGAAAATATGTAATTGGTAATAAGAGACTTGCAAACCCCTTGCGTACGGTCTATGTGGCGAAATGGAGGCCGTACGTGACTTGTAAAAATACCATTGATAATCAGCGACTTGCTTATCCCTTGCGTACGGTCTGTCTAGAAAAATCGGTAAGCGTCTCCGGGATGATGGCAGTCTCGTAGGCAGTGCCTTAAAGAAGGGGAGGGCGAATGGCGAGTTCAGAGGAGCCAAAAGTTTTGGGGCTCTTGGTCTTCGAGAATATGGTGATAAGCTTTATTCCTATACTTTTGATGGTCAGAATAATCTGATCCGCATTGATTTGACGAAATCTTTCAGCCAGAATCATACAGTTTTCGATGTGATTGTTGAAAGATCCCAACTAGAGATACCTCGAGCCATATTTTGCAAAGATTCTGTGTTTTTTATTACGTCTACGTCAGAAGATTTCAGGAGAAGAAACAGAATACTATTGCATGAGGATGGCACATATGACATGCCTGATCACCTCCAGTTTTTGAATAATGCAAGTGTCAAAAAATCAGATGATGTCAATATTTTGTCAACATTAGTGGCGTTTAATCCTAATCTCAAATTCGATTTCATTTCTAAAGATATTCGGACAATTATTTGAGTGGTTTTTCATAATGAAGTTCTGGATATTATGTTTAGCCACCGTTAGTGATGTTCTGCCTATGGTTTTTTTTCTTCAGGGTAAAAATGATTATTTTCGCTATTGACTAATGCTAATGAGAAGTCCGATCTGTACATGAAACCATACGGAATCGTCCTGCAAATCGTAGCAGTATCCATTGCAGTTGCGGCATCCTGTTCATGCGGAGACAAGGAGGCTGGCAAGAAAATGGATGCGGCAGATGCTGTGATGTGGACGCAGCCTGACAGCGCTTTGGCTGCGCTGGAGTCCATCGACACGCTGAGCCTGAAGACGAGGGCCCGGCGAGCAAGGTACTCCTTGCTGTACACCATGGCGCTGGACAGGAACGGTGTTGATACCGCGGACTTGCGTATCATACAACCTGCCGTACAGTATTATGAGCGCTATGGTTCCAATGATGACAAGATGAAAATGTACTATTATCTAGGCACTGTTCAGTATTTTGCCGGAGACTTGGAATCTTCAATAAAAAGTTTCATTCAGGCGAAAGGTCATTCTTTGGGTTCGGACAATCAGACTTTCATAGGTCTGATAACTTCTGCAATTTCTGATGTATATGCTCAGAATAATAATTACTATAAGAGTATTGCGTATTGTAAGGAAGCCTGTGAGCATTTTTCGAACGCAAGAGATACTTTTAGGTTATGGAACACGACAGGACATTTGGCAAACTATTATTCAAATGTTGGAGATTGGACCATGGCTGATAGTCTCTATGTAGAATTCTTCTCACAACCGATCCGTGATTCCTCCATCTACGCAAGGCAATTATTGAATCTTGCGTGGAATAATATCTTCAAGCCAGGCTCCGATGCTCATAAATCTATTGACCTGTTCAGAAAAGCGACAGAGGAATATGGGGTAGCGCCTTCTATAAACGACTACTGTGTCTATGCCTATGCCTCTGAAATCATAGGAGATCACAGGACTGCGAAAGATATAATCAGTCAGTTGGAAACTATTAATGTAGATTCGACTATCATAACGGTCTGGAAATACAGGATATCAAAGCATTGCGCTGACTACAAAGAAGCTCTGAGATATCTTGAGCAGTCAATTAATGATCGGGATTCTGAGGTGTTAAAAACAGTCGGTCAGTCGGTGGCGTTGGCGCAGTCGGATTATTATGAGAGCAAGTCCTTGTCGTTGGATAAGGATAGAAGAATTCAGCGTCAGATGAGATGGATGGTTTCCATAATTGCCTTGATTGTGGTGGCGTCTGTCATGTGCATTTATTTTAAACGCAAGAAAGGGTGGCAGCGCCAGTTGGAGGAGATGTCGTCCATCAATGATGAAGTGAATCAAAGACTTAACGAGCTACTGCTTTGTGAAGCAGAAAACCTGCGTTCTATTGCTTCTCTGAAATCTGCGAATGAAATTGCTGAAAGGGATATACAAACGTTGTCGGAAAGAGTTTCAAGCGCTGCCGAAAAGGAACAGGTGTTGATTGGGCTGAGGGCGAAATATGTTCAGGCGAACAAACGACATTACGCCCAATTGAATGTCCTTTGCCGACGGTATCTGGACTCCTCAATCTCTTCTACAGGAGGGAAGGATAAGATTTATGCTGAGGTCAAAAAGATTCTGGCGATATTGGATGAACCAAACCAAAAGGAGCTTGAGTCTATGCTCGACGACAATCTTGACGGCATAATGACGAAACTGAGGGCGGCGATGCCAGATGCCACGGAGAAAGACTTCCGCTTCATCACATTCCTGATCCTTGGTTTTGATGCCAAAACCATAGCCAGAATGATGGGCTACAATGTGAACACGGTTTACACGAAGCGTTACAACATTAAAGAAAGAATATCAAGGATGGACGGAGAGAACAAGATCCTTTTCTCAGAATCCATATCTTGATAGAGCAATTGCCAGATAATCTTAGACGTGCAGATTGCGTAAAATGTCGAATATTTGCTAAAACGCTGACTGTTAATAGTTTAATCAACATAAAGTGAGAAACTGAATTCCGATGGACTTATAACTATTTAGGAATGAGTCTATTGCATTTTGCAGAAGTGAAACTTTTTTTCATTGCGGAACTGGCTTTTCTGCCGAACTTTGCAGTCGGAAAAAACACATTTTTTATGAGAAAGTTTATACTGCTATTGTTGTTGGCATTGTTGAGCGTCAGCAACCCGATTTATGCCAAAGGAGAGGAGATCATAAAAATCGAGATAATAGATAACACTAAGCCCGGAACTAAAACTAACCGAATCCCTGCTAAACCACAGGTAGAATGCTATTTTTATTCTGCATTTAAATGTTTGGAGCTGCTTTTCCTATCAAACATGGGGGCTGCTATGGTGTCATTGGAAAATCAAACCACAGGAGAGATACACAGCTACGTCGGAAACAGTGCTTCTGGAAGGATGGTGATTTCAGTCGAATCGGCTTCTGCATACAGAATGGACATCACGACGGAGAATGCCCATAGTTACCATGCGGTATTCTTCACGGATGATGAGTCCGAAGAATAATCTTCATAATAATTCAAGCAATGCCCAGCTCGTTTAAATGCCTGATTGTTCTTGCTTCACTCTCGGTAGCAACTTGTCCTTATGACCAGATGATCGAGGTTATGCACAAGATGACGGTAAATAAAAACAAAGAAAATTATGAGTGTAATAATCAGATGTCATAATTACTTAAAACAGTTAATACATTATTCTAATAATCAATTATATGAACAAAAATCGAATTATTATTTTTGCCATCATTCTGGCTGTTATTTTGGGGGGATTATTGGCAGTGAAGAGCATTGCGTCGCAAAGCCTATTCGTTTCGAATGTTGAAGCTTTGATGAATAGTGAAAACTTTTATGGTGAAGCCTCGTGCTGGAATACTGTCGTATATAAAAGAGGAACCGATACGAGGGTTTGTCATTCTTGTTCGATTGAAATGAACATGCAGCCTTCTTTCCCAGAGTACGTCCTTCATTGCTATAATCCCAAATAGACAAAATGAAACGGACTGTTGTATCATTAGCGGCAATTTGTCTGACTCTTTGTGGCTGCTCTTACAAAGATGTCACGTTGGCTGCTTTCAAGAATATGGAAAGGGTAGATGAGTTCCCTTACTCTTTCATGCTCGGAAAGGGAGAGGCCTTAAATTTTGTCCCAGTCGGAGCTCTAGACATTGCGGTATGCGGAGATTCTCTTTTGTTCTCTGTTCCTTCAGAAAAATTCATAAATGTGTATGATTTAAATGATGGGATTTTTTCAGGATCATTCCTTAAGAAAGGAAACGGTCCCTATGAGTTTCTGAATCCTCCATTTATGCAAGAAATGACATTCTCTGAGAGGATAGTTAGCATTTATCATCCAAACGGACATTTCTATGATTTTGATTTTAAACGCTCAATCTTGAGAGGTTCTCCGGTAGTCATTAATGACGCTAATAATTTACCAAAGAAATTGAAGAATTGTTTTAGAGTAGAAGACTCTTCTTATTATTGTCGTGAAGTTCGCTCGGATGCGAAAGGCCTGCGCCGATTTCTTTGGACTAGCGGAAAAGAGAGCCAGAATGCTTCAATCGAAACCCTGAATGAGATTCTCCTAGAAGGAAAGGAAGATGGGTACAGACATAATTTGCTCTCTTCCTTGATAGCTTATCATAACGAGCATGATATTGTGGTTGAGGCTGTAATGTATCAGGATGTCATCAACATGTATTCACTTCGTAAGAAATTTGCTTTGTCAATAGTGACAGGAGACAATGTCAATAGTATTGAAGAGTTGTCTACTCTGCCATTTGGTAATTTCAAAGATGCATACATGGATTTGCGTCTATACGACAATTCTTTTGCATGTCTTAAGGCTGGGAATTGCGTGCAGTTCTTTGATTGGCAAGGTAATCCGATAGCGCAGCTGATGCTTCCAGAGAAAGCAACAGCTTTTGATGTTGCTTGGGGGGACAGATTCCTGTTGACGTACGATATCGAAACAGAGAGTTTATATAAATACAAAATACCAGAAGGAATCCTTAACGGTAAAAATAAATCAAACAAAGAACCAAGTCGTTTTAATGTCTGAGACATGTGATAATGTTGTTTTGTTTTTTTCTCTTGTCTCTTACGAAAATATCAATAACATTACATTTGGAAAATAAACTGACTCAAATGCATAGAATTTTCATAGCCACAGTAGAATACATTATTGTTTTTGCTTCACTCTATGTAACATCATGTTCTTATGACCGGGTGAGCGAGGCTCTGCATATGGCGGGAGAAAACAGAGGCGAGCTGGAACACATACTTGAATACTTTGAGCAGACAGGAGACAAAGAAAAGATCGCAGCATCACGTTTTTTGATTGGTAATATGCCTGGCCATAAGTCAATGAGAGGATCCTATGAGGCATATTGGTATGATGCGGACCGGATTCTGTCTGCATCTGGTGAATCGCTCTCGGTATTGGATTCCCTTGAGAACTTAAAGGCAAAGTACGACGGCCTGATATATTATGATTTCGATCTGAAATATATATCGGCAGACTATCTTATTCACGACATTGAAACAGCGTTCGATCAATGGCGTAATGGTGAGTGGGCAAGGCACCTTTCATTCGATGAGTTTTGCGAATGGCTGCTGCCATACACTTGTTCAGACAGTCAGCCGTTGATGAATTGGCGTGACAGTATTTCAGACTTTGCAAAAGGGTACATCGATCATCTGAATGAATGTGATGAATATATCGGGAATCCACGAGCTGCGATAGTTCGTGTCAACAACAAACTTATTCCAATGATCTCGGAACAGAAATGGATTCATTCTGGTCATGGGTATCCTATTTATAATCCTTCTATATTTGTTAAACTCCCTGGAGCGTCGTGCAACGAATACATGATAAATGGTATGCTGATAATGCGAAGCAAAGGAATTCCTATCGGCATGGATTATACGCCTCAATTTGCAGATCGGATGTATGGGCATTATTGGAATGTATATCCAAATCTAAGAGGGCGGAAGACAATGTTCACATCATTCGGAGTCAATCCTGATTATCCTCATTACACCCACACTACATTTGCTAAAATTGTACGCCAAACATATTCGTCAAATAATGAGTATCTTAAGCTTCTTCGGCGACATAACGGAGATATCCCTCACATGTACGATTCCCCTTTCTTCAAAGATGTCACAGATGAGTATCAGGAAACGACGGATGTCTGTGTAGAGTTAATGAAAGGCATGAGATTGTCAAGTCGTGATGCTTTCATATGTGTTTTCGGAGATGATGGTTGGGAGCCTGTGTCTTGGGGAAAAGCCAGATTCGGTAAGGTTAAGTTCTTGAACATGGGACGGCGGACAACGTATCTGGTACTTGGATATGTTGGTGGGGTTTTGAAGCCTGTGTCTTATCCTTTCTTCCTGGATGACTTCGGTAGAGTTTCATATATTGGAAAAGAGGAAAACCTCGGAAGGGCAAGTTTTACACTGTATAGAAAGTATCCAATGTTTCAGCACGTGATGCTTGTCCAGAGTTCTCTCCACGGAGGCCTTATCATTGGTGCGGATGACAGATCCTTCAAGAATGCAGACACGGTCTGTGTCTTTCCCGAGTGGCAGATTACTTCGGGAAAAGTTACAGCTAAACAAAAATATCCGCATAGGTATTGGCGATTCCTCTCTAATATGGGATTGAGATCCGATATGGCAGAACTGTTCTTCTATGATAATGCATGTTCCAGAGTCAAAATAAGTGCGGATTCGGATTCTTTGTCATATGTTATTGACGGTGATCCATTGACATACTATTCTGCCTATCTCGAAGAACCATCCGGGGTATTGGATACTGGTGAGCCAGTAATCTTGGATCATGTCTCGTATATCCGAAGAGGTGACGGAAATGCTATTGTTCCAGGAGATTTATACCGAGTGTCTTGGTGGAATGGCAAAGGATGGACGGAGCATTGCGAGTCTGTGGCAAATGATGTTGAACTTCAAATCGAAGACATTCCGGCGAACAAGTTGTATTTTGTGGAAGGCTTGTCAAGAGGGGTGCAGAATAGGACGTTTATATATGAGAAGAAAGTTGGGCGTGTAGTATGGAGGTAAACATGATTTGGGATGCTATATGAGATAGTATAGAATGTCTTAGAAAAGAATCATATTGTGTGTCTTTCCGATACATAATTGTTTTATTAATTTTTTAACAAATAAATTTTAATCACCATGACGAAAAAAGTCATTATCGCAGAGGGAGCATTGATTGTAACTGCTGCCGTGTCAGCATTCACTTATGCTTTTAATGAGAGAGATGTTAAAGACGACTTGTTCGATGCGAATGTTGAGGCATTGGCAAGAAGCGAAGGCAGTGGAAAAGCTATTTGCTACAGCCAATACTCGGTTAACGACTCTATGAGATGTCTGGAATGTGGTTCATGTAAATATGTGAATGGAGCAGGCGTCGATAAGGGCGGTTATTGTAGGTTTTAATAAGCATGAGAGCATATCCATTTATTCTTAGCGTCATTATTCTGGTTGCATGCGGCCAGAACAATGATAATATTTTCGATGCGCCTGTGCGTAACGCAAAGGCAATAGAGCAAGGCAGCGTGAAAGGTGAGCGGACATGCCTGAGTGGGGATACCATCGGCAATATCTCAGGAATTTATGCTAACGACTCGATTCTTTTGTTGAAAGGCGTCGAGGCGGATTCCCCATTTTTGATTCATGCGTTTTCCACTAAGGATGATTCTGCTGTTGGCAATTTTGTCGCCAAGGGGCGTGGTGAGGGGGAACTATTGGCTCCGATTATCAAAGGATGCCAGCAAAAGGAGGATCGGTCAATATATCTGTTTGATTTGAATTTGTGTGCTGCCTTCAGTTTGGACATTAAGAAATCAGTTGAGAGTCAGAAGACGGACTTGTCGCTGTTGCTGAAATTGCCTCCGCAAACTCTTGACGCTTATCCTATCGGTGAAGATCACATAGCTCTTGTTCCTCAAAAAGACGATTACATTTGCGAAATATTGGATAGAAATGGCGACCAGATCAAGAAATTCTCGTTGTTCCCGAATGTCCCGGGGTCGGATTATTTTGAAGGGTTGTCATCCGCTTGCGTGGTCAATCAGGACAGAAGGATGCTGGCCATGGCGATGTGTATGCTGCCACAGGTGAATATTCTGGATATCACCACAGGAGAGAAGTCGACGGTTGCGATCTCAAAGGATTACAAGAACTGGCACAAAATTCTGAACGACAGCAATGACGAACGCCGGATTTATTATACAGCAATCACTCAATCGGACAAAAATATCATTGCACTGTGCATGGACAGTGCATTTGAGGAGTGGATCAAAGGCACGAAGGCTCCTCACCTGCACATTTTCGATTGGGAAGGAAACTTCCTGAACGATGTGACCATTCAGGAGAATTTGAAAACAATATCTTTTGATGACTCAACTCAGATTTTGTACGGAGTAGATACCAATGATAGTGTTTTTAAATATGATTTGTCAGACATCATAAATGGCAAAGCATGAAACATTTTGAGAAGATAACAGCCCTCGCTGCGATGTTGTGCCTTATGATAAGTTGTACGCAGCATGCTCTGCGTCAAGACATGAAAAAATTCATGTCCGAGAATATCGCTTTCCCGACAGATTTAATAAAGATTACTGATGGTCAGGTATCTTCTGGTAAGATTGAATTGTATAAATCAGTAATGGTTTTCTTCTATGGGAAAGACGAGTGTTCGTCTTGCGCAATAAACCATCTAAATGATTATTTGTCAGGATTTATTGATATTGAGAAATCGGAGAAATGCAGGGTTGTGATTCTATTTTCTCCGTTAGAAGATGATATTTTGGACGTCCAAAATCAAATAAGAGAGCTAAAATTTCCTTTTCCAATATATGTAGATTTGTATGGAGAGTTTTACAGAATTAATAAGGATTTTCCATCGGACCGTCGGTTCCATAGTTTCTTAATTGGAAAAGATGCCCATCCAGTTTTTATCGGTAATCCGCTTCGAGGAGAAAAACTGTCAAAGGTATTTAAAATGGTCTTAAAAAAGATAAACAAATCATAAATTTATAAAAATGAAGAAAATTATAATCTTATCTTCTCTGTTCTTATTAATTGAAGGCATTACCGCATTAATGCTTGTCTATAATCATGAAGAAGACATTTACATATTTGCAAATGTCGATGCACTGGCTAGTGAAGAGTCCTCTGAAGGAGGAAACAAGTGCTACAAGAACGTGACTGATGATCCGGCCGATCAGGTAGTCTATTGTGGAACTTGTAGAAGCATCCCGGGGCGAGGAAGTAAAAAAAGTGTATGTTATAAGTAACTCTATATGAAAAAAATCTTATTGATCATTGCTGCGTTTGTGATTTTTTTAGTTACAGTTCTAATTTATGAGAAAACATCTTTTGATGTGATTTTTACTGCAAACGTAGAAGCCTTGTCACAAGCCGAGCATGGTGAGTATATAAAGTGTTGGAAAAATATTCGTGATGATATTTCGGATGTTGTTCTTTATTGTGGAACTTGTACGGAACTTCCAGGAACGTATAGGGGCGGAATGAGTTATTGTAAGCCATGAGGAAGATTTTGCTTACACTTGTTGCATGGGCGTTTATCCTGACATCGTGTGAACGAAAAGCGTATTTCGCATTCGATGATGTCATTTATGTGCACGATTTCCCTAATGAGTATGAGTTGGGAGATGCTGACACATTGGATGTTGACTTGATAGGGATTCGTGGAGTGAAAAGTTTCGGGGACTATCTTCTTGTATCCTGTTCTGAGCCGAAGGGCTGTTTGTCTACAGTGTCTTTGGAGGACAAACCAAAAGTTACAAATTCTTTCTTGATGATTGGCTCCGGTCCTGGAGAAGTGCTTTATCGACCCTATATCTCATGGATGAGTTTTTATGAAAAAGATGGCCGACGTGAGGGAGGAGTATATGATTATACCGGATCGTTTCTTGAACTTGACATCTCTCAGGACTCTCTTTCGAATGCATATAGATACTTGTCGCGTTCTCTTCCAACAGTGTCTGGCTCCCGATATTTCTACGTTTCTCCTAACCGTTTTTTATGCCGGCGGTCGAAGGGGGATGGCAGCGGTTTTGAAAGATTTTTGGTGGATTCTTTAGGAAGAGAATGCCACATTGCATCAATGGATTACCTGAATGAGATTTCATCTTCAGAACAAAACCTCCTTTCATCCTCTATCGTCATAGATGATAAAAGCGGAACTGTAGCAGAAGCGAGCTCCTATCTTAATGTCATTCATCTATATTCATTGGATGCCTCAAGAAAAGGATTTGCGAAAACGGTGGCTCTTGGGAATAGGCTTGTAGACATCAGAGATGTTGAGAGACAGGGCCTTGATCTAATTCCAAGGACATACTATGACGTTCATCCATACAAAGGCTTCTTTGCTGCCCTTTATGTTGGAGCAAAAATGGAAGATTTTGAGCAAGGAATCTGCCCTCATCCCTCCATTCATTTGTTCAGTTGGACAGGTGAGCCCCTGGCAAAGATTCAGTTACCTGTCAATGCGTTACTATTTGATATTGACGCAGAAAACAGTACGATTTATGTGGTGGAGATGGTTTCTGAAAAAATTCTAAGATATAATTTGCCCGATATCAGCATTTAAATGTGTGGCTATTGGTTTCATTGGCTTCATTGGTTTTGTTCGTCTATCATCGAGAGTTTGCTGAACGCATAATCGTCTTTGCACTGTCGCTATGGCTTGCATATGAGTCAGCGTTCGGGATTATGCAGTTGCTAGGAATTGCTGTTTCCTGCAATAGTATGTATCCGATGACAGGCAGTTTTGCTAATCCCGGTCCTTACGGCGGATTCCTCGCTGTTTGCATGGCCGTGGTTTTTGCTGCTTCTTGGAAATGGCGTGATTTGGAGACTCCATATGATAGAGTATTGTTTTGGCTATCAACTGTTTCCGGCAGTTTGGGAGCTTTAGTACTCCCTGTGTCAATGAGCAGGACCGGTTTCGTTGCGTTGCTCGTGTCTGGAGTGGCCTTTGCCTTGACCAATGCGGAATTAAAGTCATATTTGAAATCACATAAAAGGATGGTGCTGTTAGTTGTTACTATAATTGTCATCCTCGGTATTGGAGCGTTCAGACTGAAGAAAGACTCTGCATTTGGTCGTTTTCATATTTGGGAGATGGAGCTGCGCGCCATCGCTGACAAACCCCTGGTAGGCCACGGATGCGGAAAGGCACTTGGTGCGTATGGCGATGCGCAGGCAGAATTTTTTGAAAAGGATGAACGCAGCCAAGAGAGGGTAAGGATTGCCGGGTGTCCGGAATATGCGTTCAATGAGTACTTCCGCTTTGGGATTGAGTTCGGGATTCTTGGCTTGTTGTTGTCGGCCGCAGTGATTGTTTTCGGAACGCTGACGTTGTGCAAGGTTAGATCTTCTTTGACATTTGGTTTCGTTTCTTGGGGGACATTTGCAATGGCTTCATATCCATTGGATGTATGGCAGTTACAATTGCTCATAGCCACCTTTCTGGGAGCGGCGATAGGCGTAAGTGTGAAAGTCGGAAAAAAAGAAAAACTGATTTTGATGCCGACCTTTATCATTATATCCATAGTATTAATTGTAATGAGGATTCCAGAGAGCAAACGAATAAAAAATGCTGAACAAGAATGGCGTGAAGAACAAAAATCTGCAAGCTTTGAAATGTTTGATGGCGAGGCGGACAGATTGGCGATTTTATACCCGCAGCTTAGGATGAAATTTCGTTATCTTTATGACTATGGCTATGCACTTCATAAAGAAGGCAGGTACGCTGAGAGCAATGTGATTTTAATTGAAGGTGCATCAAGATCATCAGATCCTATGTTCTACAACATCATAGGAAAAAATTTCGAAGCGCTCGGAGATTATGACGAAGCCAAGCGTAATTACGTTCATTCGCACAATATGGTGCCTTCGCGGTTGTATCCTTACATCTTGCTGATGGAAATGGAGGAAAAGCGGGGAGACATAAAGCAGGCACTGTCTTATGCGCAGAAAGCTTTGTCTCTGCCGGTGAATGATAGAAATATGTCTATGCGTAATCTTCATAATAGAGCGAAGAAATACTATGATGAACATTCGAAAGATTATTAGGCAAGTGATTATAATTCTGGCATCTGCGATGACGTTTGTCCTTCTCTACTTGGTCGGCAGAGTTCTGATATGCGACTCTTTTATAGTTAGAGGGGAGTCTATGGAACCGGTAATTCATAGCGGCGAAAGAGTGTGGGTGAACAAACTCAAGATGGGGGCACGGATTTATACTGACTATGATTTTACAAAACCGACATTATCATCGTTTCGTTTACCAGGTTTCTCAAAAGTCGAAGCGGGAGATCTTCTTGTTGCAAACTATCCTTATGCGCGGTCCAAGGACACGATCACATTCCAGATAAATTATGTGTATCTGAAGCGTTGTTATGCTGCTCCTGGTGATACGGTGAGAATAAGGAATGGCTACTACGTGGATTCTCAAACAGGAGGGCACATCGGTGATTTGAAATATCAACGGATTTTGTCAGAAACTCCAGATTCGGTTCTGATGGCGGCAGGAGTAGTCTTGAAAGCTATGCAGGTGAACAAGAGGCTTGGTTGGACGATACGTGATTTTGGACCACTGCCCGTTCCGAGAAGGGGAGATACGGTTAATCTCACCATAGATAATTACAGGATTTGGCTGAGACCGATACTTTTCGAAAGCGGCAAGCGTCTTAACGCTAGGGAAGGACAGGTCTATTTGGGTGATGAGCTAATATGTGACTACACATTTAGGAGCAGCTGGTACTTTCTTGGTGGAGACAACGTGCTAGACTCAAGAGACAGCCGCTATTTCGGTCTCGTGCCAGAGGAGTATATTGTGGGGATAGTGGTTTGCAAAGATAAAAAGTCATAAATATGATGTACCGCCAACTAATATTTCAGGACATTCTATCACTAAATGTCAAACACTGATGGACATTAACCGTATAATCAGATTCTATGTCTGCATATTTTTCCCTTCTCTGCTACAGGGACATTCTGGGGACAGCAGCGGATGTCGCTTTCGGATGCGCTCGGGACGGCATTGAGTTCTTTGTTACAGTTGTTGTAAGAAAACCACAAGACAATAGGAGGCCGTTAAAAGATTTATTCGGACAGGCGGGCCACAATGTCATGACGTATTATCCTCCATCGCACCTAAGGACAATATTGCCCCAGCTCTCGCGGAATGCTTAATCTTCCTCACTTGCCGGACCTGGAGTAAGTAGAATAGGGACAGTCGCAAATTGTTGAAAACTTTATAACAAATTGATTGATAAATTGTTAGAAATTTTGTATCTTTGATATGAGGAATAAAAATTCCTCCG
>ONBM01000022.1 GCA_900316045.1 uncultured Bacteroidales bacterium | reverse complement strand
GGCGAATCGTCTCATTGGCGATCTGCAGCCAGGCGCAAAGAAATTCACATGGACTTCCCGCAATCTTTACGTGGAAGAATCTCCCCTCCGGAAAGCCGGTCTCCTCGGCCCCGTCACCATTGAGGTTCTGTACTGAAGGGAAGGTAGCGAAAAAAGTTCCCAGAATAGCACACAGGCATGTCCAATGAAAGCTATCCAACGGCTCGGTTCCGTGTCTTGAGAGGGAAGCAAGTGGGACTGTACGAATGGCGTTTTATAAGTAGTTGGGTGCCAATGGTTTAGCTAGGGTTTCGGTACGGTCCCCATTTCGTCATGCCGACCGTACGTATGCCTTTTGTACCTTATTGATTGTGAATGGGCATTTCCGCAATGCCCGTACGGTCCCTATCGTCGCAATGTAATTTATGGCGGCGGTGTCCCTTCTTGGTTACGCCACCTCTAACCCAGTTCTCTGCGCCGGATAGAGGTGGATTTGATATGTCCGATTATTTGAGGTATTCGTGGAAGAAGGCTTCGATTTTATCGAACGGAATCACGTCTGTGCGGTCGTAAAGGTCGGTGTGGTTGGCTCCAGGGACGATGAGAAGCTGCTTGTTGTCCCCTTTCAGCTTCTTGAACTCGTCTTCGCTGAAATAACGCGAGTGGGCTTTCTCGCCATGAATCATCAGCACGACGCTACGTATCTCATCTGAATATTGCAGGATAGGCATGTTGATCAGCGACAGCGCTGAGGTTTTGTTCCAGCCCATGGTGGAATTGCCCGAACGCTCGTGATACCCGCGAGGGGACTTGTAATAGGCATAATAGTCTTTCACGAACTGAGGTGCGTCGTCAGGGAGAGGATCCACGACTCCGCCGTCACGATCGTAATATCCTTGCTTATAGTCTTTCGTGCGCTGAGCATTCAGCTGCTTGCGCAATTCATGGCGGACATCAGCATCCATGGAGTCAAAGTAGCCGTTGGCGGACACCCTGGTCATATTGTACATCGTTGAGGTTACCGTAGCCTTCACCCTCGTGTCGATTGCCGCAGCATTCAGGGCAAAGCCGCCGAAACCGCATATTCCTATCAAGCCTATCCGCTCCGGATCCACGTCGTCACGGCAGGATAGATAGTCCACAGCTGCGCAGAAGTCTTCCGTGTTGATGTCTGGGGATGCCACGAAACGAGGCTGCCCGCCGCTCTCTCCAGTAAAAGAAGGGTCGAAAGCTATTGCAAGGAAGCCTCTCTGGGCCATCGTCTGGGCATACAGCCCCGAAGACTGCTCTTTCACGGCTCCGAAAGGCCCGCTGACAGCTAGCGCGGGCAATTTTCCAGAAGCATTCTTAGGTTTGTAAATGTCAGCAGCGAGGGTTATTCCGTAACGGTTTACGAACGTGACTTTGCTATGATCTACTTTGTCACTCTGTGGGAACACCTTGTCCCATTTTTTAGTTAGATGCAATTTCTCGATTTTGATGCTATTTTCCATGTTCTTTCTGTTTTTTGCAAATGAAGGCATTGGCGCCAGAATCATTTCTGCCGCTAACGCCATGGAGACCAACACACTAATTGAATATTTCATATTCATGAGTTTGTCTAACGTTGCGCTGCCTGTTCGGCATTGCAACCTTCTTTTCCTGTCGCAAAATTACTTAATGCCAAAGGAATATTTTTATACGGATTACGGATAATATTCCCAAATTTCCCTACCTGGCCCGTCTGCTGCAAGGAAGCTCATGACAAAGAAGAGAGGGGGCCTCGGAGTCTGTCAGACTGCAGAGGCACCCTCTCTTTCTATTCGTTATGTCACGAGAGCTTTTCTAAAGCACTTCTATCTTCACGTTGTCGAGGAACCAGCGGTGGAGTATCTTGGTTGACGCTACAGAACCGGTGTAGTCCGTAGGGTGGACAATCACTCTGGTGTCGGCATCTGCGCCCTTTACCATGAAGGACTCGGTCTTCCAAGTCCAGTAATCATTGGTGTACTCAACCTTCTTTTCTCCGTTGATGGTGCCCTTGCCTTCGACCTCGACCACAAGATTGAAGACGTCGCTGGCATTCTTGCCCCAGTCGAAACTTACGATCATGTTTCCGGAAGCCCCCAAAGTGACAGCCGGAAGCCTGATGCCGTTGACATTGGAAGTCTTGCTGAACTTGAGGTAGTTTCCTTCGCAGACATAGACGGTCTTGGAGGAAGGCAAGAGAGCCTCGTAGCCCTTGGCCGTGAAAGCGTCCACGAAGCCAGGGATTGAATAGGAGGTGCCGATATTGACAGTCTTCTTGTCCTTCATGCTGTCTCCCTGAGTACGTTTGTTGTCCTTGTCCCACTGGACGAAAGGTGCCACCCAATCGAAGTTGTCCGAGAAGGCAACAGTCCCTTTAGGGGTCTGGCTGACCGTGAGGACAGCCTCAAGGTTGTTGGCGGTGTTGTAGAAGCGGATTGTTCCGATCCTGTTGTCGCCGCTCGTATTAGCACCGACGCTGTAAGCATGGGAAGAGGTTGAAACTATCGAGGAAACCGTAGGCGACGGCTTAGGGGTGATCCAGTCGCCATTGATCTGAACCTCATAGCTTACGTTAGCTTGGACGTTTACCGTGAAATCGCCTCCGTCGGAAGGAATTGAAATAGAGTTGCCGCTCGAAAGAGAGATGAGCGGGTCGAGATTTCCTCCCGCTGCTGACTGGACGACATTCACTACAGCGGTCGAAAGACCGGAAGTAACGGTGATCTTGGCCTGACGCAGGCTGGAGAGAGTGCTAGGCTCGCATGTTACCGTGATCTCGGCAGGAGTTCCGGCGACGCCGGCCTCTGGCGTGAGAGTGAGCCAAGAAGCGTCACTCTTCAGCGTGAAGGCTTGGTCAGAACTTACCGTGAAGGTAGCCGGAGCGCCAGGAGTCCCTTCGAAGGTCAGAAGATCAGTGGAGAGCTCTATGTTGGCTTCTACCGGATCAGGCTCTCCTGACTCGACCCCGTCACCCATCTTCGTTACATATATGCCAGGCTGAGGGGCGGTCACAGGGGTTGCGCTGCCGGTGTTGCTCCTGATTGAAAGACGGGCGGAGCCGGTGTTGCGCTTTGCGAGGGCGCCCTTGCCGTTGGCCTGCCAGTTGGCGACGCAGCGGAAGCGCACCTTGAGCTGATCCATGTTCTTCGTTATCTTGAAGTTCTCGTTGACGATGACATTGGTCTTGCCGTCGGAGTTCATGGCCGCGGTATACTCTACCTGAGACGGCATGTCGGTGCTGAACTTAGGGGTGCCGGCCGTTTTCCACACCTTGCCGTCAAGATATTCGAGAATCCAATACTTGTGACCTGTGGCAGAAGTCCTGGCTCCGAACTTGATGTTGAACTCGGTGTTGGCCTTGACGGCGGCATCGCTCTCGAACAGCCAATAGTCCTCTGGCCAAGGGCCGGTGCAGCGAGGGTCATCATAATGGGCGGAGGACTGGTCGATATCCATCTTGAATACGCCGTCCGGATCGGTATTGTCAAGGTCGTAAGGGATGTACTCGATGAATCCGCTGCCGGTCTTGGCAGGGAAGCTGTGCGTAGTGCCGTAAGTCCCCTTGTAAGTATTGTAGAAGTCATCAGTGCCGATTTCGAAGACAAGCAGAGGCACGGCCTCCATTTCGATGTCTTGGATGTCGACAGGGAGGACATAGTAGAGTCCGTCGGAAGCAGTTCCGAGATAGAATCCGGTTATGCCTACCTTATGGAAAGAGTAGGACTGGATTTGGGCAGATGAAGGATTGTAGACATAGCCGACCTTGGTCTCTCCGCTGCTCAGCGCACCTCCATCGCCGTAAGATACTGTGGTGGTGACATATTCAGCCTTGCCTGGAGCATATGCCGTGGTGCTTGTGATGTCGGTTGCCTCCGGATACTTGACCTCTGAGGCAGAGGAATAGAAGGCATCGTACAATTTGATGGCGGTTATGGAGTTGAAGGCTTCGACATCTCCCGTGAGAGACAGCTTGTCGCCCACCGCAAGAGATCCATCTTTGCCGATGACTAGCGAAGAGGAGGTCTTCTCTACGAATATGTTAGAACTCCCGTCGCTCACGACGAAGCCATTGTCTGTAACTGCCATCACCTGGCATTCCGAAATCTTGGCAAGCCCGTCCGCAGTCAGCTCAAGAGCTTTCGTGACGGAAACCTCGCTAACGCCGGCGAAGCGGTCAACTCTCTGCTTCACGGTTATTTCGGTCTGTGGTATCGTCGATGCGCCGAGCACTACGATTTTCCCCTCGCGCTCGCTCAGATCGGTATTCTGCGCAACGGACAATGTGATGTCCATCGTTCCGTTGCCATAGCTAGGTTCTATTGAAAGCCAGTCGTCAGTCACGTCTGCCTCCCATCTTCCATCTGCATAGATGGTGACAGTCTTGGTCGAAGCTATGCCTGGAACCAAGATCTCGGATTCGGCGGAGAGGATTGCCTTTGATTCTGCGGGTTCATCGTCTTTGCAGCCAGTGAAAAACAGAGAAGCCGCACCGAGAAGAGTCAATATGTAATATTTGAGATTTTTCATGATCATTCGGTTTTAATAATCGAGTCCGTCGTTCCATCCAGGATTCTGTGTGAGATTTGGATTGAGGGTACGATCATCGATAGGGACAGGATAGAGGTAATCCCTGTTCGGATCAAAGCTGAAGTTGAGGTCTGGATGAACCTGCATGTAGCCATGGTCTCCCTCGCTTAGGATGAAGTCCTTTCCAAGTTCACCGCTGACGGTGGCGGTTACGCTCTTGTCTTTGCTCCCGGAGTAGATGTAGTAGTCGTTGGTCCCGTCGCCGTCGATGTCATAGACACCGGGGCCAGGGAAATAGACTCCGTAGTATGGCTCGGCGATCATGTCACCGTACTTCCACCTCATTAGGTCATCGTACCTAAGGCCTTCCTGCGCCAATTCGACAGCCCTTTCGCGGCGGATTTCAAGCAGGACAGGATCGGTTATGCCAGGATTGATTTCCATGAGATACGGGTCTGCGACAGTCGGGAGATTGTCGAGGTCGCCTCCGGTGATTCCGGCCCTGCGGCGGAGAGCTCCGATGGTCAGGCTCCAGTCATCAGCCGTAAGGGTGCCGAGTTCAGCTTTGGCTTCGGCATAGTTGAGTAGAACCTCCGCATAGCGGAAGAGGGCTATGTCATTGTAGGACTTGTCGAACTTGTCCGCCGAAGCATTGTTGTCAGGCATCACGAACTTCGCCATCTGGTAACCGGTAAGGGTCACCTTGGCATCAACTCCGGACTTTTTAGTCGAATAGGAATACTTTCCTCCGTCCTCGGTAATCCTGCTGTAGCCAGGAATTCTGATGGTCTGGGCGAGGCGAGGGTCGCGGTTTGCTGTCTCCTCGGCGAATTGCATGGTCTTCCAGCCTTCTTGGTCAGTGAAGCGGGAACCGTCCCTCATCAGGTATAGGTTCACGAATTTCTTGGTGAGGCTGAGGCGGCCCTGGCTGCTCATGACAGCCACTGCCGTGGCGTTATGGTAAAGAGCCGTTCCGTTGTCGAAATTGATGGAAAGAATGTCCTCGGTGGTATTGGCGTCATACTCGGAGAAGAGCACTGCGTAGTCGAGGTTCGGGTTGCCGGTAGAGTAGAGCGAGAAAGGTCCCTCATCCATGAGTCGCTTTGCGGCGTCGGCGGCTAGCTGGAGGTAGTACTCGTTGGTGTTGGCGCCTTCGATCTTGATTCCATGGTACTTTCTGTAGGTCCCTTCATAGAGGCAGAAACGGGACTTGAGGGCGAGCGCAGCCCACTTTGTCACGCGGTAGTTACCGCTGCCGTAGCTCTCAGGAAGCCCGGCTATAGCCTCGTCGATATCTTCTATCATATGAGTCATGACGACCTCGCGGGAATCTCTTGCCTTGTAGAGGACAGGGTCGTTGGAACCGAGTTCATGGTCAACCCATGGAACATCGCCGAAACGCTGTACCTTGTCAAAGTAGAGGTATGCCCTGAAGAATTTGCAGAGAGCCGTGTACTGTACTGCCGCCGCCGGATCCTCGCACTGCTTAGGAATATAGTCCAGGCAGGTGTTGATTCTGCGGAGGTCGGTCCAGGTCCAGCCGCCGCCTGATGCAGGGACAGTCCTGAAAGTGCCGCCTCTGATGAGGTTTGAAGGATTGTCGTTGATGTACTGGTCACTCTGCTCGGAATAGATTGATTTCGGAAGAAGATTATTGTAGAGCGGATTCGTGAAGAGCTGAAGGTCTGTCGCGGTTCTGAAGTATGATTCAGGGCTCAGCTGGGACTTCGGTTCCTTGTCGAGGATGTCATCGCAAGCAGACAAGGTGATGGCCGCGGCAGCTAGCAAAAATATATATTTTTTCATATTTGCGAATTTTAGAAGGTTATGTCAATTCCGAACATATAGGATTTCTGCCAAGGGTAGAAGGCTCTGTTGAAGTCATTGGAATCCCTGTTGTAGGCTCCCTCCGGGTCGATGTACTTGGAATGCTTCTTCAGTGGCGACCAGTAAGCGATATTCTCGCCTGTGAAGTAGAACCTGACATCGTTGATTCCTACCTTCTTCGTGAACTTGGACGGGATGGTGTATCCCACTGAAAGATTCTTGAAGCGAAGGTAGCGGATGTTCTGGAGATATCTCGAGTTGACTCTGTTGAGCTGTCCGGAGCCGTTGTAGGCATAGTAGGCCACAGCCCTCGGGAAGTAAGCGTCGGTGTTGTTGTAATCCCAGACGTCATCGAGTAAATTCTCAGGCAGGTAAGAAGTCATAGGCTGCGAGAAAGGTCCCCAGAATGCGAATGAACGTCCGCTAGGGTACCAGTAATGGTTGCCGGTGCCCTGGAAGAACGCTGACAAGTCGAAACCGAGGTAGTTGAAGGCGAGGGTAAAGCCGTATTGCAGGCGAGGGAGGGAATTCCCGAGAATCTTGCGGTCGCCAGGCTTGTCGACGTTGTTGGATCCGATGCCTATGATTTTGTCACTGTCAAGATCCTTGTACTTGACGTCTCCGGCCTTCCATGTCCCGCCAGGGAGCTGGCCGCTGACATAGGAAAGATTGACCTGACTTGCATATTCTGCTGCCTCCTCGTCAGTCTGGAAGAGACCGTCGGTCTCGAAGCCCCAGATTTCACCGAGTTTCATGCCCTTATAGTATTTCTTCGCAAATGTCTTCTGAGGGTTGTCGTACTTGGTGATTTCGGAGTCATAGTCACTGACCATACCCTTGACGCTGTAGTTAAGAGGTTTGCCGAAAAGCTCGAACTCATCCTTCCACTCGAGGGAGAATTCGATTCCCTTGGTGCGGAGGTCAGCCGTATTCTGCCTCGGAGCATCTGCGCCGTAGAGTGCCGGCAGAGCGTAGCCTTCGGTTAGCATGTCCTTGGTGTCGCGGATGTAGGCTTCAGCGGTGAACTGCAGACGATTCTTGAGCATGTTGAGGTCGAGTCCGACATTATAATGGATGGCCTTCTCCCAGGTCAGGTCGGAAGAGTTCGGCGAAGAAATCGAAGAGTACTTGGAAACCGTGCTCCCTTCTCCGAAATTGTAAGCTGCGAAGTTATAGATTGAAATTGTCCTGTAGGAGATGTAGTTGGAAACGTTCTGGTTGCCGAGGCTTCCATAGGAGAAGCGAAGCTTCAGGTTGTCTACGTAACGCTTGGCAGGTGCGAAGAAAGGCTCCTCGGAGATTCTCCAGCCGACGGATGCCGATGGGAAAAATCCCCACCTATGCCCGCGGGCGAAACGGGAAGTTCCGTCGTAGCGGCCGGCTGCTTCGAAGAGATAACGGCCTTGATAATCGTAATTGAAACGTCCGAAGAAGCCCAGCAGGGCATACTCAGACTGGCCTCCCGTAACCTTCATGATTGTTTCTCCGTCAGCGTTGGTGCCGACCAGATTGAGGTCGTTGAGTTCCTCGCTAAGGAGATACTGGCCAGTCGCACCAACGCTCTTCTGCGCCTGGGTCTCGTAGTTGCCTCCGAGCATGAGGGAGAAGTTGTGGCTATCGGCTACTGTTGTCTTGTAGGTTCCGTAGAGGTTGCCGGAGTAATAGTTGTATGTAGTCGTGGTCTCATTGAGTTCGTCCAGACCTGCTCCGGTATCATAGTAGAGAGTAGGTCCGTCAGGATACTGCTGCTTGTAAGGTAACTTGACATCCCTTCCGGTGTTCCTGTTCTGATTGAAGCGATAGGTGAAATTCGCCACCACCTCAAGTCCCTTGACAGGGGTCATGGTCAGCTCTGAGGTGTTGGAGAAGTCAGTCCTGCGACGGTTATTCTTATTCTTTCCCATGTCCAGGACGATATGGCGGCCGTTAGCAACGGCGTAAGAGCCGTTGAAGATTCCGTCAAAGCGGTAGACGTAGGAACCATCTGGGTTTTTCATCGGGAAAATAGGCAGGGCGTGGGCCGAGCTGTAGGCGATGACGTTCTCCACATCTCCGTCAGCGGCCACATACCTGTAATTGGAGCTGTAGAAAGAGGTGTTGTTGCTCAGTCGAATCCACTTGTTGATCTTGGTGTCAATTTTTGAGCGGACGTTGAACTTGTGGAAGACATCAGGGCTCAGCTTCATGATTCCAGTCTCCCTGTCGTAACCTCCTGAAATGAAATACTTAGTGTTCTTGTTTCCTCCGGAGATGGAAATGTTGTGCTGCTGTACCGGATGCTGGTCTCTGAAGAGCATATGCCACCAGTCATTGTTGCCGTAGTAGCGCCACTGGTTCCTTCCGTTGATGGTACGCTCCACAACCCATGGACGGGCAGGGTTCTCTGTCTTGTCGTTGACCCTGGCGAGCAGCTGCTGCATGTCGTAGTCATCATATAAGATGTAGTTGGACCCATTGGAAGCCATACGGAACTTATTGATTGTGTAGACTGACCAATAGCCTCTGGTCTCGTAGTCGGTAGAGGTAGTAGGCTCTTCCCAGCCCCAGCGTCCGCTGTAGCGGACCGTGGACTTGCCTTCATCAGACTCTCCGCTCTTGGTGGTGACGAGGATCACGCCGAAGGCGGCGCGGGCGCCATAGACGGCTGCCGCCGCGGCATCCTTGATGACGGAAATCGAGGCTATGTCATTAGGATTTACCCTGTTGATGTCTCCGATTGCTCCGTCGATGAGGACAAGAGGAGAGGCACCGTTGATGGACGTGTATCCGCGGATGTTCAGAGAGCCCGTAGACCCAGGACTTCCGGCTGAAGTCGTGATGTTAAGTCCAGGAACAGAACCCTGAAGCATGTTCGATACGGAATGTGCGGAACGGTTCTCGAGAGACTTGGAGTCCACCTGGGTGACGGCTCCGGTGAGGTTCACCTTTTTCTGGGTGCCGTATCCCACGACGACTGTCTCTTCGAGCATCATGGTATCATCTTCCAGGGTGATTGTAAGCATGGATTGCGTGGCAGGCACGGTGACATCTTTAGTCATGTACCCCAGGCAAGAAACCTCGAGAGTGACGTTGCCTGACGGTATATTCATCGAGAAAGTGCCGTCGGAACCTGTTACAGAACCAATGGAAGTTGCTTCCTTGACCATCACTGCCGCGCCTATTACGGGCTGCTGCTGCGAGTCCAGGACCTTCCCTGACAGCGTCCTGTTCTGGGCATTAAGGGACAAGATGCCCGCTATTGCCATGAACAGAAACGCAACAATAGTTTTCGTAAATTTCATATTGATTGACGATTAGTGTTTCATTGCTTAAAATTACTTGACGAGTTCTTTCGAATAGGTGTCTATGTCAAAAGCCTTAGGTCGTGTCATGGTCTGCTTATAGACGTTGCCGAAGCTGTCTTTCACTTTGATTTCCAGAGTGCTGGTCGGGCTTGAGGCCGTGACTTTCCAGAGATGCGGGCAGACCGATGTCGTGTAATATGTCGTGCCGGCAGTTGATTTCATGTATTTCACGCTTGTGGTCAATATGTGGAGAGGATCCCTGTAGCTGACTGCGGTCAGGTTGTCCAGGGCTTTCCCGTCCTCGGTGACTTCAATGCTCCAGCCCGGGGCAAAGTTCCAGACATTAATGTATACCTCGTCGGCTGAACTTGAGGAAGCCCAAGTGCCAGCGAAGTTGTTGAAATAGGTCTTGTTCGCAGCATCCGCGGAAGGCATCACCTTGTCAGCCGAAAGATCGATCTGGTTCCTGTCGTATGTCCTGAACTGATAGTTGGTGCTGAATCCTGTCGGCTTGAACTGCCAGCTGAAATCTGTTCCCTTAACTTTGAAAATCTGGTAGCCTGCCGGAGAGCCGTCAGTGCCGATGTTCAGGGCGCCATCCGTGTTGTAGACTGACCACCACCAGTCTGCGCAGAGGGCTCCGGAGTTGTGGTCCATGTAATTGGAACCAGTCTGGTTTGCCACGATGTGAGTGTGTCCAGTAATGAAATGCACGGTCTTGAATGCCGAAAAAGCGTTGAGCAAAGCAGCTTTGTCGGAGGCTGCGAAATGGAAGGTCGGCGCATGCATCGTAACGACCAAAGGGGTGGACGGGCTGACGTAGGAGAGGTCCTTGGCGAGCCAGTCAAATTGTTCCTGGGTGACCTTCACGGAATATTTGCGCCCGTCGCGACCTGTTCCTGTATTGGTGCAGAGGATGTTGTCGAGTACGATGTAGTGAACCTTCCCTATGTTGAACGAGTAGTAATCCGGCGCGAGCAGGCTGACGTAAGGCAAGATGGTTTCGAAATCGCCCGCCTTGTTCATGTCATGGTCGTGATTGCCGATGGTCTGATAGATTGTCAAGCCTTTGATAGCATTGACATCTGCGAGATATTGGCTGAACTGATAAGAATTGCTGTACCAGTAATAGTCCCAAGTCATGTCGCCAAGGGTGATGCCGTAAAGGGTCTCGCTTGCATGGGCCCCTACATATTCATTGACATCGCTGCAGAAGTTGGAGAACCACTGCCTGTCCTTGTTCCTGCCGCCGGCGAGATGCATGTCGCCGAACACGAGCATGGAGTAGTTTGACTGGTCCGGAGCTTTCTGCAAAGTGAAATCCACTCTTTCGGCAACCGCAGCCGTCTTGTAAAGCTTGAAGTAATTTATTGGAAGAACTCCGTTGGATGCCGTCTCGTAGCCACTCGGAGTAGAAATGAAGACGTAACCGTACTTCTTCGCAGACTTGAGCTGGTAGACTCCTTCCGCATCAGTCTTCACGACCTCTGCTCCGTCCGAGATTACCACGTTCGGAAGCCCTGTGCCGTCACAGCTGACTTTGCCGTATACCGTGGCGCCCTCTTCTGGCTGCACGCCATCGGAGATAGTCACAGTTGTATCTCCCATTTTCTTCTTCTGAGAGCCTCTGGCTACATAGACGGAGTAGTTACCGAAAGCATTTACATTCTTGCAGTCCACCGTGAAGAAATCTCCGTCAACCTGCACGATGGGTGCCTTGTGGTCTGCTCCTGAGGCATCGGTGAATATTATGACGTGAAAAGCACCTTGAATGTGAACACTGGATTTTTCTGGTCGATTACTACTGAAGAGGGAACCGAGAATTGAACGTTCAGGTCTTCTTCATTATTTGAGCTATTCTTGCTGCATGATGTCAGCGTGACACATGAGGCAAACAATAAGGTAAGGGTTTTCCCTATTAAATGTTTTATGTTCATAAATATTTTCAATTATATATATTCATTTCAGGCCATTAGCGAAACTGTTACGTTTTTAGTTCGTAAGTCTTTCGTTTAGTTTCGAATGCAACTAAATAATTTCCGATAAATTTAATCATATTTTTCAAAATGATATATAATTCCCTTATGGATATTTATCATTTGTATTGAAATTGTAATATATCCTTTTCAGAATCATTAACTCATGCCTTTTCTCGGCTAGTTTATTGCTGATTCCAATCTAAAAGCTGCTCTATGCGAAAAATGAAAATATTCGAAATACAAAAAAGCCGTACTGGGAATGCCCAATACGGCTTTTCAACAGTTGCTTGACTTCGGTTACAGCTCGTTCATCTCCTGCTCGTACTCGTCCTTGCGCCCTACGACTATGTCCTGATAGTCCTTAAGGCCAGTACCTGCAGGAATGAGGTGACCGCAGATGACATTCTCTTTCAGACCTTCCAGATGGTCAATTCGAGCCCTGATGGCAGCCTCGCTGAGCACCTTCGTGGTTTCCTGGAACGATGCAGCTGATATGAAGCTGTTCGTGCGAAGGGCGGCCCTCGTGATTCCCTGGAGGACGAGCTGTGCTGTCGCAGGTTTTGCCTCACGGGTCACCATCATCTGGAGGCTCTGTCTTTCGAGAGAGGCATTCTCGTCTCTCAGGTCACGGGCCGTGATGATGTCTCCCTTCTCGAATTTCCTTGAGTCGGCAGGATCTACGACATAATATTTGCCATAGATCTGGTCATTCGCATCCATGAAATCCCACTTGTCCACGAGTTCTTCGAGCAAGAAGTCTGTGTCGCCCGGATCGGTGATCTGGACTTTGCGCATCATCTGGCGGACGATGATCTCGAAGTGTTTATCGTTGATCTTAACGCCCTGCAGACGGTATACGGCCTGAATCTCGTTTACGATGTATTCCTGAGCCTTCACAGGTCCCAGAATATTCAGGATGTCGGTAGGGGAGACTCCGCCATCGGAGAGCCTTGTTCCAGCTTTGACGTAGTCATTCTCCTGAACCAGGATCTGCTTCGTAAGAGGCACCAGGTAGTGCTTCTCTATGCCGGACTTGTTCTTCACGACGATTTCGCGGTTTCCTCTCTTCACCTTGCCCATTATGACTTCGCCGTTTATCTCGGAGAGAATCGCAGGGCTGCTAGGAGTCCTGGCTTCGAAGAGTTCCGTGACGCGAGGCAGACCGCCTGTGATGTCAGTAGACTTGCCGATAGCGCGAGGAATCTTGACGATTATGTCGCCAACCTTCACGTCCGCCCCATCGTTAACGGTGACATGGGCGCCCACAGGCAAGTTATATTGCCTGATTTGCACGCCATTCTCATCTAAGATCAGGATAGATGGGTTCTTGGACTTATCCTTAGGCTCAATCACGACTTTGTCTTTGTTGACAGCCATCGCATCAGAAGCCTCTTCTCTATAAGTCGTGCCATCTATCATATTCTCATATTTGATCTTGCCTGCTGTCTCCACGATGGTGTTGGCATTGTAAGGATCCCACTCGCAGAGCAGGTCGCCCTTCTTTATCTTGTCGCCATCTTTGAAGTATAGGACGGCTCCGTAAGGAACGTCGTAATGTGAATATGTGATGCCTGTGTTCTCGTCTATGATGCTAACCTCTGCCATACGGCTTACGACGATGTCGCGCGATGTCCCATCATTGTCGATTCTCTTGATGGTCCTGAGTTCCTCGAACGCAAGCTTGCCATCGTATTTAGACTCGATGGAAGAATCCGTAGCTGCGCTGGAAGCAGTTCCGCCGACGTGGAATGTACGCAGAGTCAGCTGTGTGCCTGGCTCACCAATGGACTGAGCGGCGATGACGCCGACAACCTCACCTTGCTCAACCATGCGGCTGGTAGACAGGTTACGGCCGTAGCACTTGGCGCAGACACCCTTGCGGGACTCGCAAGTGAGCACGGAACGAATCTCAACCTGTTCAATAGGGAGCGAGTCTATCAAGTCTGCGGTGGCTTCCCTGATTTCCTCGCCAGCCTTTATGATAAGCTCGCCAGTGAGAGGATTGAATATGTCGTGAACGGAAGTCCTACCAAGGATTCTCTCGCCAAGAGACTCGACGACCTCGTCCTTGTTCTTGATTGCCGTAGCCACCAGACCTCTCAGAGTGCCGCAGTCTTCCTCGGTGATTATCACATCGTGAGATACATCCACGAGACGACGGGTAAGATAACCTGCGTCAGCTGTCTTCAAGGCGGTATCGGCAAGACCCTTACGAGCACCGTGCGTAGAGATGAAATATTCCAGCACCGACATTCCTTCCTTCAGGTTGGAAACGATAGGGTTCTCGATGATTTCATTACCAGAAGCTCCGGATTTCTGAGGTTTTGCCATCAGGCCTCGCATGCCGCATAGCTGCTTGATCTGCTGTGTGGAACCACGGGCACCTGAATCCAGCATCATGTAAACCGGATTGAATCCCTGCTGGTCAGAAGAAATCTGTTTCTCTACTATGTTCGTAAGCTTATTGTCGATGGAAGTCCAAAGGTCAATCACCTTGTTGTAGCGCTCGTTATTGGTGATGAAGCCCATCGCATAATTGCTCTTGACTTCCTCTACCTGTTTGTAGCCCTGCTCGATGAGATCGTATTTCTCCTTAGGGATGATGACGTCGCCCAGGTTGAATGAAATTCCAGCCCTGAATGCCTGTTCGTAACCAAGGTTCTTGATGTCATCGAGGAATTTAGCCGTCCTAGTGACGCCGGTGCTCTTGATGACGTTGGTGATGATTTTCCTAAGGGCTTTCTTGCCCAGAACCTCATTCACGAAAGGCACTTCATCAGGAATATATTGATTTACGATTATTCTTCCTGCCGAAGTCTCGACCATCTGAGTCCCCTTCGAAGCGTCACGCTTATCTACAGGGATCCTGACGTTGATCTTAGCGTGCATGTCGATGGCTTTCTCATCGAATGCGATGATCACTTCCTCTGGGCCGTAGAAGGTCATTCCCTCTCCCTTGGCGCCTGGTCTTAATTTAGTAATATAATAAAGACCAAGAACCATGTCTTGGGAAGGCACGGTGATAGGCGTTCCGTTGGCAGGATTAAGAATATTCTGGGAGCCAAGCATGAGAAGCTGCGCCTCCATGATGGCTGCGTTTCCAAGCGGAAGATGGACGGCCATCTGGTCACCATCAAAGTCGGCGTTGAATGCCGTACAAGCGAGTGGGTGCAGCTGAATGGCCTTACCTTCTATCATTCGTGGCTGGAATGCCTGGATGCCAAGCCTGTGCAGGGTAGGCGCACGGTTCAGTAGAACCGGGTGTCCCTTCATCACGTTCTCCAGGATTTCCCAGATCACAGGGTCTTTTCTGTCGACGATTTTCTTCGCAGACTTCACTGTCTTCACGATTCCTCTCTCGATCAGTTTCCTGATGATGAATGGCTTGTAGAGCTCGGCAGCCATGAACTTAGGCAGGCCGCACTCGTGCATGTTCAGCTCAGGACCGACGACGATTACAGAACGTGCAGAGTAGTCGACGCGTTTTCCAAGCAGATTCTGACGGAAGCGTCCCTGCTTGCCTTTGAGAGAGTCTGACAGGGATTTGAGAGCCCTGTTCGTCTCGCTCTTCACGGCGCTGGACTTCTTGGAGTTGTCGAAAAGTGAGTCGACAGCTTCCTGAAGCATACGCTTCTCGTTTCTTAATATGACTTCAGGAGCCTTGATTTCAAGCAGTTTCTTGAGTCGGTTGTTCCTGATTATCACCCTTCTGTAAAGGTCATTGAGGTCTGAGGTAGCGAACCTTCCGCCGTCCAGTGGAACGAGAGGACGGAGATCCGGCGGAATCACAGGTATGACCTTCATGATCATCCATTCCGGCCGGTTGATGTCCTTGGACTCCACGAACCATTTCACGACGCTGAGTCTCTTGAGGTCTTCGGTCTTTCTCTGCTGAGACGTCTCGTTAAGCATCTTCTGACGGAGATCTTTAGCAAGTTCTACGACATCTATTTCTTTTAGCAGGTCGTAGATTCCTTCAGCGCCCATCTTGGCGATGAACTTATCTGGATCATCGTCTGCCAGATTGTCGTTATCCGGGAGCTTTGCCACCACGTCGAGATATTCATCCTCGGAAAGCATATCCATTTTCTTGACAGGCTCTCCAGAAGGAGTCGTGGCTTTCCCCGGATTAATTACTATGTATCTCTCATAGTAAATCACGCTCTCAAGCTTTTTCGCAGGCAGGCCGAGCACGGCGGAAATCTTGTTAGGAGCGCTCTTGAAATACCAGATGTGAGCCACAGGAACAGTTAGGGCAATATGACCCATCCTTTCCCTGCGGACCTTCTTCTCTGTCACCTCTACGCCGCACCTGTCGCAGACGATTCCGCGGTAACGGATTCTCTTATATTTCCCGCAATAGCACTCGTAGTCCTTCGTAGGGCCGAAGATTTTCTCGCAGAAAAGTCCGTCTCTCTCAGGCTTGTATGTCCTGTAGTTCACGGTCTCCGGCTTCAGAACCTCTCCGCAAGACCTCGCGATGATGTCCTCAGGGGAGGCCAGCGAGATGCTTATTGTCTGGAAGTTGCTCTTTACCTTATTTTCTTTATTGCTGAAAGTAGGCATATTTATCAGATATCAAAATTCTTGAATATATTAATCCAACGTTACCTTGAGACCTAAGCCTCTAAGTTCATGCAGCAGCACGTTCAGGGATTCTGGAATGCCCGGAGCAGGCATAGGGTCACCCTTCACGATGGCTTCATAAGTCTTAGCACGGCCAGTGACATCATCGGACTTGACGGTGAGAATTTCCTGAAGTGCGTTGGCTGCGCCAAACGCCTCAAGAGCCCAAACCTCCATTTCTCCGAATCTCTGGCCTCCGAACTGAGCTTTACCTCCGAGAGGCTGCTGGGTGATGAGAGAATAAGGACCGATTGAACGGGCATGCATCTTATCATCAACCATGTGGCCCAGCTTAAGCATGTAGATCACGCCGACAGTCGCGCTCTGGTCGAACCAGTCTCCGGTGCCTCCATCGCGCAGGCGAGTCTTGCCGTAGCGTGGCAGGCCAGCCTTCTTCGTGTAATCGTCTATCTCTTCGTTGGTTGCTCCATCGAATATAGGCGTGCTGAATTTAACTCCGAGTTTCTTGCCAGCCCATCCGAGAACGGTTTCGTAAATCTGACCCAGATTCATACGAGAAGGCACGCCGAGAGGGTTCAGAACGATGTCCACAGGAGTTCCGTCATCAAGGAACGGCATGTCTTCCCTACGCACGATCTTAGCGACGCAGCCCTTGTTGCCATGACGACCTGCCATCTTATCACCCACCGTGATCTTTCTCTTCTTAGCGACGTAGACTTTAGCAAGCTGCATGACTCCGTTAGGGAGCTCGTCCCCGACCTTAACCATGTCGAGCTGCCTTTTCGTCTTTGCCTCAAGTTCCTTGTAGGTGATGCAATAGTTGTTGATGAGTTCCTGAATCAGCTCATTCGTGTCCTTATCAGGAGTCCACTTGCTCGAATTGATATTCTGATACTCGATGCTCTTGAGTTTCTCGGCTGTGATTTCTTTTCCCTTAGGGATGATCTCAACGCCGTAGAGGTCGCTGATGCCTGCGCTCTTCTTCCCTTTCACGAGGGTAGAAAGCCTCTTGATGAAATCAGCATAGAGCTTTGCGGCTTTCTTGTCGAAGTCTTCCTGAATTGCGTCCAGCTTGGCTTTCTGATCCGCCTTTGCGCCTTTCCTCCCAGTCTCCTTCGCAGCCTTGGCATAGAGATCTGTCTTGATGACTGTGCCGCTGAGTGAAGGATTTGCCTTCAGAGAAGCGTCTTTGACGTCACCTGCCTTATCTCCGAATATGGCTTTGAGGAGCTTTTCCTCAGGAGAAGGATCGCTCTCACCCTTAGGGGTGATTTTACCAATCATTATATCGCCCGGATCGACGTGAGCGCCGACCCTGATGATACCCTGCTTATCGAGGTTCTTGGTAGCATCCTCGCTTACGTTAGGAATATCTGAGGTAAGTTCCTCTGGGCCGCGCTTCGTGCCACGGACTTCGGTCAAGAATTCATCTACATGCACCGAGGTCAGGATATCCCATTTAACCATATCCTCAGAAATCACGACGGCATCCTCGTAGTTATAACCTTTCCAAGGCATGAAGGCAACCATCAGGTTGCGGCCGAGAGCCAGCTCGCCGCCCTGAGTAGCATAGCCTTCGGTAAGAACTTGTCCCTCTTCTACTCTCTCGCCCTTGCGAACGGTTGGTTTCAGAGTGATGGTCGTGCTCTGGTTAGTTCTTCTGTAAATAGGAAGCTTGTAGACTGTCTCTTCAGGAGAGAAGCTGACGAATTTCTCGTCATCAGTCATGTCGTATTTTATTCTTATCTCGTTAGCATCGACATATGTCACCAAGCCTTTGCCTTTAGCCCTGACCTGAGTCCTGGAATCCAGGCAGACTCTTTCCTCAAGGCCGGTGCCCACGATAGGAGCCTCTGGGTTGAGGAGCGGAACTGCCTGACGCATCATGTTGGCGCCCATGAGCGCGCGGTGTGCGTCATCGTGCTCCAAGAATGGGATGAGGGAGGCAGCGACAGATGCCATCTGGTTAGGAGCAACGTCCATGTAGTCAACTTCTTCCTTAGAAACTACAGGGAAGTCGGCTTCCAGGCGGCACTGGATTCTGTCTGACTCTATGACTCCGTCATCGGACATCTTAACGTTGGCGAGTGATACCTTCTTGTCCTCTTCTTCCTCTGCTGTCATATAGTGCCAGCCCTTGTCTGAGAGATCCACCTTTCCCTCGTGTACCTCACGATAAGGAGTCTCAATGAATCCCAGGTCGTTGATCCTGGCATAAACGCACAGAGAAGAAATAAGACCGATGTTAGGCCCTTCAGGCGACTCGATAGGGCAGAGACGGCCGTAATGCGTGTAGTGCACGTCACGTACCTCGAAACCTGCTCTTTCCCTGGAAAGTCCTCCGGGACCGAGGGCGGAGAGACGACGCTTATGAGTGATTTCAGCAAGAGGGTTCGTCTGATCCATGAACTGGCTCAGCTGAGAAGTGCCGAAGAACGAATTGATGACGGAAGACAGTGTCTTCGCATTGATCAGGTCAATCGGGTTGAACTGCTCGCTGTCGCGGACGTTCATCCTCTCCCTGATGGTCCTGGCCATTCTGGAGAGGCCTACGTTGAACTGGTTCGCAAGCTGCTCGCCAACCGTCCTGACGCGCCTGTTGCTCAGGTGATCGATGTCATCGACGGTAGCTTTAGAGTTGATAAGCTGAATCAGGTACTTGATGATTTCGATGATGTCATTCTTCGTGAGAACCCTCACATCTGGGTCTGTCGTCAGGCCAAGCTTCTTATTCAGACGATAGCGGCCTACGTTGCCCAGATCGTATCTCTTCTCGGAGAAGAACAGCTTGTCGATGACATCCCTTGCGGTTGCCTCATCAGGCGGTTCGGAATTACGCAGCTGTTTGTAAATGTAGTTGACAGCCTCGATCTCCGTGTTCGTAGGATCTTTCTGAAGGGTATTGAAGATGATGGCATATTCATTTGCGTTAGCCTCATCTTTCTGAAGGAGGATGTTTTTCACGTCAGTGTCGCAGATCTTGGCGATGGTATCATCGTCTAGGATCTCGCCCCTGTCAACGATAGGAACAGTCCTCTCGATAGGGATGACCTCACCGGTGTCCTCATCTTCGAAATCTTCTGTCCAAGTTTTGAGAACCTTGGCAGCCAGTTTTCTGCCGGCATTCTTCTGAAGGTTCTTCTTGTTCACAGCCACTTCCTCAGCAAGCCCGAAGATATTGATTATGTCTTTGTCGGAGCTGAAGCCTATTGCACGCAGAAGGGTAGTGACTGGCAATTTCTTCTTACGGTCGATGTAGGCGTACATCACGTTGCTGATGTCCGTAGCGAATTCAATCCAGGAGCCCTTGAAAGGGATGATCCTGGCTGAATATAACTTCGTGCCGTTCGCATGCATGGTCTGATCGAAAAATACGCCCGGAGACCTATGCAGCTGGGAAACTATGATTCTTTCTGATCCGTTGATTACGAATGTGCCAGCATGAGTCATGTAAGGGATATTCCCTAAGTACACGTCTTGGACTCTTGTATCGAAGTCCTCGTGCTCCGGATCATTGCAAGAAAGGCGGAGTTTTGCCTTAAGAGGGACACTGTAGGTGAGGCCTCTGTCAAGACATTCTTCGATCGAATACTGAGGCGGGTCGATGAAATAATCGATGAACTCTAACTTGTAGTTGTTTCTCGTGTCTTCGATCGGGAATATCTCCTGGAATACCTGGTACAAACCTTCGTCTTTCCTATTCTCAGGCGTAGTCTCCAACTGGAAAAAATCCTTGAATGATTTAAGCTGAACTTCCAGAAGGTCAGGATATTCCAGAATCTTTGATTTAGCGAACATTATTCGCTTATTGTTGGTCTTTTTTGACATTTTCTGCCTTTAGGATTTGGAGATAAACTTAATACGACAAAAAGGTTTAGAGCCAATCCTAGGCTCTAAACCTGAAATATTTCCCTGCAAGGGGAAGCCGGGGTTATTTAACCTCAACTTCAGCACCAGCCTCTTCAAGGGCTGATTTAAGTTGTTCAGCCTCAGCCTTAGATACTTTCTCCTTAAGATTAGAAGGAGCGCCATCTACAAGATCCTTAGCTTCTTTGAGTCCGAGACCAAGAGCTTCTTTAACTGCTTTGATCACCTGAAGCTTAGCCTGGCCGGCTGACTTGAGGACAACATCGAACTCGGTCTGCTCAGCTGGAGCAGCCTCAGCAGCGCCTGCTGCAGGACCAGCTACTGCGACAGCAGCGGCTGCAGGCTCGATACCATATTCTTCTTTGAGAACTTTAGCAAGTTCCTGAACGTCTTTTACAGAAAGGTTAACCAACTCTTCTGCAAGTGCTTTTACATCTGCCATAATTGATAATATTTAAAATTGTTTTTATTGTTGATTTTCTTCTTTTTCCGAAAGGGTCTTGACAATGCCTGCGAGCTTTCCGCCAGCGCTCTCGAGAGCGGAGATGACGTTGCGGGCAGGGCTCTGGAGCAGGCTGATGATATCGCCAAGGAGTTCCTCCTTAGACTTGATAGCTGCCAGCTCGTCGAGCTTGTCAGCTCCTACGAACACGCATTCCTGCGCATATGCCCCTTTCAGCACAGGTTTTTCCATGCCGTCCTTATTCAGCTTCTTGATAAGCTTGCCAGGAGCGTTGGCAGTCTGCGCATACATGATGGCAGTGTTGCCTTTCAGCGTAGGGAGCAGCTGGTTAAGATCTTCGTTGTTGATCTGCTTGAGGACGTGAGCGAAGAGGGTGTTCTTCACTACAGTCAGCTTTATCCCTTGCTCGAAGCAGGAACGGCGAAGTTTAACGGTGTCTTCAGCATTCAATCCAGAAATGTCAGTTACATAGAAGTGTGGGTACTCCTTTAGCTGAGCGGATATGCTTTCAATTACTTGATCTTTCAATTCTTTCTTCATAGCGCAAAAATATTTTACTCAGCTGAACCGCTAGTGAATGCCTTAACGTCAAGCTTGAGGCCTGGGCTCATAGTAGTGCAGATAGATGCGCTCTTAAGGTATGTGCCTTTAAGGCTCTGTGGCTTGAGCTTGATTATTTCATTGAGAAGGGCAGTGGCGTTTTCGCGAATCTGATCTGGCGTGAATGATGCCTTGCCGATGGCAGCGTGAATGATACCTGTCTTGTCGACTTTGAAATCGATTTTGCCGCCTTTGACATCCTTGACGGCATTGCCTACCTCCATGGTGACAGTGCCAGTCTTAGGGTTTGGCATCAGGCCCCTAGGTCCGAGAATACGTCCTAAGGTACCAACTTTAGCCATGACAGAAGGAGTGCATATGATCACGTCCACGTCTGTCCAGCCACCCTTTATTTTTTCCACATATTCATCAAGACCAACGTAATCTGCTCCGGCCTCTTTTGCCTCGTTTTCCTTGTCAGGAGTGCAGAGCACGAGCACTCTCACCACCTTGCCAGTTCCGTGAGGAAGAGTTACCACGCCACGAATCATCTGATTGGCCTTACGAGGGTCAACTCCAAGATTCGCGGTGAGTTCGACGGTTGAGTCGAACTTGACGTAGGTTATGTCTTTCAGAACTTCACAGGCTTCTGAAAGAGAATATGCTTTAGAAGGATCGTATTTACCAGCGACCGCTTTCTGATTTTTTGTAATTCTGCTCATTTGCTTGTGAATTTTTAAATGTCCTTAGGAAACTCGCCAGTTACTTTTATGCCCATGCTCCTTGCCGTGCCAGCTACCATTTTCATGGCGGAGGCGAGCGTAAAAGCGTTCAGGTCAGGCATTTTCCCTTCGGCGATTGTTTTAATCTGATCCCAGGTGACTGATGCGACCTTAGATCTATTTGGCTGCCCTGATCCTTTCTGAATCTTAGCTGCCTCTTTTAGCGAGATTGCCACTGGGGGCTGCTTTACCACGAAGGTGAAGGACTTGTCTGAATATACCGTGATGACCACTGGCAGAATCTTTCCCGCTTGTGCTTGAGTGGCGGCATTGAACTGCTTGCAGAAATCCATTATATTCAAGCCTTTAGAACCAAGAGCAGGTCCTACTGGGGGCGCTGGATTTGCTGCTCCAGCTTTGATCTGGAGTTTAATGAATCCGGTTACTTCTTTTGCCATAATTGATTGTTATTCTTTTGTTACTTGACTGAAGCTGAGCTCGAGCAGGGTCTTCCTGCCAAAGATCACAACTACGACTTTGAGTTTGCTTCTATCTTCTTCAATTGCGTCTACCGTTCCGCTGAAGCCGCTGAACGGCCCGTCGGTGATCTTGACGGATTCACCAATTTCGTAATTAACCTCTGTCTCCGCAGGATTATCGACATTCTCGTCTTGATTGCCTAGAATACGCTGTACCTCTTCATCTCTGAGGGGGATAGGGATTTTCTCGATGGTGCTTTTGCCACCTTCGACAGAAACCCGGCGATTCTCAGTCAGGAAGCCAGACATGTTGGGGATGAGATTACGAATTATGTACTCAAGTTCGCCGCTTAACTCGGCTTGGATGAGCACATACCCAGGGAAAAGCAGTTTTTCAACTACCTTCCTCTTGCCATTTTTGGTTACAATCTCTTTTTTCACAGGCACTAAGACCTGCCCAACCAAATCTTGCAAACCGCTTCTTTCAATCTCTTTCTCGAGATATCCGGCAGCTTTCTTCTCTTTTGTTCCAGCCGTCCTGAGGACGTACCATTTCATATCCGCCATGGCAATCAATGATTTACAATGTGTAAATTGCAGTCATCAGATGCTCGAAAGTGAAGTCGATTATGAAGAGCGCGATTGAAAGGATGATCGTAGCCACGATAACCAGTAGAGCAGAGCTTTGCAACTTGCTCCAGGTCGGCCACGTCACTTTCTTCGTCAGCTCTACATAGCACTCTTTAAGATAGTTAATGAACTTTCTCATCTTTGCATTTAATGGACCCCGTAATTTGGAAGCTTATCGCGAAGTCTGTTAAACAATTACCAAATCGTAACCTTTGATATTGGCAGGGGAAGCAGGATTCGAACCCACATCGACGGTTTTGGAGACCGCTGAACTACCCTTGTTCTATTCCCCTAAAAACGGACTTGCCTTTTGGGCCAGCCCGCTTGTTATAGAGTATTAGTCAAGAATCTTAGTAACCTGACCAGCTCCTACCGTGCGGCCACCCTCACGGATAGCGAAACGGAGCTGCTCGTTAAGAGCTACAGGAGTGATGAGCTGAACGTCGATCTCGACATTGTCACCAGGCATAACCATTTCTACGCCCTCCGGAAGAGTAATCTCGCCAGTAACGTCAAGAGTTCTGATGAAGAACTGAGGACGATAGTGATTGTGGAATGGAGTATGACGGCCACCCTCTTCCTTCTTCAGCACATAAATCTGAGCCTTGAAGTGTTTGTGAGGAGTGATGGTGCCAGGTTTTGCTACGACTTCACCTCTCTTGACGTCCTTCTTGTCGATGCCACGGAGAAGAAGACCTACATTGTCTCCTGCCTCACCCTGGTCAAGAAGCTTACGGAACATCTCGACGCCAGTAACAGTCGTAGGCCTTGGAGCGTCACCGAAACCGATGAGTTCTACAGGGTCGTTGACATGAATGGTTCCCCTTTCAACACGGCCGGTAACTACAGTTCCGCGTCCGGTAATGGAGAAGATGTCCTCGATAGGCATCAGGAATGGCTTCTCGTTATCACGAACAGGAACAGGAATATATTCGTCAACCGCATCCATGAGCTCCATTACTTTGTCTTCCCACTGTTTCTCTCCATTGAGAGCACCGAGGGCAGAACCACGGATAACTGGGCAGTTGTCACCATCGTATCCATAGAATGTAAGCAGGTCGCGGGTTTCCATTTCAACGAGGTCAAGCATCTCAGGATCCTCTACGAGGTCAACCTTGTTCAGGAAGACAACGATCTTAGGAACGTTCACCTGACGAGCGAGAAGGATATGCTCGCGTGTCTGAGGCATTGGACCGTCGGTAGCTGCTACTACGAGGATTGCGCCATCCATCTGAGCGGCGCCGGTAACCATGTTCTTCACATAATCGGCGTGGCCTGGGCAGTCAACATGCGCATAGTGACGCTTTGCGGTCTCGTACTCGATGTGTGCGGAGTTAATGGTGATGCCACGCTCTTTCTCCTCAGGAGCGTTATCGATCTGGTCGAAAGACTTGACTTCCTCGCTTCCGAAGCCCCTCTCGTGGAGAACCTTGGAAATTGCGGCAGTCAAAGTCGTCTTACCGTGGTCAACATGGCCAATTGTACCGATGTTGACATGCGGTTTTGTTCTTTGGAATGTTTCTTTTGCCATAATATTATGATTAAATGTGTTAGCTTTAATATATAATGCTGAGCCGGTGATGGGATTTGAACTCATGACCTCATCCTTACCAAGGATGCGCTCTACCCCTGAGCTACACCGGCTTTAATGGAGCGGAAGACGGGGTTCGAACTCGCGACCCTCAGCTTGGAAGGCTGATGCTCTACCAACTGAGCTACTTCCGCAAAAAAGTGGGAGGAGGTGGACTCGAACCACCGAACCCGAAGGAGCGGATTTACAGTCCGCCGCAATTGCCGCTATGCGATCCTCCCGATAACGTTCCGGCACATTACTCCCCGGAAAGAGAGCCGATAGAGGGAGTCGAACCCACGACCTTGAGATTACAAATCACACGCTCTAGCCAACTGAGCTATATCGGCGGTATTTCAAAGACCCTTTGAACACAAAGGGATTGCAAAGATAGATATTAATTCCGATTCGCCAAAAAGTTTTTTAAATTTTTTCCCAAAGCGCCCTGATTTCTGAAGCAAGGCCCTCGGAATCCAGTCGACATTCTGTGCGTTGCACAGCCTGCGGGGCTTGTTTAATGAATATGTCAGGCACGCCTATTCCTGAGACCTTGCAGCATCTGCCGCGAGCCTCCATCCACTCGCAGACCTCACTATAAAGCCCACCTTTAAGGCTGCCATCTTCCACAGTCAATATATTCATGAAATGAGAAGCCTCTTCTAGTATGTCTTCGTCAATAGGCTTGAGGAAGCGCATGTCGAAGACGGCAGGGCATATTCCTGAATCTTTTTTTAATATTTCGACGGCCTCTGCGGCCCTTGCAGCTTCGGGTCCCAGCGCCAGAACCGCGACCCTCTCGCCATCGACGAGCTTCCTGCCTTTACCTATTAATATATCGCCGGCCGTGGCGGCCTTCCAATCCGCACCTTCACCCAGACCTCTTGGGTAACGGATGACTAGCGGGCCTTCATGAATGTTCAATCCAAGGTACATCATGCCCTTGAGCTCTAGCTCATTCATTGGCGCTGCTATGGTAACATTCGGTATGCACCTCATCGAGGCCATGTCAAAGACGCCTTGGTGCGTGGCGCCGTCCTCCCCGACCAGGCCTGCTCTGTCAATGCAGAGCACCACGGGAAGTTTCTGCAGGGCTACGTCGTGGACTATCTCGTCGTATGCCCTTTGGGCGAAGGTGGAGTAGATGCTGCAATAGGGCTTCATCCCGCCTGCGGCCAGGCCTGCGGAAAAAGTCACGGCGTGCTCTTCTTCTATGCCCACGTCGAAAAACCTCTCAGGGAATTCTTTAGCAAAGCCAGAGAGGCCGCTGCCGAAGGCCATCGCAGGAGTGATTGCGACCACTCTCGGGTCTTTCCTGGCAAGCTCGCACAGAACCTCGCCAAAGACATCCTGGTAACGGCTTACCGGGTATTCCCTGTGGATGCGTTCCCCTGTTTCCGGATTGAATTTCCCTGGGGCGTGCCAGATGGTGGATTCTTTCTCAGCTGGAGCGTAACCCTTCCCTTTAACGGTATATGCGTGCAGGACTTTCGGGCCTTTGATGTCTTTCAGCCTTTTGAGAGTATCCACGACGGCATTCATGTCGTTGCCATCGATCGGACCGAAATACCTGAACCCGAAAGCCTCGAAGAAATCTCCTCCGGATTCGGTAACCAGGCCTTTTTTCGTTTTTCTAACGAATCCCTGAAGGATATTTCTGGCCTTGCTCTCGCCCAGGCGGTTCCAAACGCTGTTCTTTATTTTATTATATGTAGGATCGGTGGTAAGTCTCAGCAAGTACGAATGCAACCCGCCCTTGTTTCCGTCGATGGCCATCTCGTTGTCGTTCAGGACGATGAGCAGGTCGGCATCGCTGTCGCCGGCATTGTTCAGTCCCTCCAGGGCAAGGCCTCCGGTCATGGCTCCGTCGCCAATCAGGGCGATTGCTTTTTCATTTGAGCCAGAAAGCTGCGCTGCTTTTGCGAAGCCGAGCGCTGCCGATATTGAGGTCGAAGCATGGCCTGTGCCGAATGCGTCATATTCACTCTCGCTCCTGACTGGAAAACCGCTGATTCCCCCTGGCATACGGTTCTTTTTGAATGCCTCGCGTCTTCCGGTTATTATCTTGTGGGCATACGCCTGATGGCCGACATCGAATATTATCTTATCCTTCGGGGTATTGAAAACGTAATGAAGCCCCACGATCAGCTCTACCGCCCCGAGGCTGGAGGCGACGTGGCCGGGGTTCACTGCGCAGCACCTGACGATATATTCCCTGATTTCATCGCAGAGCGTCTTCAGCTCTTCGACGCCAAGCTTCCTCACATCGTCAGGCGAATTGATTTTTTCAAGAATCATAAATGCAAAATTACGATATTATTCCGACTTTTTTTAACTTTACGCTTCGTTGCTATTAGGAAATAATTAAATCTTGATACGATGTCAGAAAAAGTAAGGCAATTTCTCAATGACTATCCTGCCGCCAGGTGGGCGGCGCTGATTCTGATTGCGCTGATGATGTTTTTCGGGTACATGTTCGTGGATGTGCTCTCGCCTCTGAAGTCGCTCGTCGAATCCCAGCGGGGATGGGACAGCGGCGTGTTCGGGACGTATGCTGCGGCTGAATACATCTTGAACGTCTGTGGCTTCCTGATAATAGCCGGCATCATCCTGGACAAGATGGGTGTCAGGTTCACCGGAGCGCTTTCCGCATCCCTCATGGTCGCAGGTGCCCTGATAAAATATGTCGGCGTGAGCGACTGGTTCCAGACGACCGGCTTCTGTAACTGGCTGGACACTTGGTGGGTGGCAATGCCCGGGAGCGCCAAGATGGCCGCCCTTGGCTTCATGATATTCGGCTGCGGCTGCGAGATGGCGGGTACGACCGTTTCCAAGGCCATCGCAAAGTGGTTTAAAGGTAAAGAGATGGCCCTTGCCATGGGCTTGGAGATGGCCATAGCCAGGCTGGGCGTTTTCGCCGTGATGTGGATTTCTCCTCTGCTCGCTGACAAGTTCGGCAATGCAGATGGAATAATCGACTCTGGCGACACTGTGGTAGCTTCGGTGCTTTTCTGCGCCTGCCTGCTGATAATAGGGCTGATCAATTTCTTGGTTTTCAACGTCATGGATTCCAAGCTGGACAAGCAGCTGGTTGCCGCTGGCAAGGCTACTTACGAGAAGGACCCTGAAGACGAATTCCACATCAGCGACCTTGGAGCCATCTTTAAGAGCAAGATGTTCTGGCTGATCGCCCTTCTGTGCGTGCTGTACTATTCGGCCATATTCCCATTCCAGAGGTATGCTCCGAACTATCTGCAGGAAACCTTGAACATAGATGCGGCTGCCGCTTCAAGAATGTTCAGCTTCTTCCCAATCCTGGCTATGTGCCTGACTCCGGTTCTGGGAATATTCCTGGACAGGGTAGGGAAGGGCGCTACAATGATGATGTGGGGGGCGATAATCATGATTGCGTGCCATCTGAGCTTCGCTTTCATCCTGCCGGCTTATCCTCAAAAGTGGTTCGCCATGACGCTGATAGTGATTCTCGGAGTCAGCTTCTCCCTCGTCCCTGCGGCCATGTGGCCGAGCGTGCCTAAAATTATCGACGAGAAGATACTTGGTTCGTCATATTGCCTTATTTTCTGGGTTCAGAACGTCGGGCTTTGCTTCGTCCCTATGCTCATCGGGTATCTTCGGGCTTCCACTGGCAGTTATTTCGTGCCGATGCTGGTATTCTCAAGCTTTGGCGTTCTCGCTCTGATACTCAGCATATTCCTTAAGAGAGAAGACAAGGCAAAGAGTTACGGGCTTGAGCTTCCAAATATTCAGAAATAATTATGGCGCAGAGGAAGGGGAGCATTTTGTGCTGGCTGGCGCTGGCATGTCTTGTGGTGCCGATGTTCGCATCGTACTATTTCGACGACATGTTCTCCACTCTGTCGCATCTTTTCGAACATCCTGAACGCCTTGAATTAGGCTGGAATTCAGCCAATTATGGCCTTTATGCCAGTGGCTATTCGGTTCTTTGCATATTCGGCGGGCTGGTAATATGCGGCATGCTCCTCGACAAGTGGGGCGTCCGCATTACTGGCTCAATCTTCGTCGGCCTGATGGCCGGTGGTGCTGCCTTGGTCACTTGGGCAATAACTTCCGGTCTGCCGCCGAAAAGCTCAATTGCAATAGCTTATGTCGGTTGCATGATATTTGGCTTGGGAAGCGAAATCGCCGGAGTCGCTGTGACTCGCTCCATTGCCAAATGGTTCAAAGATGGTCCCATTGCCTTCGCCATGGGTCTGCAGCTTGCAATCGCGAGGCTCGGGACAGCTTTCGCCTTAATAATCTCTCCTCGCCTGGTCGCTACCAAGGCTCCCGGGGAGATGTGTTCATTGGCAGAGACGGCCCGTCCTGCATTCTTGGGATTGATGTTGATGCTAGCAGGAATGATTCTCTGGGCTATTTTCGTCGCCATGGACGCTCGTTTCGACAAACAGGCTGGGTTTCGCGGCCACGTGGACGCTGCGCAGGAGGACAAATTCTCTTTCAAGGACGTATTGAGGCTCTTGAAAAATAAAGAGTTCATAATGATAGCCTTGCTGTGCGTTTTTTTCTACAGCAGCATAGTCTCTTTCAAAAAATTCGCAAGTGCCATCCTGATTCCACGGTTCGAGGTTCCGGTAGAGGCTGCCAGCTGGATGGTTTCCATGCTTCCATTCGCAACCGTTATTTTCGCTCCGCTTTTCGGAATCATGGTCGATAAAGCAGGGAAAGGCACTCGCTGGATGGTTCTTGGGGCCATCCTGGCTTTCATTGCTCACATGCTACTGGCCTTCGCCCCTGCCGGAAGGCCGATTTTCGGTTACCTGAGCATGATTTTCCTTGGCTTCGGCTATTCGCTGGTGCCTGCCGCCATGTGGCCTGGCGTACCGAAGATAGTGCCAGACAAAGTGCTGGGTACGGCATATTCATTAATATATTGGGTTCAGAACCTTGGTCTCATGTTCTTCAAAATGTCCGCAGGCGGTATCCTGGAGTCATCGGCGGTGGAAACTGGTCCTGTGAAAGTGGAACTGATGTTCGTTGGCGTCTGCATTGTTTCTATCCTGCTTTCGGTCGGTCTTGCTATTTCTTCAGGGAAGCATCCGGAATACAAATTAGATGCTCCCTCAGGTAAATAAAATGAATATGACGCAAGCATTTTGAAGTTGGGGATTTTGGAATAAGTATTTTTATTATTTTTGTACAGATTAAAAGAAATGATAATGAAAAACTTAACTCTTATTATGCTTGCTTCCGCCGTTATTTTTGCGACGTCCTGCCTAGGTTCAGGGGTTTCGAAGTCTGATTACACCATCGTTGGGAATTTTGACGGTTATGCCTCCAGCGATCAGTTGGTCGCTCAATATTTCAAAGACAGCCTGCGATTTGCGAAGCAGATTCTTACCGATGAATTTTCCTGCCTTAATTCTGCTTACGATGAAAATAATTCCATTTTCAATGGCGGATTCTGCCTATCGATGAAAAAGGATTCTCTGAATACGGAAAAGACAGGCATTTCGGATTATTCTTCCGCAGGGCCGGGTGCAGGAGCTTTTGATTCGAAAGTCTATGCCGTATACTTTTATCCTGCGGGCCAGGAATATGACTGGCAGATATTCTTGAGCGGCTATGATGTTGGAACTTGCTCCATGAAAGGCCTTTACATAGATAATGTCAGCAAGACCATCAAAGCAATTGAAGACAAACCTTTGCAGGATGGCGATTACCTTACCGTAACCGTCACTGGATATTTGAATAAGGCAGCGGTAAAATCCGTGAACGTCGATCTGGTCAGGAATGACAGCATGAAGAGGACCGTCATAACGAAGTGGACTGAAGTGGATCTTAGCTCGCTTGGATTCGTCGATGCATTGAAATTCACCGTTGAGACGAACAGGGCTGATTTCCCTCGTAGTTTCTGCATTGACAACCTGACGGCAAGCGTGCATATTGAATATTAATATTTTCTGCGCAACCAATCATTAACCAAATATGAAAGAAAACGTGCAATACAAAAACGAGGCTCTGGCCTCTCTGAAAGGGAATTGGGCTCAGTCCGTCCTTGGAATTCTCATTCTGCTTCTGATTTCTTATGCACTGGTCGCGCCGATGTACGCTATGATCCTCAAGGATCCTACGGATCTTGAAGCTATTACCGCAGCGCAGAATCGTTTCACGCCACTTATCTGGATTCTCAGCATATTCTTCATAGATCCGCTCCAGCTGGGGTACGTCATTTCTTTTAAAGTGATGAGCCAGAGTGGCGACGGAAGAGTGGTCGGGAATATGTTCCGGATTGGTCTTAGCAATTACTGGCGTCACGTATGGGCTGTCCTGCTTAGGGGCATCTACACTGTCCTATGGTCACTGCTGCTCATTGTGCCAGGCATAATAAAAGCATTGTCATACGCCATGACGTACTATGTCCTGGAGGATTATCCGGAGCTTTCCGTGAACAAGTCCATTGAGCTGAGCATGGCGATGATGAAAGGGCGGAAGTACGATTTGTTCTATCTTTATCTTAGCCTGATAGGCTGGTTCCTGCTTTCGCTTCTGACTCTGGGAATAGGCCTCCTGTGGTTCTATCCTTACGCCCAGGCCTGTCAGCATGCATTCTATCAGGATGTGAAGCATGACTATCTGATGCGTAGGAATGCGGAAAAGGCTGCTTCCGAATATGCTCCTGCGGCTCCAGCCTCCACCACACCTGCCCCTGAAGCCCCTAAGGCTTCTGAGAACCCAGAAGATTACATGCCAAAATAAAATCGGTGTTGTACGATTAAATCAGCCCTTCTGGAATACGGAGGGCTATTTTTTTGTTATCCTCATCAATCTGGACGATGAGAGCGTCGTTGAAAGGAATCATTGATTCTGCTCCATTTCCCAGCCGGATGTAAAGACACGTATTCCCCGGAATATCTTCCCAGCCAGAGACCGTCCCAACCATTTCCCCATTCTCATTCAGCACAGTCCAGCCAACGAGGTCGTCCGGAGACAGCACATCCTCGCCGTCTTCATATTCATTTATCGTATCTTCTTTGACGAAAATCTCCCTTCCTTCCAGCTCTTCAGCATCGGTTAGGCACTTTACGCTAGTGAGCCTGACGGCAGCTCGGCTGCCTTTTGCCGAGAAAGATTCAATGAAAAAAGGAACCGCTAGCCCATCAAAATAGATGTACAGCGGTTCCTTTAAATTTATTTCCTCTGGAGCATATTCGCGAAAGCCCATGATGACTTCGCCATTGGTTCCGTTGGATTTCAACACCCTGGCAACGCACAGAAGATCTGCTCTTGCCTCGGACATCGTTTAAGCCTCTGGCTTAGCTTCTGGTGCGCTTTCAGCAGCAGGTGCCTCAGCAGCCTCTGCGGCAGCCTTAGCGGCGGCAGCTTCCTCAGCAGCCTTGCGCTCTTTCTCCGCAAGCTCCTCGGCTTTCTTTGCGAGAGCCTCAGCCCTTTCGGCATTGATTTTCTTTTCTGCGTCAAGGGCAGCTTTAGCCTTAGTCTGCTTGCTTTGTGCGATGCCCGCCTTTTTGGCCTCTATCTTAGCATCCCTCTGAGCTTTCCATGCATTCCATTTCTGGTCGGCTTGCTCCTGAGTCAGAGCACCTTTGTCTACGCCTTTCTGAAGATGGAACCTCAGGAGAACTCCCTCGTAAGAGAGCAACCTGCGGGTTACGAGCGTAAGCTGTGCTCCAACCTTAAGCCAGTTCAGTGCTTTCTCGGAATCGAGAGTGATGGTTGCCGGATTGGTGTTCGGGTTGTAAGTTCCGAGTTGTTCGATGTAACGTCCGTCGCGAGGTGCGCGAGTGTCTGCCACGACAATGTGGAAGAATGCGAAATTCTTCTTACCGTGGCGTTGAAGTCTGATTTTAACAGCCATTGTGAATCTGTTTTATTAATTAATAAATTACCTGTCGCTCCCAGCTCGTGAGAGCCTTTCTCTTGTCGGTGAATGGATTCCACCTCAGAGAGCGTGCAAAGTTAGGCATAAATTCCGGATAGGCAAGAGTTTTTCCTGAACTTTTTCAGCAGAAAAGTTTTGCTAATTAAGAATATTCCGTTACCTTTGCATTCACCTTTCAGAAATGCGGTAGTGGTGAAATGGTATACACGCTACTTTGAGGGGGTAGTGGGCGTAAGCCTGTGTGAGTTCGAGTCTCACCTACCGCACAAGAAGACAAGTTCGCGAGGACTTGTCTCTTTTGTTTTTATGCAAGTCTCTGAAAATCTTTCGATTAGACCGAAGAATGGATTCCTGTTTTCAGTTCGATAATCGCTGATTTCTTTGTCCCAATAAATCCCGTCAGGGAAGACGAGTTTTTGGATTTTTCGCTTGGTTTCAAGGCCCCCTTCCTTTCATAAATCCCTTATGTTTGAGGCAGTTGCGATTACTTTGGAGATAAAGCCCTCCGAGTTCGATAATTTTTCATTCCATTTTTCATATTCGAGGGTCAGAACGTCCTTTCTGGACTGCAACTCCTGCACCCCGATTTCATAGACATCCTGCTGAATTTCCCCGAGAGCCCGGCGGACTGCCATCTTCCTTTGGTTATTCTCAAGTTCTGTCAGTTGTTTCTTAAGGGTAGTGCGCTGCTGTACGGCTTCCTTGGTGTATTCCTCCAACAAGGAGCGGGCAACATCCCGAAATCGTTCCAGCATTCTCTCTTCAAGGTTGAAGCGGGAGAGAATGAGTTCAAAGCGCTCGTGCATCCGCTCGGCATTTTCATTCGTGCCGCATCCAGCGTGATTGCACTTGTAGTAATGATAGTCTTTCAGGCCCATGGATGTCTTTTTGTGTTTAGTATAGGACGTAAAGGCGTTCCCGTCAGCGGCGCAGTAAAGGTATCGTGTCAAAGGGAGATCCGGCTTTTGCTTGGCTTGAACATAACGCCCAGTTCTGCCGGAGAGTATTTCCTGCACCCGGAGAAAGTCTTTATAGGATACCGCCGGCTCGATTTGGCCGTCAATGACCTCTCCACATGTAGCCTTATGACGTATCTTCCCTGCGTAGAAAGGATTCGTCAGAATCTGGTGGAGGCGCTGCTGGGTCAAGTACATTCCAAAGGGACGCAGACGGGCGATGATTTCCGTCCCGGCAAGGCCGTCCAGCTTCCAACGGAAAGCCTTGGCTATCAGTTTCCCGTCATTGTTGAGGCGGCAATAGGTACTACGGCTCTTTCCTTCCTTATAGTACCCTCTCGGGACTTGTAACACCCATGCACCGGAGCGCAGGCACTGCTCCTTCCCGCTCACAAATTTGTCAGTACGCATCTGGTTGTCCAGCTCGGCAAAGTTGAGGGTGTTCTGCGCCATCATCATCCCTTCCTTGGTACGGGTGTCCATTCCATACTTGGTTGCAATGACGACAATCCCCAGTTCCCGCATCTCATGAAGCATTTTTATCGCTTGCCACGACAGGCGTGAGAAACGGTCGTACTCAGATACGAGAACGGTGCTGACTGAGGTGTTCTTTTTGACGAACTTCACCATCTCCTGCACCATCTTTCCCGGTGTGCGGGCACTCTCGTGTTTCCCCCCGAAGCGACCTGCAATCCGGTAGCCATAGCGGCTTGCGTAATCATCACAGAACTCCTTCTGCGACTCGAGGCTTCCTCCGTTTTCTTCTTGGTGCTTCGTGGAGACCCTTGTCCAGATTGCACAGGTCTTTCCTTCCCGAACGTAGTTGTAGTTAATCATAGGCTGGCTCCCTTCTTTCCATTTCGTTCAAGTGATTGATTGCAATGCTGAAGAGTTCCTTCACGAAATTCAGCACTGTCCCCTGTTCCTGTGGGCTATCAAGCCCGATTTCTTTGAAATAAGTCTCATAATCCGACTCTTTCGTCATTTGTATGTTTCTTTTCTCCCCCGCAGGGGCCTTATTAGCCCGAAGGCAAACCAAACATACAAATGTTTTTTGATTTTGGTCGGTTTAAAGGATGATGGCCTTCAATTTTCGCAGGGTGTTGAGGCTAGTCCCGGTTATGGCCTGCACATTTCGCAAGGAAAGGCCCTTTTTAAGGAGTTTGAGCTCGTTGGGGTAGTCCAGCCTCATCTGCTCGTCAGTCTTTCGCCAGCCCGCCTTTCTGCCTACCTGGCCGCCGAGGTTGCGGTAGTGGTTATAGCTGCTCTCCATCCTGCTGCGGATGAGGGAGCGCTCCATCGAGTTAAATTGTGCGAGGATTCCCAGCACCAGCTGCGCAATCGGATTGGGCGTGCCGTTGGGGAGCAGGGTCTCAAGGCCATTCTGGTGTATATAGACGCTGACCTTCTGGGCTGAGAGTGTCTCAATGACGGAAAGGAAGTCCACTGCACGACGGGAAAGGCGGCTGCACTCGTAGATGAGCACCTTATCCACGGGGTGTGTCTCCACGTATGAGAGCAACTCCATCAACGCCTCCCGTTCCTCAACCTTCTTTGCCCCGCTTATCTTTTCGGAGAACTCCCGGACTACCACATAGCCCATCCTGTCGGCAAACTCCCTCAAGTCCGCCAGCTGACGGTCGTACTGTTGTCCAGAAGTGCTCACTCGGGCGTAGATGCAGGTGTTGATCGGTTTCATATTTGATAAATTATGTTGATATAACGGTTAATTATTCCTCTGACTAATATACGAAATAGTTAATTGATAAACAAGAGGTCGGATTGATAAGTTGGCGATATATGTGAAAATTTCTTGATACTATCCGTTAATTTTGCGTATATTTGAGATGTTTTTGATCATTTCAAATATGGATGCAAAAGATATTCTGGTTTTTAACGTTGACCGTTTATGTCAAGAAAAGGGCTGGAAACACTTCCGGCTCGCGAGTGAAATGGGTGTCAAGCCCGAGAGCCTGTCTCGCTCCCTCAACGGCCTGCCCCGCATTGACACCATCGAGAAAATAGCAAAAGCCCTTGATGTTTCCATCAAGAGCCTTTTCGAGGACCCGGTCGCCATCGAAGGCTTCGTCTCCGTTGGGGGCAAGGTTCAGCGCTTTAACAGCCGTGAGGAGTTTAAACGTATCGTCAATAGGCATCGCCAGAAGATGAACTTCACCTTGACCTCAACCGAGGATGACGATGAAGACGATATGCCGTTTTAATTTAGTTCTTTGACAAGTTATGGCCTGGTAGCGAATTCATTATATTGCCTAATAAATTTGTCATCTTCACTCTCTGATTCGCCCATACAACGCCCGATTACGGCGAGAACGAAAATAATTGCCAACCATGTTAGCCACTTGCTCCCTTTTTTGGGTTGTTCTTGATTCTCCATACTATAATGATTTTTTAAGGTTATTTCTTTGAAGCCTTTGCGCCATCCACACCATAATAGTGACCATTCGCTTCTCCCCAACCTTTAATCACAACACTTCCGTCCCCTTTTACGAGAAGATAACCACATTTCGAACCTCCGCTATCATATAGTTTATTCCCCTTCTTAATTGTACAGTACAGACTATAACTCCTGCCTGAATCATGATACCAATTCAAGCAGATTACATCGTCAGCGTCAAATGTCTGCAGTGTAATGTGGGGATTTGTATTTCTTGTTGAGAAACTAGAATACTGTGGTAGTTTAACATTTTGGTTCTGCTCTACTGATAATATCGGAGGAAGTAATAATAGAACAATGGCGCCAACAATAAGATGTTTTGCTGTTTTATCAAGCTTATTAAATAAGATTGCAAGAGTATTATTCATAACTGAGTACTATTTTGAGTTATTTCTTTCTCTTCTCTGAGCATTATTTAATTCGTTTAGAAGAGTGTCAAAATCCGTCAACAACTGAACAGAAGATGGAGTCAAATCGAAGAGGTTTCCAAGGTGCTTATCGAGAATAGCCATAATGATTAACAAACCGCCTCCCGTCAGCAAACCATACCCAAAACCATATAATGCCCAATATAGTGCAAAGAATACAACTGAAAGGGCAACAAATATCATGTCGAATTTGTCTACTATCTTAAATATAAAGCTATCTTTCATTGCCGAAAGCTTTTGAACATCAGAATTGATTTCGTCTAGTGAGTACTTCTGTGGAATGTTATTCACAAATCCAGCAACTCTTTTTTTCCTGGCAGCATTTAGGTCTTTATACTGAAAGTCCTCTTCTGGTACTTTCCCTAATGCAAGTAAAGACAGGTATGACAGGTTCATAATCTTGGTATTGAAAACTATTGGATAATAAGTATTATAAGGATAGCTATGTAGTCAATCTTGATTTAAGCCGAGCATTATCAGAACATCTTCCCATCTTTTAAAGTTGTAGGCCTCCTGATTGATGCAATTTAAGGTCGACACTTTTTCAGTATGGCTTTTCTCTGAATAATGAGGGATAATTCTGTTAAAACTCTTTCCTGGAAATCCAGTATAGGTAGAAACGCATAGACCAGTAAGAGGTGGTACTCTGAAATCAATGTATTTATTGAGGCTCTCGAAAATATCAATAATACAGCCTAGTTGATAGCCGATTCTCGCAGTGCGATGATGTATTCGCTGACTCAGTTCTTTATATGAAATGGGTTCCTCATGATTCATAGCAACTCCAATCAGTTCGGTAATGATGCAAAAAACAGTTGGTGAATGGTCTCCCTATGAAGCCGTTTTCCGATGTCAATGCGGTACTATTTCTTTTTCTCTTTTTCTGCATTAAAGGTAAGCCTCCGATAAAAGACGACTTGTGTATTTGATTTCAAGTTGGAGGCAACTTGGTCAAGTTGCCCCAAGTTGGTTCAAGTTGATTCTAGTTGGTTTGTTTAGCCCACTTGTCGGGCAGGAGTTCACGGAGGGCTTCGCGATTATTCTCGTTACCGGGGATCCGGAGAAGGACATCCTCCATCCATTCACGCGGGTCAACGTCCAGTGCCTTGCAGCTGTCCACCAGGGAGTAGACGATGGCGGCACGTATTGCAGCATCGTGGTTCCCACAGAACAGGAAGTTCTTTCTTCCTTATGTTGGCAATGCAATTATGTTGGCATCGTAAGTTAAGTCTTTTATATTTAACGATATGATTACTACAATGCCAACATAACGTACAACTGTCTATAGAGATTTAAGGAAGCCAATGAGCGTTTTGTCTTTGGGATTATACTTTGGGACGCCTTTTACAAACACCTCGCAAGTTTTTAAAGCTTTGGACTTCATTCTGATGTTAACCTCAGCATATATGTTAGTAGTGTCAACTGATACATGTCCCAACCACGAACGAATGGTATTGATATCCACTCCCGACTCAAGTAAATGAGATGCGGTCGAATGACGTATCGTATGAGGGCTGATATTCTTTTCTCCGATTGACGGCATGACTTCCGCAGCCTTAGCAGCATATCTTGATACCAGTTCATATATCCCGAACCTTGTGATGGGATCACCATATCGATTAAGAAAGATCGGTTCTTCAGGACTTCTTTTCATATATGGCTGCAATAGCTTTACCGTACTGTCCCATAATGGGCATACTCTTGTTTTGTTGCCCTTACCTCTGATTGTCGCCAAGGATGCATGAACTCCGTTGCCTATAGCGATATCTTGTATTCGAAGATTCACTGCTTCGGTCGCTCTCGCCCCGCTATTGTACAAGAACATCAGTAGAGCATAGTCTCGAGCTCCTTGGGATGTCGTTTTGTCAGGTATGGAAAGCAGCGTTTTCATTTCGTCCTTTTCCAAATACACAACTTTGGGGATTGCTTTCTCATAATGTTTTTTAAGACCGAACCTCTTGATGGGTATATTCTTCAATTTTGTATACCAAAACAGGTATTGAGGTTCCGATGTTGAGATGTAGTTCGCAAAGCTGTGTATGGCAGAAAGCCGGTGATTTCTCGTCTGTATAGAGCAGTTTTTTGCTCGCTCAAGATTGAGTAAAAAGCTCGCCACAAGTTCTGAAGTTAGTTCTTCAACACGAAGTTTATCAGGAGAAAGCCCATTCTCTGTAACATATTCAAGTAGTTGACGCAGGGCGTCCCGATAACTGGTAATCGTATTTCGCGACAGGTTTCTCACGACGGGCAGATATTCAGTTAGATATCTTCGAAGCCAGTATCCTATAAGTTCTTTGTCAGACTGTTTCATAGCGCAGCATAAGTTTGGAAGCGTTTCCCCGCCTCATCCAATAGTTGATTTGTGAAAGAGATATACACAGCCGTACTATCAAGATTGCTGTGACCCAAGTATGTGGATAACACCGGCAAGAGGGCCTGTACGTCCTTTCCTTCCTTATACCATTGTGCAACGCGGTTTGTTGCAAAAGTGTGACGAAGATCTTGAAGACGAACGTCAGAGTAAGCAGTATCCGAACGATGGATGCCGGCTTTTTCCCTGATTAAGCGGAAGGCTTGTTGGAACGAAGACAACTGAACAGGATTTCCTCTTTTATCAATGAAGAGGTGGTTATCGGAGACACATCTGCGCAACGCTATTTCAGAACGCCACAGCAAGTAGTCCTCAAGCATTCGAGACACTTCTTCACCAAAAGGGACTATACGGCTTTTGTAGAATTTTGTTTCCCGAATGTGCACAATGCCATCTTGGAGACGGATATCATCTATAACGAGATGAGTGGTCTCACCGGGACGTAACCCAAGGCAATATGTCAGTTTGAGCATCGCCTGAATGACCTCCGGGTATTCAATATTAAAGCGCTTTCTATAGGTTAAGGCGGTTTCAAAGATTAGTTTCAGTTCCACGTTGGAGTAGATGTATGGCACAAAGTCATCTGGTTCCGCTGGCTTATCCTTCGGCAAAGGATTTACCGTCATATATCTTCTGGCCACTGCCCACATAAAGAACCCATTCAACGCCGCATATATACTGAACCAGTATGTGGTGGCAACTCCTTCTCTGACACCATGCGCATTCAAGTAGTGGAAACAATGCTGCTCTGATATGATGGAGAGGTCTTTATCTGCTCCTATATAGCCACAGAAGTTCTTTATAATGAAGCCTATTGTACGAGCCTTCTCTCCAAGACTCATTCTGTACGATATGTACACAGTTACTGCTTCTCCCATTTTCATAGCAAGCCCTCCCATTCCATTTCGGAGACCTTGTGCAGATGTGACAAGTCTACCTTCGCATATATTCGGGTGGTATCAAGCAAGCGATGACCCAACAGATCTGAAGTTTCTTTCAATGTCCCGCCATTGTTCACAAGGTGACTGGCGCAGGCATGACGTAGGGAGTGGCCACCCCTATGTCGAACATGGATATCAAGTCCCTTATACGCTCTGGCAACCAAATAGTAAACAACGCCTCTCGTGATTTTTTCGTATGGCATACACAGCGTTAGAAAGAGATGATCTCGTCCCATTGCATTGTTACGTCCTTCCAGAAGATAATCTGTAATGAGCCCGGCAACTGTTTTATCTAGAGGAAAAGCCTGAATGCCGCCTCTCTTTGCTCTCCGGAGGTAGATGCATTCTTTATTCCAGTCGATATCGTGCAGGCGAAGGTCTGCCACTTCTGAGGATCTCATTCCATATACGGCCATCAATGCCATAATGGCCGTATTCCTTCTTCCTCGTGCGTTCGATACACCATAATACCCTACAAGCTGCTCCACTTCATTCCACGAGGGTGCTGAAGGCAAGGTTTCCATTGTAAACTGACGAGGAGCCTTAATGGCATCAGGAACAATTGAGCATAAGTTACATGCAACGGCATATCTTAAGAAGTCTCTCAAGGTTGCGACGATAGTCGCCATCGTTCGGCGACAGCATCCGCCGTTATGGCGATAACCAAGATATTCATCAATCTGTTCCAGCGACAAAGATATCAAACTGCTCTTGCGACGGATGAAGGACATGAAGCACTTCAACTCTCGCTCCCTGCCTATCAATGTGGCCTCTGCCAGTCCCTTGCTATCACGAGCCCATTGAACATAATCGCACACTACATTGTACTCCAAAGGATCTAATTTCTCTTCTCGATGCAGAATACCAGCATATGATAGCCAGCCATATGCAACAGTCCTGAACGTTTTTATCCATTTTTGAGAAGGGGGACGTCCCTGCGAACAATCTTCTGCCTCTCTATCTTTTATAACCTTTTCAAGATCTGACTCCAACACGTGATTCCGTTCTGTCAAAGACAAACGGTCAATTATGATAATTTGCATCCAGGCATACTCGTGTAAGCGATTGTAAGACATGCCTTGTACTTCAAGACTTTTAAGGTATGAGTACCTTTCATCGTAAAAAGGGTATGTCAAGTAGCGCATTCTGTAATGGCAGACTGAACTAAAGCGATTGAACAAGATGCTTGAGTCGTTATACCTTGGATCAAGACGCCCCATCTCATTTAGCCATTGTGTGACGGTGCTCACCAAGAATGTGGATTTTGGACCATCGTAGTTGTTTTGCATAACCATTATTTCTGATAAACTTACCATGGTGCCTTCATTGCCCAATGACAAATGAAGTGTAGCAAACAACAACTGGTCTGCGGTCATCTGAAGTGAGCGGATGCCGTTTCCTTCAGACTGCTTCTTAACAAGGAACAACTCGCGTTCCCGCAATAGAGGAGCATTCATGTGCGCCTCTACTTTTCTTTTGATCTGGAATAGTGTTTCTATCATATATTGCTCTGATCCATTTGAGGACCTATAGTAATATACGATACATTATGTTGTGGATATGGCAGCTAACAAACTAAAGTGCAAGGTAATATCCTACGATGCCAACATAATTGCATTGCCAACATAAGGAAGATTATGTTGTACACCACATAACCTTCCCAGGGCCAGTGGCCTGATGGCGTTCTCCACGAGATTGTTGTCAATGCAGAAGCGGCCGTCGTTCACGTAACGGCTCAGGCGCGGCAGCAGAGGAAGCGTATAACTGATGGCCTTCCCGATGCGGCTGTTTTGAGAACTGCGGATTACCGTCTCGTACATCCACTTCTCGAACTGAAGGATAACCGGATAGGCTTCCTTCTGACGCTTCTCCTTCAGGGACTCACCGGCAATGCCAGCTTCCTTCGCCTCGTTTTCGATGTGATAGAGCTTGTTGATGTAGGCCAGCGCCTCGCTTGCCGTCCGCTTATCCTCGTCCAACGCTTCGGACCACTTACGGCGGGCGTGTGCCCAGCAGCCAATCACCTGGATATGAGGATCGCTCTCGAACTGGTCGTATGCGCCATAGCCGTCCGTCTGGATAGTTCCCCGATAACCGCGAAGAAGCTTGCGCGCAGTCTCATGGGAGCGGGAGCCCATATCATAGTGGAACGCCACCAACTTCTCCGTCACGGCACGGGTACACCAC
>ONBM01000003.1 GCA_900316045.1 uncultured Bacteroidales bacterium | reverse complement strand
CTCAGGGAAATGCTTGTGCCTGAGCCACCACTCACTGAAAATCAAAATGACAAAGAACTAAGTTTATTTGAATAAAAAAGTTAACGCATCAGTAGTAATCTACTATTATCTTTTCTTATATGTTCATGCTCTCGGTACTCGCCGAGGTTGGAAGCGTCATTGTCGATGGCGGGTGCAAACAGAGGCGAGTTGGAGAAGGTTCTGGAGCATTATCGAGGGGACAGGAAGAAATACAAGGCAGCCTGTTTCTTGATCGAGAACATGGTTGGACGTTACACCTTGGTTAGCTCACGCCTGGATAGCCTCGATGCTGTTTTTTTTGATGCAGTCGCAAATTTGGATGTGCGGTTTGAGGATACAGAGGTGAATGTCTATCTTGTTCAGCTCAAGGTGAATGCGGTCTGGAATAAGGTAATTTCGGAATATGGCATCCCGACTAAATTCCAATATAAGCGTTCTGAAGACTTGCGGTCTGTTAAGGCGGATTATCTGATTGACAATATTGACGAGGCTTTCGAGACACTGGATTACCCTTGGACTTCTAACTTGCCATTTGATGATTTTTGTGAATATGTCCTGCCATATCGCTATGGAAATGAACCCTTGACGGAATGGAGACATTACTTCCGTAACCGTTACAGATGGGTCGTGGACTCTTTGGCTGGTAATCCTGATCCTCTAGAGGCGTGCCGGCTAATCAACGAGGACATCGCAACTTGGTTCCTGCCGGCAGGAGGAGGGCATATTTTCAAAAACCACCCACGCTCCTTGTCTGCGGAACAACTTCGTAAATGCCGTCTCAGTTCCTGTGTTGAGCAGGCGGCAGTAGCTTTGTTCGCAATGAGGGCAATGGGGATTGCTGTAGCACATTGTACAATACCTCACTGGGGAAATCGTAGCGCTGGACATGATTTCAATGCAGTGCTGACAAAGGATAATGAATGGATAAGTTTCTCAACCGCTAAATTCAATCCTGGCGAGAATGAAATCGTCAACAAACCACCAAAAGTCTTTGTGAAGAGGTTCTCCCGAAAACTGATGTCCGAAGAGGACTTGGAGACTGTGAAACTGCTAGACTTCCCATATGCGGCTTATGAGGACATTACTTCGCATCTGGTCAAGACCTCAAACATTGATGTGGCTGTCCCTGATTCTTTGAAGGACTATGCGTCAGTTGCCTATCTTGGCGTTTTCGACAACAAAAGGTGGGTGCCTGTCACATATTCGTCTATTAAAAATGGCAAGGTCCGTTTTAAGTCTATGGGGCGTGAAATTGTTTATCTGCCGCTATATTGTAAGGACGGAAGTCTCCGTCCGCTCGGGTCTCCGATATTCCTTGAAGAGAACGGGAAATGTCATTTTGCTGTTGCAGACAGTGCTAATCTAATTCCTAGGATGGTCCTGACCCGGAAATATGGTCGCTCCAAGTACCAGCTTGGATATGCTGCCGAAATGGTCGGCGCTAAATTCCAGGGAGCTGACAAACCTGATTTTGAGGATGCGTCCACTTTCTTCACTATCGATTCCGTACCTGACTCTAAAATGGACACTTTTGCTGTCAATCATGTTCGTTGCAGGTATGTTCGGTATTTGTTTCCGGACATCTTTGCAAGGGGTAATGCCGGCAACGTTTCTGAAATAGCTTTTGTGGGCGATGACGGGAGACCCCTCAGCGGAAAATACATAGGCATCATGGAGGCTACTATGGGTAATATCCGCACAGTTTTTGACGGTAACACAAAAAATTATCTGAGAGTCTATCTATCGACGGATTCCACTGTCGTGTTCCCGAGCAATGTGATAGCGCTCGCATCGCCGCAGCCAGTTTGGATCGGGCTTGACCTAGGTGAGGAACGTGATGTTAGAGGGGTCGCTTATTGCCCGAGGAATGACTCAAACAACATTTATTCGCATTGTACTTATGAACTGTTCTTCTGGAAAGACGGTTGGCATTCGTTAGGGAAGCGGTCAGGGCAAAAAGACTCCCTTGTTTACGAAAATGTTCCCAGTGGCGGCATTTTCATTTTGCGCAATCATACAGAGGGTAAGGAGGAGAGGCCGTTTGTTTATGAGGATAATAGTCAGGTATGGTGGTAGAATTTGGGGCATGGAGGGAGGACGGCACTTACTGCTCAGGTTTCTGTTTATTGTCTCTGCTGCGCTGATGGCATTCGTGTTTGCAGTAATATTTGTTCTTGATAGCTTCCTGATAAAAGGGAACTCAATGGAGCCGACGCTACGCAGTGGGCAGCGAGTTTATGTCTGCAAGTTGCTGATGGGTGCAAGAATTTACAAGAACTATGATTTTTCGAGCTCGAAGTTGTCTTCTTTCAGGATGCCAGGACTCCGGAAACCGAAGATTGGCGATGTGTTGGTGTTCAACTATCCGTATGCTAGAAGTAAGGATACAATAGGATTCAGAATCAATTATGTATATGCTAAGAGGTGTCTTGGCACCCCTGGGGATTCAGTTAGCATCGTAGATGGGTTTTATCGTGGAAAGAATGGAAGATTACTTGGTGAAATTGTGCCTCAGAAGCGGTTGCATGCATTACAGGATAGTCTGCTTATGAAGATGAATGGGTGTTATTTTACGATTGACGGGCGTAACATAAAGAATTTCGGTCCGGTATATGTTCCTGGAAAGGGTGATAAAGTCACTCTCGGGAAGTCTGAGTTTAGTTGGTATAGGAAACTGATTCGGTTCGAGACCGGTGTTGAGCCAGAAATTAATACTATGGGACATGTTTTATTGGACGGCAGTCGTGTGACTGAATATGAGTTCAAAGGTAATTGGTATTTCCTTGGCGGGGATAATGTTCTTGACTCACGCGACAGCCGTTACTTCGGGCTCGTCCCCGAGGAGTATATTGTAGGGATTATTATTTAATGCCTTTGGTTTTAGCGAAGAATCGACTGTCCCCATCATTTTTATGCGTCCGACTCATCAAAATTGCGTTTTTATATCACATTCCGGTCGTGTTGGTGAAAGTAACTTTATTATTAAGACAGTCTCTCCCAAAAGCGACATGGCAATAAATTGCATGTTTGCATCAAAAAGAGTTCATGACCATCCAGACAGGCTTGTTGGGGAAACCTCGGTCTTTGCAGCTTCTTGGCCAAATCACAGCCAGCTGCAAGCGCGGAAGGGGAGCAGGGAATGGCGGTGAATGAGATCTCGATGGCAATGGGATGGCATATTCCTGAAAAAAATGTTTCAGTTTCCTTTGAAATTGAGTAAATTCGCAGGATTTTTTAGGAATATGCAAGATATTAGGAACATCGCGCTGATAGCGCACGTCGATCATGGCAAGACGACGCTGGTTGACAGGATGATTTACCAGGCGAACCTGGTACGTCAGCCAGAGAACCTTGACAAGCTGATTCTCGACAGCAATGACATCGAGAGGGAAAGGGGCATCACGATTCTGGCAAAAAATGTATCTGTAACCTATAAGGACGTCAAGATCAATATCATTGACACTCCGGGCCATAGCGATTTCGGAGGTGAGGTTGAAAGGGTGCTGAACATGGCCGATGGCGTTCTACTTTTGGTGGATGCATTCGAAGGCTGCATGCCTCAGACGCGTTTCGTGCTGCAGAAGGCTCTGGAACTAGGAAAGAAGCCAATCGTGGTTATAAATAAAGTAGACAAGCCGAACTGCCGTCCGGAAGAAGTCCAGGAAGAAGTTTTCGACCTTATGTTTGCTCTGAATGCCACTGAAGATCAGCTGGACTTCAAAACAGTGTTCGGAAGCGCGAAGCAGGGGTGGATGTCCGAGGACTGGAAGAAACCTGCGAAAGACATTACCTTCCTGCTGGACACCATACTTTCTGAAATCCCTGCTCCGAAGAACGTGCCAGGCACAGTCCAAATGCAAATCACTTCCTTGGAATATTCCCCATACGTTGGTAGAATAGCTGTAGGCAAGGTGACTAGGGGAGAGCTAGTGTCGGGACAGAACGTAAGCCTCTGCAAGAGATACGACCAGGTAGAGAAGCATAAGGTCAAGCAGCTGATGGTGTTCGATGGCTTAGGTAAAACGAATGTTGATAAGGTTCAGTGTGGTGATATTTGCGCTGTGGTGGGAATAGATGGCTTCGAGATAGGTGACACTATCGCTGATTACGACAATCCGGAGGCATTGCCACCAATCGCCATTGACGAGCCTACCATGAGCATGCTGTTCACCATAAATAACTCTCCTTTCTTTGGGAAGGATGGGAAATACGTGACTTCAAGGCACATCAAGGATCGCCTGGACAGGGAGCTGGAGAAAAATCTGGCTCTGAAGGTCAAGCCAGGCATTAATGCTGATTCTTTCATTGTCTATGGCCGCGGCGTGCTGCATCTCTCAGTGCTGATCGAGGAAATGAGGCGCGAGGGCTTTGAACTGCAAGTCGGTCAGCCGAAGGTGTTGGACAAAGTGATCGGCGGTCAGCGTTGCGAGCCTATAGAGGATCTTTCGATAGAAGTCCCTGAACAGTTCGTAGGCACTGCGATAGAACTGGCGACTCGTCGCAAGGGCGCTCTCCTTCACATGGAGCCAAGGGGAGACAGGACCCTACTGACCTTTGACATCCCGACGAGAGGACTGATGGGGTTGCGCAGCAACCTTCTTACGGCGACGCAGGGAGAGGCTATCATGGCTCACCGCTTCAAGGAGTACCAGCCTTACAAGGGTGATATAGAAAGCCGCACCAACGGCTCGCTCGTTTCCCTTGAAACGGGTACCGCCATAGCATATTCCATGAATAAACTTTTGGACAGGGGCAAATTCTTCATAGACCCTGGCGAGGAAATATATTGCGGAGAGGTTGTGGGAGAGCATACGAGAGACAGGGACCTGAATATCAACATCTGCAAGACAAAGAAGCTCACGAACGTGCGTGCCGCCGGCTCGGACGATAAGATCGTGCTTCCTCCGGCAACCAAGATGAGCCTGGAAGAGATGCTTGAATATATTCGTGAGGATGAGCTTGTAGAAGTAACTCCGCATCACATCAGGATGCGCAAGATCATTCTTGACCCTACTGAGCGCAAGCGCACTGGTGGAAGCGCCGATGATGAAGAATAGTCTTACAAAGATTTTTTAAGAAGGAATTTTTTTTATACCTTTGCACTCCCATAATCTGTTTGGCGGAAAATGAAAGACGGTTTTATAGTTCCTTTGAATGGATTGAAGCAAGGGCGGACGTCGTTCCGCAGGAGCATAGGGAAAGAGTTCTTTGAACGATTCGGAAATTCGGAGATTCTGAACGCAGGACTGGATGTTCTCGTTGATGTAGTGAAATCTGGCGATTTCATAGGAGTTGACGGAGCTATTGAAGGGGATGTCACCGTAGCCTGCGACAGATGCCTGGAGGATCTCCTCATCCCAACGAAGACAGGGTTCAGGCTCAGCCTTAAGTTCGGCCCCGAGCCATCGGATGGTGTCTTTGCGGAGGAAAATGGCCGCGAGGTCATTTATCTGCCGGAGTCTGAGGGCGAGTATGATTTATCCCAGGTGGTTTATGACTACATCTGCACATCTCTGCCAGTTCAGAGGGTGCATCCGGACGGCCTCTGCAACACTGAGGTGATGAAATATCTGAATTCCGAGGAAGTCAATGAATATGACGACGAGAGCAAGCATGACGTCACGAATCCGTTTGCATCGCTTAAGTCGCTGCTGGAGAATAAAGAAGATAATAATATATAAAATTTTAAGTATATGGCACATCCGAAACATAGACACTCCAAAAGCAGGAGAGATTTGAGGAGAACCCACGATTTCGCAGCGGTTCCTACTCTGTTCACGTGCCCTAACTGCGGCGCCACTGTGATGTATCATCACGTATGCCCTCAGTGCGGTTACTACAGAGGTCGTCAGATAATTGAGAAGAAGGCTGAATAAGCATTTCTTCCCGTTCGGTCCCATAGTTCAACGGATAGAACGGAGGTTTCCTAAACCTTAAATATAGGTTCGATTCCTATTGGGACTACTTAGCCTAGGGCTTGCTGAATCAACAGTAAGCCTTTTTTATTTTACGCTACCAGCACAATCCTGCTATATCTGCGGTGAAAGGTTCTACTAAAGTTCTACGGAGAAATGGCACCCAAATCGTTCTGAAAGTTTCTCTAGCGTTTCCCTGAGTAGATGAATTTGCGGGAGAGCCATTTGCGGAATGGCATGTCGTACGCCTTCAGGCAGAGCAAGGCAATCAAGATGCTCACGCCGATTGTCAGCAAAGCCTGTGGCGCTACCTCGGAGAAATGATAATTTTCATTCCGGATGAGCCAGGCGTAGAAGACATACATCACTGGGTAGTGGATGGCATACAGTGGATAAGAAAGGTCGCCTAGCCAATAACAAACACGTTTAGATAATTGGTCTGTGGTATGTCCGGAAGCTGCTATGCAGACGATGATAGGGAATATTGCCATAATGCAAAGCAGCTCATATGCTGCGTTCCAGCAGATAGGAGACTTTCCAGGAATGTATGGCACCAGGAACATTGCGAGCAAAAGTGCCGATCCTATCCAGAATGCGCCCCGGGACTTGCGATTCGGCTTATATTTACGAGCAAGGAGCATTCCAAGGCAATATGGAAATAGCATGCGCAAGAATCCGCCGATGAAATTGTTGCCGTCGAGCGTCCAGCCGACGCTCAGCATTCCGTAGCCCGAAAAGTCGAACAGGCAGAAAACGGCTAGGGCGATGCCCGTCAGAACAACGAGCCATTTCAGTGCCTTGGTGGAAATCCTGTGGATGAACAGTACATAAAGAAGATTCCCGATATATTCAAAGAACAGCGACCATGAAGGGCCGTTGAGGGAAAACATCTCCCCATTGCCACGCACGTCGATTCTGGATCCCGGAGTTGCGGGGATCATGAATATGTCGCAGAGCAACGCAAGCATCACCAACGAGATAGCCACTGGCGTGCCGTCCCACTTCACTCCGCCTTGAACCAGGAAGGCCACCACGCCGATTAACCCGCCCATGACGATCATTGGGTGCAGGCGGATGAGCCTGCGCTTGATGAACTGGCCTGTCGTCATGCTCGAGGCCAAGCGGTCGTCGTAGGCATAACCGATGACGAAGCCGGAGAGAATGAAAAAGAAATCCACGGCCAGATAGCCATGATTAAGGAACGTGATTGTGTCTGCGCCGGCAGCGAAGGCCAGCCCCTCGAAAATGTGATACACCACGACGAGCAGAGCCGCAGTGCCCCGCAATCCGTCAAGTATCTCGTAGTGAGGCTTGCTGTCGGCAAAAACCGATGAAGCCCTAAGCGCTGTTTGACTCATCTCGCAAATTGGGTCTTCTGTAAGCGGCTTCAAAAATAATGATAATATTCGACTTCCCAATAGCTTATATGTTCGTTCTATGGCGCAAGAGTGACACAATGGAAGAGGGCAACGGCGAGGAGGCCGCCTATGAGGGGCATTATGGATGGAATCCACGAATATGCCCAATCGGGGTCTTTATCTTTGCCTGGGCAGAAGAGTGCGAATGCGACTCGTGGGGAGAAGTCTCTGGCGGCATTCATCGAATATCCGGTGAGCCCGCCGAAGGACATTCCGATGGAGACTATAATAGAATAAACGAACAAATAGTTGACTGCTGATACGCCTGCAGTGGTTGATCCGATTCCAAGGATTGCGAAAACCAGCACGAAGGAACAGGTGATTTCGGAAAGAGCGTTGCGCCAGTAGTTCCTGATGCCAGGAGCCGTGCAGAAGCATCCGCGCTTTAGAACTGAGTCTTCGGTTCTCTTCAGCTGGTCGTGGAAGAGAACGATTAGGAATGCGGCTCCAAGAAAGCCACCCAGCATCTGTCCGACGATGTATTGTGGCACGAGAGCCCAGTCAAGGGTGCCATTAGCGGCCATTGCTAGCGTAACAGTCGGGTTCAGGTGGGCTCCGGTGGAAGTGCCGAATATGAAAGCGGGAATCAGCACAGCCAAGCCCCAACCGAGAGCGATGTGAGTAGTGTCACCGCCTTTCATTCCTGAGCCGTCAAGCTTGACGTTGCAGCAGACTCCGTCGCCCAGAAGCACCAGCAAGAAGGTGCCTATCATTTCATTCAGGAAATACATGATTTATTACTTTTAGCGTTATCCTCTGTTCGTGCGTCCTGTTATTTAGCCCAGCCGCAGATGGCAGCGACAGCCTGTTCCCATCCCTTGAGTTGTTTCCTGCGCTCTGGCTCGGACATGACAGGGATGAATTTCCTGTCCACTGCCCAGTTCTTAATCACGTCATCCTTATCTTCCCAGTAACCAACGGCTAGCCCTGCCAGATAGGAAGCTCCCATGGCAGTAGTCTCCACGCATGAAGGCCTCACGATAGGAGCGTCGCTGATGTCGGCCTGGAACTGCATAAGGAAATTGTTCTTGCAGGCTCCGCCATCGACTTTCAGCGAACCCGTTTTCACGCCGGAATCCCGTTCCATGGCCTTCAAGACATCATTTGACTGGAAGGCAAGCGACTCCAGCGTGGCTCGTATGATGTGATACTTGCTTACGCCTCGCGTCAATCCCAAAATGGCTCCGCGAGCATATGGGTCCCAGTATGGCGCTCCGAGGCCTGTGAACGCAGGCACGACATAGCAGCCGTTAGTGTCCGGTACTTTCGTGGCAAAATATTCAGAATCGGGAGAAGAATCTATGATTCTAAGCTCGTCGCGCAGCCACTGGATCGCAGCGCCGGCAACGAACACAGAGCCTTCGAAAGCATATTCGACATGGCCGTCCAGCCCCCATGCTATCGTGGTCAGAAGATCGTTTTTCGACTCCTTGGGTTCCGTCCCTATATTCATTAACAGGAAAGCTCCGGTGCCGTAGGTGTTTTTAGCTTCGCCTGGCTTGAAGCAAGTCTGTCCGAAAAGGGCGCACTGCTGGTCTCCTGCAGCTCCGGAGATCTTGATCGGCCCGCCGAAGAACTCGGAATCGGTCTGGCCATAAATGCAGCTCGAAGGTTTCGCTTCCGGCAGGATGCTCATCGGGATGTCCAGAATCCGGCAGAGTTCCTCGTCCCATTTCAAAGTCTTTATATTGAAAAGCAACGTCCTAGAAGCGTTGGAATAATCGGTCACGTGAACACGGCCTTTCGTGAGCTTGTAAATAAGCCAGCTGTCGATGGTTCCAAAGCATATTTCACCTTTTTCGGCACGCTCACGCACTCCTGGAACATTGTCCAGCATCCAGCGAATCTTTGTTCCAGAAAAGTACGGGTCCAGCTTAAGGCCGGTCTTGGAACGGAAAATTTCGACATATTCCGGATGACCTGCCTTAAGCTTTTCGGTGAAATCGGCAGTCCGGCGGCATTGCCAAACTATCGCATGGCACACAGGAAGGCCTGTGGCCCTGTCCCACAAGACCACCGTCTCTCGCTGGTTCGTGATGCCGATAGCGGCAACGTCCTCGTAGGTCGCTCCTGCCTTGCTAAGAGCCTCGCGGGCAACTGAAAGCTGCCCCTGCCATATCTCGCTGGCATCGTGCTCCACCCATCCTGGCTGAGGAAAGTGCTGGGTGAATTCTTTCTGAGCTACCGAAATCATATTCCCTGCCTTGTCGAACAGGATGCACCGATTGCTGGTCGTTCCGGAATCGAGTGCCATGACGTACTTTGACATAATTATTTATGGTTATTAATCTTTTTCTTTCTTGGCAGCCTTACCGTGAAGCAGGCTCCTCCTATGGCAAATGACCTGGAATAGTGTATCTCGCCATTGCACTTCTCCAATATGTTCCTGCAAATGGAAAGCCCCAGGCCTGTGCCATTGCTCTTAGTCGTGAAGTTCGGCGTGAACAGCTTATCCCTGTTGCTTTCGCTTACCCCAGGACCATTATCCTCGAACACGACATCATAGAAACCATCCTTTTGGGAAAGCCTCAAGGAAATGATGATGCGTCCTTGCATTGGCTCGGTGCCTTCTTCTTTGGCCTTGATCTGTTCACCCTCGATCGCCTGAATGGCGTTGCTGATCAGGTTCGTGAACACCCGCGTCAATTGAGGCTTAGGCCCCAGAACAGTTGCTTTGTCCAAGCCCATGTAGCTAATCTCGATGTCTTCGTGATTGTCGAACAGCCCTATTTCTTCTTTCAGAAGCTTGTCCAGGTCAATCTCCACATGGTCTTCGGTGTACAGTTTTGCGAACGTAGAAAATTCATTGGCTGTGTCGGCCAGTAAATCTATCTGCTTCAAGACTTCATCGGAAACCTCGTCGAAGCGATCGGCCCAGGCAGGATTGCCATTGCTCTTCATTCGTATGAGCCTCTGTATTTGCAGCTTGATAGGCGTGAGAGGGTTCTTTATTTCATGTGCCACCTGACGAGCCATCGTGGCCCAGGCCTTATCCCTCTCTGCCTGAGTGAGCTGCTTAGTGGAATTATAGAGGTCGTGGACCATCAGATTGTAGGCCCTCACGAGGCTGGAGATTTCATCGTCTTGCTCGTATACGATATATTCAAGATTATCGATGCTGGCCTTATTCATCTTGTCGCTTATCTCGGAAACAGGACGGAACATCTTGTCCACGGCCCTCGCAGTTATCATCCTGGCCAGGATGAGCAATATTAAGAATACGGTGATTATGGAAGCGACGTGGTAGAAGGCTTCGTTCCTGAAATCGAAACTGTCGTCGGTGTATGGAGAACCGAATATGGCGACGACGCTGTTCTGAACATTGAATAGAGGAGCATAAAGCATGTACGTGCGAGAATTACCGATTTTCTCGCTATGGATGCAGAACCTTAGATGCCTTGCGGCTATGTCCTCGTATGCTTTCTGGTTCATCCTGCTTCCGATCAGCAGCCTGTCGAATATTTCAGGCGTAGTGGAACGGAATATCTTGCCTCCAGGAGTGTACAGGGTGATGTCGCACTTCATGGTGTTGCTTATGTCCTCCAGTATCCCCGAGGCTTCTTGCGATTCTAATTCCCTGTAACTCTGCGAATAGCGACATCGTGCCTGCAAGAGCGTCTGAAGGGAGCTCACTCTCTCCGTCATGGAAGAACGAAGGTTGGCGAGATTTCTCTTATAGACAAAGAATATGCTTACGCAGGCAAGAGCGATCAAGGTCATTAGGAGCGCTAACATTATGGCGGCATTGATCCTTGACTTGAAATAGCTGCTTGTCTTCTCCCTGCGTTGGACGGTGCTGATAATGCTAAGCGCAGAGCAGCATAGGAAGAGCGCCAGCGCAAGGATGAGGAAGTCGACCAAGTAGCTGAAATTCTCGTACTTCGGTCTCGAAATGACGATGAGGTCGTAATCCGTGATCTGATTTATGAAATGGGTCCATCCCTCACTCCTGAGAACGCCGTTAGGAGCCGCCAGCAGATCTTCTTTCATCTCGCTGTCAAGCACGGTAGGGTAAGAGCAATTGCCTTTGTAAAGCAGAAGCTTGTCGGAGACATACTTTCCATACGAATATTTCGACGCGAGCATGACTTCCCCCGGGGCTGAATACCCCAGCAGGCTGGCATAGCCCCTGTCTTCGCGGTTTGACTTAGGCGAGACGGTCAGCAACATATTCGTGACTCCTTTGTCTTCATTGTAATAGACGAAGTTTCCAGAATATATCGTATGCCCGCTCTCGTCTCTCAGGTAGAGGAACCTGGAGGTGCTGGCAATCTGGGTGCCGCTTGCAAGGATGCTCCTGAAGTAGTCTATCGTTCTTTGGCTCAAGTCTTCCTTCTTAAACAGCTCTATGATGATGTCATTATTCTGAGCTACCCTGTACAAGTAATTTTCGACGATCCTGTTCAGAATCACGCCATTGATATTGTCATGATTGGATAGGGAAGAGATGACTTGGTCGTTAGCGATTTTCTCCTCGTTCTCCCTCAGCTGAAGCTCAAGGCTGATGTCCCTGTCGATGGAGAGTCGGTTAGCCCAGATGCCCACCATGTTCTGCTCTTTCCGGAAACCGAGCACGCCTGTTATCGTTACGGCGTAGAGCGCGAAAAGAATGGAGAGAATGAATTCTCCATGCTGGCTGATGAATTTCAACTTCGAACCGGTGATTCTTTTCAGCGCAGGAATCAGCATTCTGAAAATCAGCGGGATAGTGGTCACTACCGCAAGAATCATCAAGTAAACTATGGCAGTGTATGTGCTCAGCTCGCTTATCTTATAAAGTTCCAGGCAGACGCTCGAGTTCAGGATAATGCTTCGGAAGATGAAGTCCACGTAGCAGCATATTCCTATGAGAACCAGGAAATTGAACGTGACCAAAATCAACATTCCCTCTCTTGGGTTTTTGCTCCTTATGATTTTTTTATAAATATTCCTCCTTGTTATGAATATGCAGAATATTATCAGGACGATGGTTACCGAGAGCAGCAGCAGCGAGCCTAGCGAGTTCAGGAACTGGCCATTGGCATAGACTGTAGGGGAGAACAGCTTCGAGTCGTTCCTTATGTTCATTCCCCAGAGATATGCGGCGGCAAGGACCATCAGCAGGGCCGTGATCACGGAGAGCAGCCTCTTGAACGTTCGCTTCTGGCTTAGATGGGTGATCGCAGCGAGGATGAAAAGAAACAGCGCCATCCAGATTAAGGTGGAGTGAGCGATGATGGAACCCCTCTGCATCGACTCGTTAGCGACCTTGAAAACAGGCTTGCCTTCGAGAATAACTGGCGAACCGCCAGTCTCGGATAGCGGAATTATGGAATAATTGCTCCTCAGTTCTAGTTTTGGATTCACGCCGACATTCTGTGTCTCATTCATTGAATCCATTATCTGAAGCCCGGCGATGACCTTCCTGGAACCAAGGGTCTCGGCCTTCATGATGTACCACTTTGAGCCGAAATTCTTGAAGACAGGCTGCTCAGTGATTTCTGCCAGCGGTGAGCCCATCCCTCTGAATGGCGGGGTGAGCTTCGCTAGAATCAGCCTGCTGCTGATGTCGTCGTTGTTCACGGGGAACTGGTTGCTCCATGATTGGAGAGAGTCATCGTAGTAGCGGTAGATGACCATGTCGTCTGGAATGTTGTCTCGCCCTTCCCAAGAACGCAAATCGGCAGTGAGGGCAGTGGAGATGTAATGCCCCAGCAGGTTCATGCGCTTTTCCAAAGCCTTGGACAGTCTTTGAGCGACCGTGTCCGGGTTACTCATCCTGTTCCCAACTGAAATTGAGAATGCGAGCAAGATGGCGGCGGAAGACAACAGGGTCGCCACGAATAATTCCTTTATGTTAATCCTGTTCCTCATCCCTCGTGGTGATATGGCTCGCCTTTGATTATAGTTAGTGCCCGGTAGAGCTGCTCAGCGAAGATGACCCTGACCATCTGATGCGAGAATGTCATTTTGGATAGAGACAGCATTCCGTTGCTTCTGGAATATACTTCGTCGGAGAAACCGTAGGCGCCGCCTACTACGAACACGATGTCTTTCCCTCCGCCGAAGAGCAAAGATTGAATTTTGCCGGCAAGTTCTACGGACCTGTATTCTTTGCCCCTTTCGTCAAGGAGGATGAGCCTGTCCGAAGGGTTTATGGCTTTCAGAATCAGCGCGCCTTCTTTTTCTTTAATCTGAATATGACTAAGTGAGGCGGTGCCCTTGAGTTCGGGAATCTCGATCAGGTTGAACGGGACATAGTGAGTGAGTCTGGAAACGTAGAGGTCCAGGCCTTCTCGAACCCATTTCACGTCGGTTTTCCCGACTGTCAGCAGAGTCATTTTCATTTAAGCAAAAATAATAAACAGACAATTCATTTACAATAAGAGAACCTGGCTTCTATTTCCCTTATTAGTCTTCTCCAGCATCTTCTGTTTTTGAATGCTTAATTCTTCTTTTCCTGACTGGCGGGGCATGATTGGTGGCTCATTATTTGCATTATCAGCAGGCGCAATGAAAGCAGCGCTTAAAATATTGCTTATTGGTGCCGCTCTGTTTTTCTGGGGCAGGGCTGGCGCTTCAAGCGATGGCTACGATGTCTTCAACCCTATCGTCAAATATTTCGGGCAAGGCAACGTGGACAAGTTGTCTGCATGGTTCGCCGATAATTTGGAAGTGTCCATTCTTTCTACGAACAATGATTGCAGCAAGAATCAGGCTAAGCAGATTCTGAAAACTTTCTTCTCCAATCATAATCCCAGGTCAATGGACATAATCCACACGGCATCAAAGGCCAATTCCAAGTATGCGCTAGGCGAATTAAACGCAGGCGGTGAAGTGTTTAGAGTTACTCTTTTCGTCAGCAATTGCAATGGTGAGTACAAAATCCAGCAGATAAAGATTGATCAGGCACAGATTAGGTGAATAGGCTAAACTTACACAGGACATTTTTCATCATTATATTCATAATGCTTGGCACCTTGGGCCTCCATGCGCAGACTACCAGGGTGAAAGGCAGGGTGACTGATGCTCAGACCGGCGAGGGCATTGCTTTCGCTGGGGTTTATTTTAAGAATTCCACGGTGGGTGTTTCCACAGATGATGAAGGCTACTATGCTCTGGAAGTCAGGAATAACAGCCTGACAATCCTGTCGGCATCCATACTTGGCTACGAAACTTCAGAGAAGCCCGTCAGCGTCGGTAGCTTCAACGAGATAAATTTCGTTTTGAAACCAGCGCTGAATGAGCTGAAAGCTGCGGTCGTGAAGCCTGATGACAGGTACATGAAATCCATTTTGAAAAGCATAAACGAAGGGAAAAAGAGGAATAATCCGGAATTGCAGCCAGGCTATGCGACAGAGGTCTACAGCAAGATAGAGACCGACCTTCAAAATGCGGACAGCAAGACCATCAAGAGGCTGCTGCCGAAGAATTTCATGTTCGTGTACGACTACATGGATACTTCCGTCATCTCTGGCCGGCCCTACCTGCCGATCATGATATCGGAAACTTCTTCTGAATATTCGCACAGGACGAATCCGGATCAGAAGAAGGAGGTCATCAAGGCAAGCCGCATTTCTGGCATCGATCAGGAAGAAACGGCAGCTCAGTTCGCTGGCAGCATGCACGTTAAGACGAATTTCTATGATGACTTCATCAATATATTCGAAATCCAGATTCCGTCCCCAGCCAACTCGAACGGAATGCTTTATTATAACTATTTTTTGATAGACAGCTTGAACATCGACGGTAGGAAGACGTATAAGATACGGTTCCACCCATCCAAATGGGTGTCATCCCCGACTTTCGATGGGGAAATGGCCGTGGATGCCGAGGATTTCGCTTTAAGGGAAGTTCATGCCAAGCTGAAGAAGGGCTCGAACGTGAACTGGATTCGCGACCTTGTGCTGGATGTCGAGAACCAGAGACTTCCTGACTCAACTTGGTTTTACAAGCAGGATAAGATCTATGCGGACTTGTCAGTCGTTCTCACCGATTCCACGCACATGCTTTCCATCATAGCCCGCCGCCAGATAGACTATATTAATCCTAGATACGTCGATTTCGGGAATAAGAATCTCTCAGATGCCAAATCTGCCGTGAAGCTGAGCGATAACGTCTTGAATAATGACGAGGAATATTGGGCGAAGGTCAGGCCGTACGAGCTTACGGAAAAGGAAAAAGGAATATACCAGATGGTGGATTCCATCAAGAACGTGCCACTTTATAAGGACATCCAGACCACTGTCAGGATGCTTGCCACAGGCTTCTGCGACATTTCGCCAAAGTTCGGCTTAGGACCTTACTCTACGATATATTCATTTAATAACTTGGAAGGCAGCCGCTTCCAGCTCGGGATCCGCACGACGAAGGATTTCAGCAGGAAGGTGAGGCTTATGGGATATGGAGCATTCGGCGTGAAGGATGGGAAATTCAAGGCTGGGGGTACTTTTGAATATATGTTCAATAATGCGCCGACGCGAAAGCTTCTGGCAGTGTTCAAGCATGATGTGACGCAGCTTGGGAAGGTCGATTATGAATATGGCAGCGGGAATATATTCACTTCCTTGCTTTCGAAGCCTGGCGGGCAGAAACTGAGCATGGTGAATGAATTCGATCTCACATACATGCACGAGGTCAATCAGGACATAAACATGGGGGTGGCCTTGGAGAACAAAAGGATTTTCTCGAACAAGTACGTGCCTATGGTGACAAGGGATGGCCAGAACATCAATTCCGTGGCTTACAATCAGTTACGATTTGAGACTAGAATCTCTTGGGACGAGATAATCACTAGGGGAGTCTTCGATAAATATTATGTATTCACAGAATACCCTATAATCACTACTGAACTGATAGGAGCGCTGGACGGACTCGGAGACAATGATTATAAATTCTTCCGCCCGGAGATAACCGCCGAGTACACGCTCAGGGTACCGCCGGTTGGGAACAGCTACATGAACCTGTCTGCGGGAAAGATTTTCGGCACAGTGCCTTATCCCATGCTGAACATCTTCCAAGGCAATGGGACATATTTCTTGAATAAAGAGACTTTCGCCTGCATGGATTATTATGAGTTTGCGGCAGACACTTGGGTGACTTTCTCTCTGATGCATGATTTCAAAGGATTTTTCCTGGGCAAGATTCCGGGAATCCGGAAGATGAATTTAAGGGAGATTGCAATATTCAAGATGGCTTACGGAGACCTGACTAAGAAGAACAACGGCATTATCGGAGACCCCGAAGGCAAGGCCGCCATGCTGTTCCCAGAAGGCATGACCACGCTGAATAAGCCTTACATGGAGGCCGGAGTGGGCATCACGAATATATTCAGGCTGCTTAGGGTTGATGCTTATTGGCGTCTGAACCATCGCTGGCACATGGTTGATGGCGAGAGGAAGAAGGTTGACAACAGGTTCGTGGTGAACGTTGGCTTCGAACTCAACTTTTAGTTTGTTCGTGCTTCATAAATTAAGTATCTTTGAAATCTGAATATTCATAAGCACATGAGCAGAAACGTTCAGCTGATAATTCTATTGGCTCTTTTTGTCTTATTGATGAGCGTGCCGTACCTAGTCCCAGGCTACGGGTATCTTGCGTTAATCGGGTTCGTTCCGTTGCTGATGGCAGAGAAAGTCGCATCCGAGACGGGCATGAGGCGTTTCTGCCTTTGGCATTATTCGGCTTTCCTGGCGTGGAACTTCGCCACGACGTTTTGGATATGCAATGCGACTGTGGGCGGCGGAATATTCGCATCGGTTGCGAACGCTTTTCAGATGTCTCTGATTTTCGGGCTTTTCAGATATAGCAAGAAATACCTTCGCGGATCCCTGCCATACATATTCTTAATGGTGGCATGGATTGCATGGGAAAGGTATTACCTGTCGTGGGCGCAGATCAGCTGGCCATGGCTGCTGTTAGGAAACGCCTTCGCCAGAAGCACTTCCTGGATTCAGTGGTACGAGATAACTGGCGCCCTGGGTGGCTCGCTTTGGGCCTGGGCGATGAATCTGGGAATATTCGGCATCCTCTCTGCCGTGCAGAGCGGGCGATGGAAGGAATATAATGCCAAGGCCAAGACAGCTGCCATTCTGGGGATGTGCATCCTTTTCTTCGGTCCGCTGATGACCTCGCTCTTTCTCTGGCCTGAACCGGATAAAGGAAGACTGGATGTCTACATTGCCCAGCCGAACATAGATCCTTACAATAAGTTCGGTGGCATGACACAGGAGGAACAAAACGCTACTCTGCTTGCTCAAATGGCAGATGCCCCTAAAAATAGGCCGCTTCTGATGCTGGCTCCGGAGACTTTCACAAACGATGTCATCACGAATGATTTGGCGCTAAGCCCAACGCTTCTTAGCTTCGATTCATTCCTTAGGGCCTACCCTAAGGCCAATCTGATTTTTGGCGCCTCGTCTCATGAATATATTCATAGCGCCCTGCGCCCTTCGCAGACTGCTCGTCGGTTGAACGATGGCTTCACCTGGATGGAGTCGCACAATTCGGCGCTGATCACCGATGGCACAGGAAGGGCGGAAATATATCACAAGAGCAAACTGGTCGTCGGGGTTGAGATGATGCCATATCCAGCCGTATTCCGTCACGTGGATGAGTGGCTTGGGGGAGTGATGGGGAGAGAAGCCGGCCAGAAAGAGGTCTCCAATCTTAATTTTTATGAATATGACGATTCTGGCTCGGTAAAAAGGACGTTTCCTGTCGGCTGCGCAGTGTGCTATGAGTCGGTGTATCCGGAGCATTGCGCCGAATATGTCAGGAAAGGCGCCGAGCTGCTGACGGTCATAACCAATGATGCCTGGTGGAAAAACACCCCGGGCTATCGCCAGCATCTTTCGTACGCATCTTTAAGGGCGATTGAAACGCGTCGCTGGATAGCTCGCTGCGCCAACACTGGCATTTCTGCCGTAATTGACCCGTCAGGCAAAATCCTCAGGAAGACATCTTGGTGGCAGAAAGAGACGCTTCATGAATCCGTCGGCCTCCGAGATGGCCAGACATTCTTCGTCCGTCACGGCGATGTCGTAGGCCGCATCAGCGTCCTCTGCTTCCTGCTGCTCCTGCTCAACCTCCTCGTCATGATCTTCACCAATCGCAAGATAGAGTAGTGGCGACCGGCGTAGGCCGGGTATTCGCGCGGCGCAAAGCCAAGCGAATACCACAAGGCCGGGAGCCGCAGGGGTTCTCAGGGGGCAGCGCCCCCTAAAAAAGGGGATCAGCTTTCCAGCTTATCCCCTTTCTCATCGTAATATTCATTTTGCAGGACCGAGAAATCAGTGACTTCGACCAAATTAATCTTGCATTTGTACTTCCGTCGCCATTTTCCCAGGAAAGACTTGTCGCCGAACAGGTTCGAGCCACGTTTGAGGTAAGCTCCCAGTATCGGGCTTACTTTAAGAGTGATTGAGCCCTGCCCTTTGTCCACGAAATAAGCGAGCTTTCGTTCGATTTCCTCGTCAATCACTACGCTCGACGCAATTTTCCCGGTGCCATGGCACGTTGGACAAACTTCGGTAGTGTTGATTTCAGTCACCGGCCTTATTCTCTGGCGAGTGATCTGCATGAGGCCGAACTTCGTGAGAGGGAGGACATTGTGTTTCGCCCTATCGCTATCCATGAACTGCTGCATCTTCTTGAACAGCTCGTTGCGATGTTCCGGAGATTCCATGTCTATGAAATCCACGATGACGATTCCGCCCATGTCCCTTAGCCTCAATTGCCTGGCAATCTCCTCAGCAGCAATGCAGTTGACATCGAAGGTGTTTTCCTCCTGGTTGTCCGTCTTTGCCCTGATGCCGCTGTTCACGTCTATGACGTTCAATGCCTCGGTGGTCTCTATTACTAGATAAGCCCCTTGCTTCATCGGAACCACCTTCCCGAAAGAACTCTTGATCTGCCTAGTGACCTCGAAATGGTCGAAAATAGGCTCTTTCCCATTGTACAGCTTGACGATTTTCTCCTGCTCTGGAGAAATCAGGGAGATGTATTTCTTCGTCTCCTCGTACTCTTTCTCATCATTTACGTAAATATTCGTGAATGAATCGTTGAGCAAATCCCTAAGGATGGTGGTCGTCTTGCTGTACTCAGTGAACAGCAGCTGGATGCTCTTTTTCCCAGCGATCTTCTTCCATGATGTCTCCCATTTCTGGATGAGAGATTTTACTTCGGCAACCAAAACCGCAGCATTCTTGCCTTCTGAGGCAGTGCGGATGATGGCGCCGTAATTTTTCGGCAGAATGCTCTTGACCAGAGTCTCGAGCCTTCTTTTTTCTTCTTTGGAGACGATCTTCTGGGACACGTTCACCTTCTCGGCGAATGGCATCAGCACAATGTTTCGTCCTGCCAATGAAATTTCCGCTGTCAGTCTTGAACCCTTAGTGGAAATCGGTTCTTTTACGATCTGGGCGATGATCAACTGCCCAGGCTTCAGCACATTCTCTATTCTTCCTTCCTTCTCCAAGATGGGCCCTAGCTTGATTCCTGAATATAACGCATTCAGGTCGCTGTTAGGATTGCTCTTCTTGACGAATTCGTCGAAGGCCGTGAAATACAGCCCGAGATCAAGATAATGCACGAAAGCTTCCTTTTTGTCCCCGATGTCCACGAAGGCTGCATTGAGCGCAGGGAGGATTTTCTTAACTTTCCCAAGATAAACATCCCCGACTGAAAAATTGTGCCCGTTGCTAGACTCCTTGTTCAGTTCAATCAGCTTATGGTTTTCCATAAGCGCAATGTGAACTTCCGTCGGCGATACGTCGACAATCAGATCTTTCTGATCTTTTTCGTTTTTTTCGGACTCCATAAGGAAATTCAATGGACTTTATATTAAAAAAAGGCTGTCCGGGTCTCCCGGTCAGCCTCTTTCTTTTAGCGACTGCTAAAATGACAGACAGAGAGGAGTGAGTTACTTCTTCTTATGCCTGTTCTTGCGCAAGCGCTTCTTACGCTTGTGCGTAGACATCTTATGTCTTTTTCTTTTCTTTCCGCTTGGCATAGGTCTATGTAATTATTAAATCAATTATTCCTTAACGGCGTTAACGAATACCTTGGCAGGTTTGAAAGCAGGGATATCGTGTGCCGGAATAGTCATCGTAGTCTTCTTGGTGATGTTGCGAGCGGCCTTCTTTGCTCTGTGCTTGATTATGAAGCTGCCGAAACCACGAAGATACACAGGCTCTTTCTTTACTAGAGAATCTTTAACGGTGTCCATAAAGGCTTCTACAACTGACTGGACTGCGATCTTCTCGATCCCTGTCGCTTTCGCAACCTTGTCCACTATTTCTGCTTTAGTCATAATTATAAAATTTATAAAGTTTTAATAATCACACCAATAGGTTTTCATTCGAATAACGGATTGCAAAAATAAAGTTATTTTTTTAATATTCAAAATCATATCACATTTTTTGAAATCATTTTTTGTGGCATGGAGATTGACCTTATTTCCCCTTGCTTTAAAAAGGGCATTTACCATGACAAAATGTCAGGGAAAGCTGCTCTCTAGATGAATTAAGTATGGACGCTAGAAATGATAAATCAGATTTCCTTCTCCCCGAGGGGGCGGAGGTTAGCATAATTCCTGTCGTTGACGGAGCAGGGCAGATGAAGGTAGATCCTGCGGACTTGCCTGAAACCCTGCCAATCTTGGCTTTGAGGAACGCCGTTCTCTTTCCTGAGATGGTGTTTCCAATAACTATCGGCAGGGATAAATCAGTAAAGCTGATAAAAGATGCTGAAGAGAAAGGCTCTTTCATTGGCGCAGTCCCTCAGAACGATGTGTCAGTTGAGGATCCTCTAGAGAAGGACCTCTTCAAATATGGCACTGCTGCAAGGGTTCTCCGGACATTGGAAATGCCGGATGGCTCGCTGACTGCGATTTTGCAAGGAATCAAGAGAGTCAGTCTGGTGAAGATGATTTCTTATCAGCCGTATCTTCTTGCTCAGGTGAGATACATCGATGACGTGGTGCCAGAGATGGACGATAATATCAGGATGCTGGCTGAATCATTGAAAGACAAGGCATCCGTCATAATCAGGTCGTCATCTTTCGCTCCGAAAGAAGCTCTGACCGCTCTTCGCTCCATCGATAATTTCCCGTTCTTGGTGAATTTCATAGCGACGACGGTGGATGTAGAGAATTTCGCCGAGAGAGTTGAGCTGCTGAAATACGACAACCTGCATGTGCGCGCGATGAAGCTGCTAGGGCTGCTGGAGACGCAGACCCAGCTGCTTAAAATCAAGCAGGAGATTAACCAGAAGGTGAAAAGCGACATAGATCAGCAGCAGAGGGAGTATTATCTTAATAATCAGCTAAGGACTATTCAGGAAGAGCTGGGAATGGATGATGACGAGGAATTCGATAAGTTCCGCGAGAAGGCTAAGGAGAAGAAGTGGCCTGAGGAAGTGGCCGCCCAGTTCGAAAAAGAATTGTCCAAGCTCGAGAAATACAATCCTTCGTCCCCTGAATACAGCGTGCAATACAATTACATCGAATTCATGCTGGATTTGCCATGGAACGACATGTCCAAGGATAATCTGGATCTGAAGCATGCTCAGAAGGTGTTGGATGCAGACCATTATGGCCTAGAGACGGTGAAAGACAGAATCATTGAATATCTTGCCGTCCTGAAGCTGAAAGGAAACATGAAGAGCCCTATCCTCTGTCTCTATGGCCCTCCGGGAGTGGGAAAGACCAGCCTGGGCAAATCTATCGCCAAGGCATTGGGCAGGAAATATGTCAGGATAGCTCTCGGTGGAATGCATGACGAGGCAGAACTGAGAGGCCACCGCAAAACCTACGTCGGGGCCATGCCAGGACGCATCCTAAGCGGCATAGCAAAGGCAGGCACTTCCAACCCTGTAATGGTGCTAGATGAAATAGACAAGGTGGGAAATGACTACAAAGGCGACCCGTCATCGGCTTTGCTCGAGATCCTAGACCCAGAGCAGAACGTTGCCTTTCACGATAATTATCTGGACATCGACTACAATCTGTCCAACGTGCTGTTCATCACGACAGCTAATACCTTAAATGGGATTCAGCCTGCCCTGCTGGACAGGATGGAACTCATCAATGTCACAGGCTATCTGGCAGAGGAAAAGATGCAAATTGCTAAGAAATTCCTCATTCCTAAGCAGTTAGAGGAACATGGCGTAGGTAAGCATGAACTGAGAATAGACAATGCCGCTCTAGCGAAGATCATCGATGAATATACTCATGAGTCGGGTGTCCGCGGTTTGGAGAAGCAGATCGCTAAAATCGCCAGAGTGACTGCCAAGAAAATAGCCCTAGGCGAAGCCTATCCAGCAGTCATAAAGAAAGATCATCTTAAGGAATATCTCGGATTGCCGACGAATTTCCACGATCTGCAGAAAGGCAACGAAGCGCCAGGCGTGGTCACCGGCCTGGCCTGGACCGAGATGGGAGGCGAGATTCTCTTCGTGGAAAGCTCTGTGAGCCATGGCAAGGGCAACCTTACCATGACAGGAAACTTGGGGGCCGTGATGAAGGAATCGGCTACAATTGCTTACCAATATATTAAAGCGCATCCAGAGCTCGCAAAGATGACTTCCAAGGAGTTCGAGTCTAAAGATATTCACGTGCATGTGCCAGAGGGGGCCGTTCCGAAAGACGGTCCGTCGGCCGGCATAACGATGGTCAGCTCCATGGTTTCAGCTCTTAGGAAGCAGAAGGTTAAGCCTGGCATAGCGATGACTGGCGAGATGACTCTTCGTGGCAGAGTCCTTCCTGTTGGCGGGATAAAGGAGAAGATTCTGGCCGCAAAGAGGGCAGGAGTGCACACTATCGTCATATCAGAAGAAAACCGTAAAGACATAGAGGACATTAAGCCTGTCTATGTGGAAGGATTGGAGTTCCATTACGTGAAGACCATAGATGAAGTCATAGACTTCATATTCGAATAAATTGTCTAAATTTACAGTCCGTATGGACGTAAAAATTGAACAAAGCTGGAAACAGGCGCTGCAAGGTGAGTTCGAGAAACCATACTTTGCCGCGCTTGTTCGTTTTCTTCACCAAGAGAAAGACTCTGGAAAGAAAATCTACCCTCCCGGAAGCCTTATCTTCAAGGCATTCGAACTCACGCCAGTGGACCAGGTCAAAGTCGTGATTCTGGGCCAGGACCCTTATCATGAATATGGTCAGGCGATGGGGCTTAGTTTCTCAGTGCCTGACAACGTGCCTGCCCCTCCTTCCCTCAAGAACATATTCAAGGAAATCGAAGATGAATTTGGATTCAGGATGAGCGGACGGCCGAATCTGGAGGGCTGGGCGCATCAGGGAGTGCTTCTGCTGAATGCCATCCTTACCGTGCGAAGCGGAGAGGCTGCATCACATAGCGGCATCGGCTGGCAGCAGTTCACAGATGCGGTCATAAGCTACCTCTCGACAAATCGCCAAGGCATCATATTCCTATTGTGGGGAAATTACGCTAGGAGCAAAAAGGCTCTTATTGACTCGTCAAAGCACTATGTGCTGGAGGCGGCACACCCTTCGCCGCTGGCGAGAGGAGCTTTCTTCGGCTGCGGCCACTTCAAGAAAGCAAACGAAATATTAATAAGCGAAGGGAAGACTCCGATTAATTGGCAGCTGTAATTATTTGGGATTTATGAATATAAAAGCTTTATTTCCTGGGTCGTTCGATCCTTTCACCTCTGGCCATCTGGACATTCTCAAGAGGGCTCTGACAATATTCGACGAAGTCGTGGTGGCTGTCGGCGTGAATCAGGATAAAAGGGGATTCTATGCGATGGAGCAGCGGGAAGACATCATCCGTCAGGCGGTCAAAGGTCTTGATGGGGTTTCTATTATATCTTACGATGGCCTCACCGTGGATGTCTGCAGGCAGTTAGGCATCAGGCACGTGGTGAGGGGGGTCAGGAATATGACGGATTTCGATAACGAACAAGCCGTGGCTGATGCCAACAGGCATCTCTTTCCGGGGCTTGAGACCATCATAATCCCGACTGCCCAGGAATATGCCCACATCTCATCGTCGGCCGTGCGCGATGTCATCCGCCATCATGGCGACACTTCGCAGTTCATCCCAGAAGGCGTCATATTGCCAGAAGCAAAATGAGAAGGCTCGTATTCACAATCATAATATGCTTTCTCACCGCTAGCGCTTTTGCGCAGGAAATTGACTCCACTGCGTTTAAGGCTTTGGATGCCAAAATCGCCGAATATGTCGCCACTCTAGAGCCTGAGCCTCTGGAGGTCAAGGAAAGGGAATGCGACTTCATGATAGAAAACACCAGTGACTCGCTCCTAAGGCAGTATGTTGCCATCAAGCTTTACGACCACTATCTCAATTCTCCTGTCATGGGCGATGAGGCGGTTTCAATCCACCTGACCGACGCATGGTTCGTTCCTGCGAAGGTGAAGTTCCAGAGCGAAGCCGAACTTATGAACGCCCGGGTCTATGCCGACTTCAACCGGCAGTCGCTCCTAGGCTGCCAGGCTCCGGAACTTACTCTTTTCTCCACGGACAGCGTTGCGACTCAGGTTAGGTTCGAGCGTTATTCAGTGCTTTATTTCTATGACACTGACTGTTCTAAGTGCAAGATGGAATCGGTATTCTTGAAGCCCCTGCTGAATCGCAAGAATTACCCTATCGACTTCTATGCGGTCTATGCTGGCGTGAATAAAGGTTCGTGGCTGAAATGGATTGGGGATAAATTCAACGTGACGGCATCGGAAACCAGGATGATAAATCTCTGGGATCCAGAAGTATCTTCCGATTTCCAGATGAAATACGGAGTGCTGAATACGCCGAAGATGTTCCTTGTCGCTCCCGGAGGAAGGATAGTAGGTAGGGGAATGGACCATAGGGCTCTGGAGCAGCTTCTGGACTTGTATTTATCGCAAGATGATTATGAATATGGCGGAGCGGAGACCACCGCTCTTTTCGACAATCTTTTCAAATCTTACGGAGACACTCTGGAGGCTGCTGACATCCTCCATGCCGCTGATTTGGTGAAAAGCAGGACGTTGGACAAGGGTGACACGCTGTTCTTCAAGCATCTTGAAGGAGACTTGCTGTATTACCTCTCCAATCACAAAGGGGAGGCTTGGAATGCAGGCGCTTTGGATTTTGTCAACGAATATATTCTCTCGCGTCCCGAGATATGGAGAAGCTCTGACGATACGGTGAAGGTAGTCGGCCTGGCAGAGATGATGAATGATTTGCTGTCCCGGACTCCTGTAGGAACGAGGCTCCCGAAGGATTTCCCGATTCCTGGCTGGAACAAATTCAGGAAGAAAGGGGGCTGGCTGATTTTCCACGATTCAGGCTGTCACGTGTGCGAGGCTGAGCTTCAAGCTCTGGATTCTTTGCAGAGCGATCTTCCGAAACGCTCTCGGGCAAAGGTTTTAGAAGTGGAGACCGGCAAGCTATTCAATGCGCATCCGGAAGTCATGAACATAGTATTGGACACCTTCGACCTCAGCTCCATGCCATACATCATTAAAATCGGCAAGGACGGCCTCGTGGAACGGAAATATGTCACTTTCTTGAAGTAAGCATATTCAAGAAAGTGGTGATTTCAATTATTGAAGTCGTAATATTCCATCACGTCTTCTCCTTGCTTGAAACGAACCTCCTTCACATAGCTTATTTTCTGCTTCCCATTGAAGGCGGCAGCTTTTATGGTAGAGACATCGTCTTTGACCCTGAACGGTTTTGCGTATGCGGCAGATGCTGCGCTAGGGTCCGAACCGTCCAGCGTATACCTAACGGTAGCTGAAGGATTCTCGCTGTCCATCGTTACCTCCCCTGCGATGATCATGACCTCAGGGGCATCATGCAAGTCATACGCTTGAATGCCTCTGCTTCGCAGCCCGGCAAGTTGCTGCCCGACGCGATTTTTGAAGTCATCCCATGATGAACCTTCTTCTGGCGACCATCCTTTTTCGGCAATTGCGAGCAATCGTGGAAACATCATATATTCTAGATGGCTTTCGGTAGGAATGTATTCTGTCCATGCGCAGCCTTGAACACCGATGACATTCCCCATGTTCTCCGGCAGGATGTATTCAACAGTATCAGGAGAGACCCTCTTTCCCTCGATCAAGCTCTCGTTGAAAGCAGCGCGTCCTGGGCTGATGGGTTGCGGATCGAAAACGAACATTTTCTTTAATGGAGAATATCCGTACATTGCCTTTTGCTCTTCTTTCGGAGAGGCCTGATACCAGTCGAAATAAAGGATCTCACCAGGGGTCATCACAGTACGCAAACCTCTGTTTGCCGCCCGTATGCCTCCTTTCTCGCCTCTGTATGAGTATACGACCGAAGAACTTGCCAGATCTTCATTTTTGAGGATTTCGTCCCATCCGCCCATTATCCTGCCATGACCGTTGAGAAATTTCTGCAATCGTCTTATCATGTAGCATTGAAGGTCGTCGTAAGAAGTCATTCCTTCTCTCTCCATCAGGGCCTTGCATGCATTGCAATCATGCCAGGCATGTTTCCTCGCCTCATCTCCGCCAATGATTATTTCCTTTGATGGGAAGAGCTCCATCACCTCCGACAATACGCTTTCGGCTAAGTCGTAAACCTTTTCGTCGGCAGGGCAGAATTCTCCATTGCCGTATTGAGTGTCAGTGCAATTGAGTTCAGGATAACCGACAAATACAGGATCGGAGTGTGCGGGAAATTCTATTTCTGGAATAACGTTAATATATCGATCCTCTGCATACCTTACTATTTCGCGAATATCGTCTTTCGTGTAATAGCCTCCGTATGCTCCGGGAGTGTCTTTCGTGCAGAAATACCTTTTGTCCAGCTTCCACCATCCATCCCAGTCTTTCATGACCCTGTATGACCCAAGTTCTGTCAGCTTAGGATAGGAGTCAATCTGCAACCTCCATCCTCCATTGTCCGTTAAGTGAAGATGAAACTGGTTAAGCTTGTAATATGCCATTTCGTCCAGGATTTTCAATATTTCTTCTTTTGAGAAGAAATGGCGCGAGACATCCAAGTGAATGCCTCTGTACCCAAACCGAGGATAGTCTGTGATGTTTGCGCACCGTACTCCGTTGCTGTCGGTGAGCTGCTTTACTGTCTGCATCCCGTAGAAAATCCCGGTATCGGTTGCCGCTTTTATTGAAATGCCTGCCTTTGTCACATTCAATACGTATCCTTCTCGTCCAAGGGTTTCTCTTAAAGAAGGGTCAAGATTGGTTTCGGCACTGGAAGCGTGCCCACCCGTTCCTTGGGTCTTGAAATAACCTTTGTGGAATTCTGCTGTTGCCGGTCTTGGGACGACTGAGACAACACCTTCTTTCTTGCTGGAGATTTCTTCCGTGCAAGAAAAAAGAGTCAGAAGGGAAAGCAGGGACAATGAAGCTAAGCCTGATTTGTTAAGAATAGACATATTATTTGCCAGAGAGATAATCGAGAATAGCCTTTCTGCCCGCGCGGAAAGCCTTGATGTCAGTGGTGTAATTCCACGTGTCAGTCACTATTTTCCTGCAGATTGCATCGGATTCGGCTTTAGACTTCTGCCCAACCATTTTCAGCAATTCGTAATCTCTGATGCCGTCGCGCATCGCGCTCAGGCGTATGGAAGGATAGACTTTCTTGTTGCCTGGCCAGATAATCCACATGTCGCCTCCGATGAATTCGCCGTAAGCATCCTTCCATGGATTCTCTGATGGTGCTCCATGCCAGTAATTCAGCCCCCAGTGCAGGAAGCCCACGGTGTTGTAGCGATAGTTCAGCCAATGGATCAGTCTCGTTTTGATGAGCGGGATTCTTATGAATCTGTTGAGCCCGTTACCCTGCGGACCCATGGCGCAGTATATCCACGGTATCTGATTGTCTGTGTACTCATATCCATTCTCTCCTTTCAGCACATCTATGCACGGGCATGGCACGTCCAGATACTCGTCTGTGATTTTATGCGTTCCCAGCGGATCCATTATTTTGATTTCCGGGCCTCCTTTTTTGATGTAAGAAGCAACTCTCATATAGGCTGGCGCTGTTTTATCATTAGGCTCGTCACATAGAGTCTGTAGATAGACGTCTAGATAGGTCCTCCCGTCAGGAAGGGAATGTGACTTGAGATATTTTTCCAGAGCCTGGAAATACAGCTTGAGATACATCTCGACTTCTGGACTGTACTGGTCGCGCTGGTCCACATAGGTCCAGACCGGAGAATAAGTCCCGTCTCCATTATCTGTACATTTTGGAGAGCCATCATCATTCAGCTCAATCCCCAGCATCACAAGAAGGCCGTCCGTTTTGTCCTTTGCGCTGGCGATTATGTTTGGCCCCTGAACATAGTGAAGGTCAGGGCATGCTCTGTAATACATCTCGATTTCTCTTCCCAGCGTGCTGAAATCGGCGTTCATTTCCCATTCCCCAGAAGCGTTTTTTACGAGTCTCCTTCCTGTGTAATAGGTCTGATAGTATTGAGAATTGAAGCTGTTTTGCCCGTACTTGCTTACAAACGGCACGATGACATTCTCGATCAAATCATAATTGGCGTACATCTCGTTCTCTTTGCCGTTATTCATCGCTTTCAGGTCTCCGTTAATCCATTGCATGATGTCCAAAGTCTGTTTCTCAGGCAATGTGACATCGTAGACCTCCACAGTGAAAGGGAGTTCGCCGCTGTCGTTTCCTTGTATTTTGGCGATTCCTTCATATATTCCTGCTGGTGCGTCACGAGGAATGTCGAATTCTGCCCAGAATGCAGTTTGATTGCCATTCGGAAGATTAACGGTCCAATCCTCTAGAGGCATTAGGGCATCCGGAATGAGAAGCTGCTCTTGCGGATACCTGTCGGGAGCTGCTCCTCCCGCCCACTGGTCCCAGTGAGGAGTGCATTTGACATTTCTCACCCAATGGAGTTCGGGGTTGATGTCTATGCCAGTTTTGCCTTTCAGGGCGAATTGCGTGATGGATGGCGTTATGGTGCCTTCATCTTTGTCGCAATAAACCATCATTTGCACTGTGGCTGTCTCTCCTCTTGCCACGCGAATGGTGTCGGTCTCGAACGGATGATCTTCGAAAGTCGTAGGTTTTATGAGGGCGTCAACCTGTTCCAGCCAAATATCTCCATGAATCAGGGCTGTGACTGATGTGGCAGCATCACCTGCTTTTGCCGTGATTGTCGCATAACCACATTTTTTGCCAGTGACGACCCCTGCTGCATCGACTGTGGCGACCGATTCGTCTGACGATGTCCATACAGGTGCGTCCGTAGAATTCGAAGGGAATACAGTGGCTTTGACTGGCTCTTTCTTTCCAACGTTGATGCGCAATTGCTCCACATCGAATTTCAGGCTATCGGCAGGTATTCTTGAGTCGATTACTGTTACATGACAGATGCCCGTTTTGCCTCCGGCTGAAGCTTTGATGTCAGTTTCGCCTATGCCGAGGCCTGTCACGATTCCTTCCTGCGTTACGCTTGCGATATTGGAATCTTCGACTGTCCATGCAATTGGACTGCTTGTGGATGCATTCCATTTGCTGATTCTTGCTCCGATTGTCGCAGCGTTCCCTTTTTTTATCGTAAGAGACGATGGAGACATGACGATTCCCTGGACTTCCTGCGTCTGGGCGTTGAGGTCGTCTGTCTCCACTTTGCATCCCCCTAAGGCAGCAGCAGTAAGGATCAACACTGCGTATGTCATAGAAAAGCTTTTAGTCATGATATCTGTGGTTTTATTCTATGCTATATTCTACATTGGCCGGATTGTCAATGGTGAATTGGCTTCCTGTGCCTTTGATTATTTCTCCATTCACGGTGAATCCTGTGATTTTCATCCCTGTGATGGTGCTTCCTTTCGTGTATATTGTAAGGGCTGGGTAGTTTCCAGCCTTTTTGCTCGTAACGGTTATATTCCTGAAGTTAATATTATCCATCACCACTTTAGGAGTGCCGCCATATTGACGTATTGAAACTGCCCTTCCGGAAGGATTGATGTCATCGAATGTCAGATTCTCAGCCGTGATATCTGATATTCTAGCCGGAGGATTGCTCCCGCTCCACAGGTCGCTGCTGCCATCGCTGCCCTGGCCTATCGCAAAAGCGGCACGCAGATCATCTGAAAGTCCCCTGGCATGCTGAAGGAAAGTGCAATCGCTTACGATAATGTCGTGCAGGCGACCAGGATATAATGATATGTTTCCTGCTTCAGGCCCCACAACGACTCCTCTTGCATAATCTGGCCAAATAAGATTGTCGTGTATGCTTACATCGCTTACGTCTGTGATAGGAGTGACGATAAAACGACATTTAAGCGTGATGCAGTCATCGTAGGTGCGGATGAAGCAGTCGCTGATGTCAACTCCGGTGCAGCTTACGATGTCGATCCCATCCCCGTTGAGTTCCCAGCTTATCATGTTGACCCCTTTTATCGAGACCCCATCTGTGCTAGTGACGCACAAATTCCAGCCGGGGCTGTCGATCATGGTAATGTCGCTGATTTTTAAGGCGGAGACTGGAGAGTTTGAACTGTTGCAGCGGATGAGCATGTCTCCCCAGCTGTACTGTGCATCGCCCCAATGCTTCAGTTTTGCTCCGCTCAGGATTCCGTGGCCGGCTATGGTCACATTGCTTCCATTGGTAACTACATTCCCGTAAACGATTGCGCCATAGTCAATATATAAGGTCTGCCCGGAGTTTAAAGCAATCGTGCCTGCATCGTGTTCTCCAGGACCATAATACTTTACGGACGAAGAGCTGGCAGATGGCTTGTTTGCGTCTGGCCTATATCCATAGAGGAACAGATTGTGCTGTCGGTCTCCGTCGAACTCAACGCTTATTTTATGCATGTCATAGGACGGAACGGTGAATTCTATCATATTCCCTTCCAGGGTGGTGGCGGAGATTCCGTATTTGCTTGGACGTATCTGCGCAGACGAGAATCGCCCGTCTAGTTTCTTGACTCGTAACTTGACCGGTCCGGTAAAAGGATTCTCGAAAATGCAGAAAGACATCGTGTCCCGCTTAGCCTTTGAATTGTTCCAGTCATTCCATATTTCGGTATGTTTAGCAGCATTTGAGCAGAGGGCATCCCTTACAGTCATTTCTTCCCAAGTCCCGTTGTTCTCGACTTGCACGGAGTAATGCCTGCCTGCTTCTTCCCCTGAAATGAATGTCTTGGACTTCGAAAGAATGGCTTTGCCCGTGGCTATGTCTGAAATATGGCAGCTGACAGTATATGAGTTGCTCTTCTTGTAGTTTGAGAAGTCTAATGAAAATTCTGCTCTTTCCCCTTTTCCGATGCCTTGCGGCAAAGTGAGTCTAGGAGATAGAGTCTGATTGTCTATGGATATCTTGATGTCCGGAGTCCATTCGGCATCTTGGTTCTGCATCGGCAAGACAATTATTTCTTTCCCGGATTTGACGGTGGCGCTAACGGCATCATCCCCTTGGAAGAATGATTCTGTCGCAGGATTCCATTTGCCAGACAACCCATCAATGGTGAGAGATGCATCTGCTTCAATTGCGGAAGAGCCCTCTACGTTCAAGGCGATTGCGGACGTGAGAGGGGACAGTGACTGCGAAATCGTTTTCGAGGAGTTTATCGTTGAATTTCCTACCCAGACGGATGCTCCTGTACCAGCCGTTTCGTTGATTACGCCAATGGCATAGGTTTCTGGCTTTCCTCCTGTTTCCAGGGGGGAAATGTCCAGATTGTCAAGGTTCTCGAATGCGACAGTGGAAATTTTATCTCCGGATTGTGCTTTTAACTCTGTGAGGCTGCCGATATTCTTTGCGTCCTGGATCGAAATGCATTTATCGTTCCTGAAGACGAAAATTTTAGCCGGCCACGTGTCAACTCCCGCTATGATTCCTTGGGCGGTGTCAACGTATCTGTATTCAACGCCCACAGCTTTATCGTTGCTGCAAGATGCCAGTGCGAAAATGGCTGCCAGTAGTATTTTTGCTAATGTTGAGCAACTCATTTTTTTTGAGTTTAATTCGAAGAACAAAGTTAGTCTTATTAAATTTGTATTGGTAGATAATTTAACGGATTTTTCTCCATTGGCTTAACAGAAACCGGAATTTATTGCCATCGCAAAGATGCGTTCAGGCAAGAAGGCGAATTTTTCCGTTATTTTTTCCACCTTTGATTAATTAGGAAAAAGTAAATTAGCGCTACAATTATCGGCTGGCGGAGCAATTCGTCGGAAAATGAGTGGAATATATTATTATGTAATTGAATATTAAATTAATAACCGTTTATTTCGTATGATGAAAAAGTTAGTCTATTTTTTAACTGTCGCACTTGCCGGGACGTTTGCATTTGCGTCCTGCACCAAAGAGTCAAATGAGAAGGATCCTGAAGTGCCTATCAAATCCATTTCGGTGAAATGCGGAGACGAGACTGTTGCCGGCGTCGTAGATGACAATGCGCAGAAAGTAACCTTTACGTTCAACAACGCAGAAACTTATTCCAATGTCGATATTTCTATCGAGGTTAACAAAGGCTGGACTCTCACGTATCCGACAGTCCTTACCGGCGTCGATCTTCAGAGTACGCCAGTGCTCAGATTCACCAGTCCGTCAAATGCATCGGTGAGGTATACCATTGCATTCTCTTCGAATGCATTCCCAATCGTCGATCCGTCCAAGATTCAGATCGAGGGTCTTAAGGCAGGAGAGAATGTTTCAGTGGATAACGCCTCTAAAACGATATCCGTCAAATATGACCAGGATGTCATTGACTATAATAATGTGAAGCTCATTTTCAATGAAGGCGCTTTACAGACAGGGACTCAGGTTCCTGAAGACACAGATTATGATTTCAGCGATGGAATAGAACAAGAAATAATATTCAAGCTAGGCGGCCAAGACCGCGTGTACAAAGTCAGACTCGATGTGACTGCATATTCGGGAAAGTCAATGTCGGAAATGGGATTTACGGACATTACGGCAAACTTCGTGGATGCCGGCCAGTATCCTTTCGTGCATGTTTATTCCGCTGACCAGTTCCTGGGCATTCCTGTCTATTATGTGAATTCATTCTGGGCTCCTTCGAACCCGCGTAGCTGGGAATACGGCGAGGAACTCGCAGAAGGAGAGCACTATCGCTACTCGAATGATGCCTTCTCTTTCCCTGGAGACTGGAAGGAAGATCGTCCTACCATGAATGGTTTTGGGAAAATCGTCATCGTTACGCTTGACCAGGAATCTGTAAAGGGAGATATTACCGCGAACATAGACACATCAAAGCATTTCTCCGATTACAATAATCTTGTGGTCGTGACTGGTTGCAAACACATGAACTCAATTGACTACATGGTCTATGATAATGGCGTGATGGCAAATAATCCAACTGGCGATCATGCGGTGCTCTGGAGAAATTCCGTAGGCTTCAACTCAGACGGAAAGATGTCTTTCTCGGTAGCAACGTACAAAAACGACAAGTTCTATTCTGTTCCTAAACGTTCAGACTGGATAACCGAAGGCGATGCGTTCGCCTCTGAGGTTCAGCAGGTGGCTGATGCCGCTGACAAGCAGTGGGATGTGACAGATGCTTCTTGGGTTTACGGCTGGGCCATCCGCGATGGAAAAGCACTTAAAGTCACGGACATCATAAAGAACGATGCGACGCAGTATTGCTCAGACCAAGGCGTGCTTGGAATGGGCTGGGGCGGATTCTACATGAAGAGAATCGTGATCGGGCGCACCTATGACAATAAGATTGCCATTATGGTAAGCGGTGGCGGACAGGATCTCTGGGATGGGTCTAAGGATAATGCCCCTTCCACGGATTGGCCAGACAGATGGGGAGGAATTGCAATAGGCTATTCTACTGCCCAGATGGTATGGATTGCAAATCAGCTTGGCTGGAGAGATGCCGCGCTGCTTACCTCAAGTGATGATGAAAAGCCTGAGTCTCTTCCGAACGTGAAGGTCAATGGTACTACAGTTATTTCCCAAGCAGATGCGACTTACCAGCCAGAAAGGTATGCTAATAACGGAGCCACGCTGACAGCCTCGTATTTCATCACTTTCGATGCTAAATAATTTCTCCCTGGCTGCATAAGTATTGCGGTTGAAATCGTCTAGAACGGGAGATATGCGATTTATTATTCCGGCGCCTGTGGGACATTTAAGAAAAAGTTGACATAGATGCCGGAATAATTTTAGACGTTAGCCAAATTGATAAATGTATAGTAGATTATTTTTCATTGCCTTTTCAGCGATATGCATTGCGTCTCCTGCCATTTGGGCAGAGGCTAGTGCTCCTGACATCGGAATCTTGGCTGTGTCTTCGCAGCAGCAGAAAGCCGTCTATAAAGGGAAGGTGGTTGATGCGAGGACGGGAGAAACCTTGATTGGAGCAGGAATATATGTCAAAGGATCAACCGTCGGCACTGCGACAGACATGAACGGAGAGTTTTCCATCAGTCTTCCTGATGGGATGAAACCGGTCTTCCTGGTTTCATACATCGGCTATCAGACGAAGGAAGTCTCGTTCAATAGAACGAATGGAATCGTGGTGGAGCTTGCTGATGACCAGAATTATCTAGACGCGGTGCAGGTTGTTGCGTACGGTACCCAGAAAAAGACTTCCATAACGGGGGCTGTTACCTCAATCGGATCTGAAGATCTCCTGAAATCTCCTTCCGGCAGTGTCGCTAACTCTCTTGCTGGAGCTCTCTCCGGGGTTTCGACTATTCAGACATCTGGCCAGCCGGGAGCTGAGGATCCTGACATTTATGTGAGAGGATCCGGCTCTCTTACCAACGAAGCGTCCAAGCCTCTCATGCTGGTCGATGGTGTCGAGAGATCTTTCTTCCAAATGGATCCTAACGAGATAGAAAGCATTACGGTACTCAAAGATGCGGCTTCTACGGCAGTTTTTGGCGTGAGGGGAGCGAATGGCGTTATTCTGGTTACTACGAAACGTGGCCAGGAAGGAAAGGCTAAAATCAACTGGAGTTCCTCCTTCGGCCTCACTCAGCCTCTCAGGCATCTGACGGCTGTGAGCAGTTATGACCACGGAAGGATATTCGATGAGGCTCAGATTACGGATAATTGGAACGCTCCTGGGACATCAGTGACTTTTTCAGATGCCGTTCTGGATATGTTCGAGAATAATCGCGACCCGATAATGTTCCCTAACACCAATTGGGAAGATTATCTCTTCCATGACCTCTCATGGCAGACACAGCATAATATTACCGTTTCCGGAGGCGCGGAAAGGGTGAGGTATTTCGTTTCCATCGGGTACCTCTATCAGGATGGAATGCTTAAGAGCTTTGAAAATTATAATTCAAACTATACCTATAATAGGTACAATTACAGATCTAACGTCGATATAGATGTCAGTCCCACCACCTTGCTTAGCATTAATATCGGCGGAAGAGTTGGAAAGAATCATGAGCCTAATGGATACGGGAGCAACATCTGGCAATATATCACTTGGTGCACTCCATTTTCCAGCCCAGGCTTCGTGGATGGACATTACACAACCCCCGTCCTAGGCGATTTCATCCCTATCGGCTCCGGAATGAGCGGTCTTGGTCTGTATTATGGCTATGGCTATAACGAGACAACGACAAACACCATGAATCTGGATCTCCAGCTGAGCCAGAAGCTCGATTTTGTTACCAAGGGGTTGAGCGTCAACGTTAAAGGAGCATATAATTCTACATATTATCTGTATGTGAACAGAACTCCTACGGCAGCGGTCAGCCGCTGGCAGAGCGTGAATTATATGGGTCATTACACTCAGCCAGGGATGGCGCTGGACAATCCTATGTATGACAATACGCATGTATTCATAACCTCTGGCGTTGACGGCCTGGAAGAACCTTTGTCTTACAGTTCCGGAACTTCAAGGGGGCGAAACTGGTATCTGGAAGGAAGCTTGAACTACAGCCGTAAATTCGGAAATCATGCAGTAAGCGGACTTCTTCTTTACAACCAGACTAAAACATATTATCCATCTAATTTCCCGGAGATTCCTACAGGTTATGTCGGGTATGTTGGCCGCATAACGTGGAATTACAAGCAGAAATATCTTGCCGACTTCAATGCCGGCTATAATGGATCTGAGAATTTCGCTCCTGGACACCGGTATGGATTCTTTCCGGCAGGTTCTGTCGGCTGGGTCATCACCGAAGAGCCATGGATGAAATTTTCAAGAAAATATGTGGATTTCCTCAAGTTCCGCATATCATACGGGCTTGTGGGGAATGACAAATATTCCGGAGAACGTTTCCTATACCTGAATGGTTCATGGAATCCTTCCCATAGCAATGCTAACTTCGGATCATGGGGTTCCTGGCAATTTGGCCAGTTGTATAGCGGGGTGATGCTCAATGACGCAGTAGAGAATGCTCAGGGCAATCCTGTGGTGTCCTGGGAGAAATGCCGGAAGCAGAATTATGGCTTGGATCTGGTTCTGTTCAAACATCAGCTTTCAATCACGGCAGACTTCTTTTTCGAGCATCGTTACGATATTCTCTCGAAAAGAAACACCTTGCCTGACATCGCAGACATTAATTTGCCTATGCTTAATCTTGGGGTAGTCGATAATCATGGATACGAGATATCTGCAACGTGGAGATCTAAGCTAAGCTCGAATTTCAGCTATAGTCTGACTGGCAATATTTCTTTTGCGAGGAACAAGATTATCAATATGGATGAAGTCGTTCCGAATGAGCCATATATGGCTGAAACCGGTAGGAGAACAGGGATGACCTATGGATACATCTTCGACAGGTATCTTGGCGATTCAGATTTCAATCCGGAAACTCATGAGCTTATGACTGTAAGCAAGGGAGGCAGCATTCCTGACATCACTCTTGGCAATCCTCGTCCGGGCGATGCCATATTCAAAGATTTGAATAATGACGGAAAGATAGATGGCGATGACAATACTTGGTTCGGATATGGTCAGAGACCAGAGTATGTGGCCGGCTTCATCGCAGGATTCAACTGGAAGAATTTCGGTTTCTCAATGCAATGGACAGGAGCATGGAACGCATCGCGTGTTCTCGGCATAGAGTACATGGAGCCTTTCGGCATGACCAATGACCGAGCTCTTCTAAAATATCTCGCTGATGGCAGATGGACGGAAAGCAATCAGAATTCCAGATTCCCTCGCATTTCTTTCATGAACAAAAGTTGGTATACTCAGTCTTCAAACATATGGCTGATGGATGCGTCTTATCTGAGGCTTAAGAACGTAGAGCTTTCCTATACATTCAGTCAAAGCAAATTCCTTAGGAAGCTGGGAATAAGTTCGCTGAGAGCATACGTGAGTGGTTATAACCTAGTTACGTTGTTCTCTGATCTAGCTGATATTGACATCGATCCGGAAGAGATGACGGGAAGCGCGAATCTGAATGGGGATTATGTCTACAGTTATCCAAATACCAGGATTTATAATGCTGGATTCAACATATCTTTCTAAAAAAGATTCGAATATGAAGAATTTATATAAGATATCAGGATTTGCGTGGGTCTGTGCTGCCATCTTTGGCTGCAGCGACTTAAAGTTCGGGGATTCCTTTCTGGAGAAGGCTCCGGGAGTAGATGTGACCGTCGATACCGTTTTTTCATCGAAATTGTATGCAGACAGGGCACTTGTCTCCGCTTATAGTACGCTGCGTTGTGGCTATCCAATACATAACAACGCTTGGCCTACTGGCACGGCAGGAAAATTCAATTTGGGGGGCAACTACAATAGAGGTTGCAGCCAGCTTGATAATGACAATCTTGATGCTATCACTGACCTGATGAGTTCCCATAATGACTGGAGCAGCGGAGGTCAGGAATATGCTGCCGGCAATTACAGCGCCGAGGCAGAGAATGGCGTTTCCTGGACGAAATTAGGTTTCGTCCCTGACAAGGAAAATAATTGGATAGGCATTCGCAGGGCTTTCCTCTATATTGAAAATGTTGATAAGGTGCCGGACATGACAGATGAGGAAAAGATGATTGGCAAAGGAGAATGCTATGCAATCATAGCTTCCCATTATCTGGACATGTTCAGGAATTACGGAGGCATTCCGTTGCTCAAAAAATCTATCGGCGCTGATAATGTTCAAGACTATGACTTCTCCAGACAGACTGCTGAGGCTACCCTTGATTACATCGTCGAACTCTGCGACAAGGCTGCTTCAATGCTTCCTTGGACGGTATCTTCCGACCGGGACGGCCATCTTACGAAAGCGTCAGCGCTGGGTCTGAAATGCCGGGCTTTGCTCTTCGCAGCCAGCCCTCTGTTCAATGCAGGGCAGCCGTATAGTTCATCAGAGCCAGTTGCAAAAGCATCGAATGCTCAACATATCAACTCAGCTGACATCCCTCTCATGTACTGGTTCGGCGGTTATGATGCGGCTCGCTGGCAAAAGGTTGCCGATGCTTGTGAGGAATTCATCAAGGCAAACGAGGCTGCTGGCAGTCCATACAGACTCGTTCAGGCTGCCGGTACGTCTTCTGATGATTACAGGAGCGCATGGAATACCAGTTATGCAGATCGGCACAACGGAGAGATTCTTATTGAGACAGGGCGCGCATATCCGACTTTTGCGGACACTTATCTGCGTTGTTACTTCGGGGTGTCTGATGACCACGGCAACACTGGCCGTGGGTACGGCGGAGGCTGCGTTACCTTGAATTTCGTGGACATGTTTCCGAAGACAGACGGATCAAGGCTCTACTATAAGGACTGGATTTCTTCTCACGGTAACACTACAAAAATTGAAAATGATCCATTCCGAGACCGAGATCCGCGCCTGTACGAATCCGTGATGATCAACGGAGACCATTTCAGAGGTCGTCCGGCGGAGATGTGGGTCGGCGGGCAAGAAAGAGGCTCCGAACTTGCGAATAGGGCGATAACCGGTTTCTGTGACAGGAAATATATATGGGATTACAATGATGAGACGTTCATGAATCGTCCGTCAAATTATTCGTATCTGAGGCTTCCGGAAATTTTCCTGACCTATGCCGAAGCTCTGAACGAACTCGGCCGGAAGGAAGAGGCATATAGATGGCTGAATCTTGTAAGGGAAAGAGTCGGCCTGCCGGATATGAATGACGCCCTGCTTCAGAAGGTGCAGGCAGGCAAGACAATGCATGCTTATGACGAGCCTTTGCAGGGAGATCCCCAGCTTCGTGAAGAGATTCTCGATGAGCGGGCCAGAGAATTGTATTTTGAAGAGAATCGTTGGTACGACATCGTACGCTGGAAAAGAGATGACATTTTCAAGATGACTCTTTACGGCATTAAGATTACGATACCAGAAGGCGGCGCTGTCCGTACGGAAGACAGCAACAACGATGGCGTCATTGACGACAAGGACGATATTGATGCCTATGAATCCACGTTCCATTATTCTGACCCAATTCCGGAAGCGTCTCGCTACTGGGCTACGCACTGGGATACTAAATGGTATCTGAGCGCTTTTCCTACTGATGAGATCAACAAGGGATATGGGCTAGTGCAGAATCCTGGTTGGTAGTGTATTATTATTGAATGCCGATATGAAAAAATACTTACTGTTTTTAATACTGATTTTTGTCGCTTACGTTCTTGAAGCTCAGGATTTTCCCAATGAGACGGACTCGGCTTCGGTTTCCGGTTTGACCGGAGACGTAAGGCTGGGAACAGGCTACGATGGATTCATCTCTCGAAAGATGAGCTCAGCTGCGATAGAAGGAGTTGCGTACGATGATATCAAAAATTCCACGCAGACGCAGATTATGAACGCCCTTTACGGAATGATTCCAGGGCTTGCCGTATATCAGAATGGATCAGGAGCTCGTCCCGATGACATATATCCATCTATCAATGTCCGCGGCAGAGGCTCGTACAGTGGCAATCAAGTGCTAGTCCTGGTAGATGGCGTGCCACGTAATGCATCTTTCATAGATGTTGACGAGGTTGAGAGCGTGACCGTCCTCAAAGATGCTGCATCTCTGGCTATCTATGGAATCAGAGGGGCGGACGGCGCTGTCCTCATTACCACTAAAAGAGGCGGAAGGAAGGGCTTCAGAATGAGCGCCGGGTATCACTTCGGGGTGCAGACTCCGTTCAGGATTCCAGAAATGGCAGATCCCATACAATACGCCAACGCATTGAACGAGGCAAGAACTAATGACGGACTGTCAGCGTACTTCTCGGAGGCCAATATCGCAGGTCTCGGAAATGGCTCGAATTCTTTTATTCCTACTGTTGACTGGAAAGATAAAATCATAAAGAATGTGGGCTTCAGTAATGATGCTCACATCTCTATGGATGGCTCGTCCCGTCTTGCAAAGTTTTTCGTGTATGCGGATTATCGAAGCAATAGGGGATTTTTCAAAAATACAGGCTTGCGTGATGGCTTGAATGCCCAGAATGCCTACGATGCCCTGAAAGTTCGTTCGAATCTAAATGTCGTCATCACTCCGACGACCGAGGTTCTGGTGAATCTTGCGGCTCGCATCCAGCAACAGACATCCCCTGTCAATGGAACTGACTTATCAGCAATGTATGCTGCCCCGTCAATAGGTTTTCCGGTCAAATTCAATGATATATGGGCCAAGTCTGCGAAGTTTGAAAATCCTGTTCAGAGCATCTTAGGCACCGGAACGGACTGCACATTCTCCAGAATGCTATCGGCAGACATGACGATTCGCCAGAATCTAGGAATGGTGCTGAATGGCTTGAACGTAGAGGCAAGGATATCGTATGACAACTCAGCTGATATATCAGACGTCAAAAGATATTCAAATAGGTATTACGTGTTCTCTCCGATATATAATTCCGATGGCAGCATAGACGACTATTCTCTTAATCAATATGGTAACGATACTGAAATGAATTTCTCAAGTTCTCTCTCATATCAATTCATGCATTTGACTGTCTGGGGCAAGGCAGGATATGAGAGATATTTTGGAAATAATCATCTCAATGCAGCATTCATATTCAATAGAGAAAAGCGTACGCTCACGGGGGCGAATAATTCATGGGTGCATCACGACTACATCCTCTCTGGTAATTACGACTATTCAGGCAAATACCTTGCAAGCGTCACTGCTTCATATTCTGGTAGCAGCCTCATGCCTTCGGGCGATAAGTTTCGTCTGTATCCGGCTCTTTCTCTGGGCTGGGTGCTTTCAAAGGAAGGTTTCATGAAAAACGTTGATTTCGTGGACTTCTTGAAACTGAGAGGGTCTATCGGCCTTGTGGGCATGGATGCGAACCTGGATTATGACATGGACGTCCAGTTTAACGGCTCAGGGCTCGGGTATATATTCGTTTCCCCGACGACGCTTTCAGGAGCGACCGAAGGCGCCCTTCCATCAACAGGAGTTGAGCCTGAATTGGATATGAAAAGTGACATAGGAGTAGAATTTGAAATGTTGCACGGTCTCTCCGGAGAAGTTGACGGGTTCTATAATAAACGGACTAACCTCCGCACATCTGCTGTCAACACCCTGTCTGAGGTAATTGGAATCGGCGTCTCCGATGCTTTCAACGGTGAAACGAAAAATTATGGCATTGAACTGTCCCTTGGCTGGAAGAAGCAAATCGCCAATTTGTCTTACTATGTCAAGGGTAATATTTCTTATGCTCACAACAAGATAACAAAGATAGATGAGATTTATCATCCTTATCCATATCTTACCAGGCGAGGAAATTCTATCGGACAATTCTACGGGCTTGTCGCTGATGGTTTCTATCAGGAATCGGATTTCGATGCTTCTGGCAATCTGCTTCCGGATGTCCCTGCCAGCACATTTGCTTCAGTGCAGCCCGGGGATGTGAAATACAAGGATTTGAGCGGAGATGGCAAGATTGACAATTATGACTGTTCATGGCAGCTTAAGTCAAATCTGCCAGAAATCTATTATGGTTTCCAGTTGGGGCTTGATTGGAAAGGAATAGGTTTCAATGCTTGGTTTCAAGGAACGGATGGCTATACTATTTCTACCAGTCTCGCCAGCATTTACCAGCCGCTGTACAATGGAGATAAGAATATTTCGAAGCATTATCTGGAGAACTATTGGACGCCTGCGGACACAAGAGCGAGATACCCAAGGCTGACGACGCTCGATAATAAGAATAATTACCTTCCTAGCAGTCTGTGGACTGAGAGCGGATGGTTTCTCAAGCTCCGTGAGATGGAGCTTTACTACAACCTGCCGCATGGTATCGTAGACAAGTGGAAGCTTGAAAATGTTAGGATTTTCATGCGGGGCAATAATCTTTTTTCTATTGATGATGTTAAGATTCTCGATCCGGAGGCCGTCAGCTTCGCCTATCCTACAGCGAGAACCTATTCAATCGGTGTCAATGTGAATTTCTAAATGAATTATGAAAATGAAGACATATAGACTTGTGTCATTGGCGATTGGATGCGTGGCATTCGCCTTTGCTGCTTGCAGCGACTTGGATCTGAACGAATCGCAGTATCACTCAAAGGAGTATCAGTTTAGCGATTTCTCCCAAGTGAAAGAAGTCATGACAAATGTTTACGGCTATCTTCAGTCCGGCTTTGCAAGTTTTCAGGAATGCGCAAGCGATGATGCGGTGTATGCGGATTCACCAGACGTGTGCAAGAGCTATTATGATGGCAGCTGGTCTGCCAATGAGGTGGTAGACGACCAGTGGAGTCATTACTATGCAGCGATCAGAGCAGCCAACTATCTGCTTGAGAATTGCCCTGAAGATTTTGATATCGCCAGATGGGATGAACGCTACAGAATTTACCTTGCCCAGCTAAAGAATTATCCATACGAGGCAAGAGCCTTGCGGGCCTGGTTCCATATGGAGCTTCTTAAGAGATACAGAAGAATAGTCATCGCAGATAAAACTTACTCTGTCTCCGAGGTTAACAGCCTGGAACCCGTTGAATACGACAAAGCCGTGGAATGGATTGCGAATGAGTTGGAAGATTGCGCAAAACATCTCCCGGATTCATATTCCGATACTTATTATTCCGAGATCGGGCGCGTTACGAAAGGGTTTGCCCTTGCTGCCCGAGCAAGATTGCTGCTTTATGCTGCCAGTCCTCTGAATAACCCTGGTGGCGATGCCTCTAAATATGCAAAAGCGGCAGAAGCTGCTCTTGATTTCATTGACGCCAACCGCAAAAGCCTTCAGTACGGCGTTGTCCGCCAGCAGTTCAATGCTGAGGCAAAAGACCTCATTTTCGGCATCAGAGAAGCTGCATCGAATAATTTTGAGTCCAATAACTTCCCGGCCGGATATGAAGGTGGGAATTCGGGAATATGCCCAAGCTTGAATCTCGTTGAGGCCTTTAACATGGCGGATGGCACTCCATTTGACTTTGACGCTAATAAAGAAGCCTTGCTGGATGCTTCAAAAAGGGATCCGCGGCTGGCAAGGGACATTCTTTCGAACGGAGACTCGTTCAAGGGTTCAGTTATTGAGTCATATACGGGAGGGAACAATGGTCTTCCGAAGGAGAATGCCTCTCCGACATCATTCTATCTCCGGAAGTTCATTCAGGAGGCAACAAGCCTGACTACCGGCAATGTGAATAGCTATCCTCACATTTATCCCTTGCTGAGAGTTCAGGAGGTCTATCTGAATTACGCAGAGGCACTTTTCGAGGGGACGAAGAATCCGGATTTCACAGGAGTTTTTCATGGCGTCAGGTATGTCCTTTCCCCAAGGTCGGCAGTCAATCTGATTCGTGCGGCATACTCTATGCCGGAGATACCTTCCGATTTGCCTGTGGATCAATTCCGGATGAGATTACGAAATGAGAGAAGGGTTGAATTGTGTTTTGAGGGTCATCGTTTCTGGGACTTACGCCGGTGGAAAATCGGTGAAAGCACTAAAGAAATCTATGGCATCACCATCACTAAAATTGGAGATCAGGATTATTCCGTAGTAAGGAATCTTGTCCAGAACCGATATTGGAATGACAAGATGTATTGGTATCCGATCTCGGAAGTTGAATTGCACAAGAATGGAAACCTGGTCCAGAATGACGGGTGGGAATAAAAAATGCTATATTTGACTTTCAGTTCCGCAATGCTAGTGTTTTTGTCCATTGGTTGCGGGACATAAGTCTTGTCGTGACATGAAATGTGTACGGATTGTAATATCGTTTTTCCTGTCGATTGCTTTCCCGTGCTTTGCGCGGGCTGCGATGTCGGATTTCATATTCCATCCGCTCAATTCGCAGATGCCTTCAGATGAGGTCGCTAGTCTGTATCAGGATAACGACGGCTTCATTTGGATTGTTACATACAGCGGCCTGGTGCGTTACGATGGCTATAATTCTATAACATGGCCCGTGAAAGGAGATAATGAAGAGTCTCTGGGCGGTTATCTGCATGTCGTGCTTGAGGATACGCACCATTGCCTGTACATCGGAACCGAGAGAGGCTTGCTGAAGCTTGACAAGAATACGGGGGTGATTTCACGCATCCATGATCAGGCTGTTGACCACATCAATGTGACTGACCTTGTCAAGGATTCTTCGGGGAGAATATGGATAAGTAGTGACAAGGGGGTATTCAGGAAGGATGCAGATAAAGATGAGTTCGTAAAAATAGATTTGTCATGCTCAAATCGGAAGTCCCTTACGGATATTATTGACTTGTTGCTTGATGACAACGGAAACCTTTGGATTACGTCATGGAACACAGGCCTTTTCAAATATGTGCTGCAAGAAGGAAAGCTCTATTCCTACACTTCGGGAGATTTGAGTGAAGCGTATGTCTTGCATCAGGACAGGAAGGGGAATCTTTGGGTCGGGACCTGGGGGCGTGGCTTGCTGCGCATCGGTCGGGAAGAAATATTAAATGGAACCTTTTCCTACGCTACATTCTCGCATGACCAGCACAATGGCAATTCGCTGATGGACAATATCATTTATGACATCGATGAAGATCCGTCCGGCAGAATATGGATAGGATCGCGAAGCGGTCTCAGCATATATGATTCATTGTCCGGCAAAGATTCTTTCTTGAACATTTATCCTGAGAGGGGATATGGGCTTCTCCCTTACAACGAGGTGAATTCTATTCTTCGGACAAGCGATGACACAATGTGGCTAGGCATGCTAGGCGGAGGTGTGTGCAAAGTGGAAAATGGCTCAGAATATATTTGCACTATCCCACTTGGCAAAGTTCAGAATGAATATAAAACCAGCTCGGTCCGTAGCATATTCAGAGAGAGCCAAGACATTTTCTGGCTAGGAATAGCCGGCCACGGCATGATATGCTATGACAAAAAGACAGGAAATTTCCGGAATTATGCTGATATGCCGGCTTTCACTGGATTCTTGAATACGAGCACCGTCGATGATATCGTCTCTAGTTCTGATTCCTCCAAGATATATTTCGCAAGTTATAATGGAGGGTTGTGGATTTATGACAAGACTAAAGGAACTGCTCAAGTAATATCTTCAACGACGGCCAAAAATATGGAAGAGGACTGCATCCATTCTTTGGCCATGGATCATGAGGGCGATGTTTGGATAGGCACGAGGAACGGAGTGTTCATCATGGAACAGCCAGACAGCGTAGTCACATTGTCAGAACTGCTAGGGTCTGAGTCGCAAAACCCTAATTACAAAGTTCTGGACATGTCAGTAGATAAGAATGGCGATGTGTGGATGGCCACGAATTACGATGGCGTGATAAGGGTCAGCTTGCAAGAGGGCAAGATCAGTACGTATTTTCCAGAAGACAATAACGATTTAAAGGCGTTTAACTCAATATTTTGCGATTCTGCGGGCAGAGTATGGGCCGGCTCGATGTGGAACGGGCTCTATCGCTGGAATCCACAGTCTGGCAAACTTGAGAAGGTCTCTGGATTCGTGTTTCTCGATGGCGCTGGTGTGAACAACATCGCAGAAGATCCTCATGGCCGCATCTGGGTGACTACGAACAGTTCTGCTGTTTCATTCATTGCTGATGAAGATGACATATTCAGTTCCATTTGTTATTGGGACATCTCCGGGCGGCAGGAATCAGGTTTCTTTAACCGGAATGCATCCCTTTACATGCAGGATACGGATGAAATGGCCTTTGGAACGTCAAAAGGAATCGTGCTTCTGCCATGCCTGCGGACAGATTCTTCTGCCGCAGAATGTGACATCTCTTTTACTGATCTGTTCGTGAATAAGATATCGTTCAGGAATGGCAATCCGCTTCGGGATGAAAAGAAAAATATCTTCCGGACAGACATAAACTACATAGACAGAATAACGCTTGACCGTCATCATAATGACATCAGCATTTCATTCTCTTTGTTCGATTTTAAGAATCCATCCGGAGACATATATCATTACAGGTTAAGAAAATCCGTGGGCGGTGGAAACGAAGTATGGATGATTGTGAATGGCAGCCGTAACGTTGCGGAGTTCTATGGTCTGAAGCCTGGAAAATATGTTTTCGAGGTATATGGCACAAGGACGGGCAGCATGCATAGCAGCGGCATCAAGACGCTTGATATAAAGATTCTGCCTAATCCATGGCTCACGTGGTGGGCGATTTCCTTATACATCCTTGCATTCGCGACAGCTTTATCGCTTTCTGTAGCCTTGATCCGTTCTCGCCTGAAGCTTAGACGGAAGATGATAATCGACCAAGTGAACCAGCAGAAGGCCGATGAGGTTAATCAGGCAAAGCTTCGTTTCTTCACTAATGTGTCGCATGAATTCCTTACGCCCCTGAGTATCATACTGGCTTCGATCGAAAGTCTTCAGCCGAAGACAGAAAAGGAGAAAAGCATTGCCCAGATAATGACGACCAATGCCATCAGGCTGACTCGTCTGGTTCAGCAGGTCCTTGAATTCAGGAAGGTAGAAACTGACAACCTTAAAATAAAGGTATCTAGGAATGATGTCGCAGAGTTCATAGGGCAATGTGTCGAGGCGTTTATCCCTCTGATCAGAAAACATGACCTGACGATTTCTTATTCTTCCGACCCGACTTCCATCATCGGCTGGTTCGATCCGGACAAAATGGATAAAATCATCTATAATCTGATCTCGAATGCCGTGAAATACACTCCATCTAAAGGAAATATTTCAATAATGGCAAGACTTCTTGATGGCGACAAACTTCTTGTATCGTGCGCAAATGGTGGGAAATTGATGACTCCTAAGACAATATCTGGCCTTTTCCGCCGTTTTTATGAAGGAGATTATCGTAACTTTAATACAATAGGGACTGGCATCGGCTTGTCCCTTGTCAAGTCTCTCGTTTCTATCCATAAAGGAAGTATTGATGTTGAAAGCAACGAGACCGTCGGGAACAGGTTCATGTTTACCATTCCTATCGGACGAAATTCTTACAGTGCAGATGAGATAGACGACGCTCCTGTTGGGAAGGCGAACCTCCCGCTTGCGCTAACTATCAATGAGCCGGCAATTAAATGTGATGATCATACCGTGCTTTGCGTCGACGATAATGATGACATAACTGAACTTTTCACGGTGATAATGTCGAAACGCTTCAATGTCTTGACTTGCAAAAGCGGAGAAGAGGCTATAGAAATATTGAGCAGCAAAAATGTAGATGTCGTTGTCGCAGATGTGATGATGCCTGGCATGAGTGGGCTAGACCTATGTTCATATATTAAAGAACATGTTGAATTCAGCCATATCCCTGTAATATTATTAACTGCGAAAAAGGATGATTCTTCAAGCATCGAGGGTTACAAGCATGGCGCAGATGGCTATCTGACGAAGCCTTGCAATTTCTTTGTGCTCTCTGCCATGATTATGAATCTGATAAAGAAGCAGGAGAACAAAAGCGCTGATTTCCGCAAGCAACTTGTCTTCGAAGTGAAAGACATTGATTATACATCCACCGATAAGAAATTCCTTCAGCACGCTATTGATGTAGTGAATGACCATATTGCAGATTCGGAATTCAGCCAGACGGATTTTGTCGATGCCATGAACGTCTCTCGAACAGTGTTGACAGAGAAGCTGAAGAGCCTGACCGGTTTTACCCCGAATGCTTTTATCCTGAATGCCAGGCTTACGCTTGCATACAAGCTGATAATGGAAGAAAAAGACAAGATGAGGGTATCGGAACTTGCTTACTCAGTGGGATTTGGAGACGCAAAATATTTCAGCAAGAAATTTAAGGCGAAATTTGGCAAATCCCCTAAGGAAATGATGGACGAAAAGCCCCCGTCTGCATCCGAATCGTAAAAAGTTATGAAGGAGCCGCAGCGGGGGACATTATCGTCTACAAAACAAGCGAGGATCGAGCCCGTATGTTTTCTGCCAAGGCAGAACCCTCGCTTAGATAATTATCCAACCATCGTCTTTATGTCGTCATCCACCGTGGTGATGGTGCCAAGGCCGAATGCTGACTGCAAGGTTTGGAGCAGTTCAGGTGACACGAATGCTGGCAGAGTCGGACCGATATGAATGTTCTTGATGCCGAGGCTGAGCAGTGCGAGCAGCACGATGACGGCTTTCTGCTCGTACCATGCTATGTTGAAGGCGATAGGCAGGTCGTTGACATCGTTCAGGCCGAAAATTTCCTTGAGCTTGAGAGCAACGACGACCCATGAGTAGCTGTCGTTGCACTGTCCAGCATCAAGCACGCGCGGGATGCCGTTGATGTCTCCTAGATTCAGTTTGTTGTACTTGTATTTGGCACAACCTGAAGTCAGGATCACTACATCATGAGGCAGAGCCTTGGCAAATTCTGTGTAGTAGTCACGGCTCTTCATCCTTCCATCGCATCCGCTCATCACTACAAACTTCCTGATGGCACCACTTTTTACTGCCTCTACGATCTTGTCGGCGAGCTCCACGACCTGATGGTGGGCAAATCCTCCAACGATGTGTCCTTGCTCCAGCGATTCAGGAGCCTGGCACTGCTTGGCGAGAGCTATCACCTCGGAGAAGTCCTTGCGTCCGTTGGCATCCGTAGGAATATGCTTCCAGCCTGGATAGCCTGTAGAATTGGCTGTGAAGACACGATTGCTGTAGCTGGCAGATGCCGTAGGCGGCACGATGCAATTGGTAGTGAAGATGATAGGGCCGTTGAAGTGAGAGAACTCCTCACGCTGTTTCCACCAGGCATTTCCATAGTTGCCTACCAGGTGGGAATATTTCTTCAATCGTGGATAGTAGTGCGCAGGCAGCATTTCTCCGTGGGTGTAAACATCCACGCCGCTGTCCTTAGTCTGTTCGAGCAGTTGTTCAATGTCGCAGAGGTCGTGTCCGGATATCAGGATGCCAGGACGCTTGCCGACGCCAATGTTCACTGAGGTAATTTCTGGCTGTCCATAGGCGTCTGTGTTGGCCTTGTCGAGCAATGCCATGGCCTTCACTCCGTAGCTGCCTGTCTCTAAGACTAGGGAGAGAAGGTCGCTATCTGATACTGTCGTGGAAGCTATCGTAGCCAATGCACGCTCCATGAAGCGGATGATGTCCCGGTCTGTGTGTCCCAATCTGGCAGCATGCTCATAGTAGGCTGCCATCCCCTTGAGGCCATACATGGTCAGTTCCTTAAGCGATCTGCGGTGCGTGTCCTCCTCTTTGAGCACGCCAACCTTGCGCCCTTTTGCCTCATAGTCGGAAGGTGCCACGCTTAGATTTAACGCCTCTGTGTCGGGCAACTCCACGCCGTTCTCCTTAGCAAGAGCCACAAGGCTGTCTTTGAGTCTCAGAGCAGCAGTCACTTTGCGACTGATGGCATCGTTGTCGAAGTTGGCATTGGTAATGGTGGCGAACAGTCCGTCTACCAAAACGTTGTCTGCCTCTTCTGGAACGTCTATGCCTTTCTCATGCAGGGCAGTGGCGGCTATGCCTTCGCCCTTGAGGGTGAAGAGCAGCAAATCCATGATATGAGCCGTGGCAGGCTGCTTGCCGCATACTCCGCGTAACACGCATCCTGTGCCGAAGGCGGTCTCCTGACACTGGTAACAAAACATTTGATTTTCCATTTCAATCATATTTTTAGTCTATAATAAATAATCGGCTATCTCTGGTTTCTTGGCCTGGCGCTTTGCTAAGTCGAATCCTGTCATGCTCCTTCCTGTTCCATCTTGATGAAGCCTGGGAAGATGAGATTGTTCTCAATAGCGACGTGCTCTGTGAGATCGTTGAAGAACTGGAAGAGCTGCTGGTTCATCAGGCGGTAGGAATTGCAACCGTCGGTCGGCGTCGTGAAGTTTTCGGTGATGTCAGCAATATGATGCCATGTTTCACCCGTAGCGTCGTGTTCTAGCATCATCTGCTGGATAGGATAGAATATGGATCCGCAGTGGAAAGGTGCTGGTTGGCGGCCTTCCTCATGGGCAGCATAGATTTCGTAGAGCTGAGGGAAGAGCACTTGTTCCTCTTTGGCGAAGTGGCTGTCAAGTTCCTCGAACGACTCTTCCACTGCTTTGCGTACCTCGTGGAGCTCAGGATGATGCTCGCCATGGGCATTTTCTACCTTCTTGACGAGGCTTAGCAATTCCTCATGATGCAGGTGGAAATTGCGATGGTGTTTCTTCAATACATAATCCACAAGCAGGTCTAACGGCCATTCCGAGAAGTTTGGTGCGTCGCCCTCGGCGACTGGAGTTTCAATTTGCGCAATTACCTTGTCCGGGTCGAGGTCCTTTTTCCGGCAGGCTTCTTCCAATGTGATTTTGCCACCACAGCAGTAGTCGATGCCTAAATGTTCGAAAACCTTTGCCCTGTTGAAGTTATCGGCGACAATGTCGCCAACGATCATTTCCTTTGTTATTTTTTCGCTCATATTCGTTTATCTTTAATTTCCTCTGCGAAGATAGACATCTTATCGAAGCCCCGAACGTGAGATTTACGGATAATTTCTATGTTATCTATCGAAAATTCCGATGAATGTGAGATAAAAGTCTTATGTTTGCAATGTGCAAATGAAACGAATATGGAGATAAGGCAATTGAGATATTTTGTTAATGCGGCTACTATGCTAAGTTTTACCGAGGCGGCGCGGCTGTCGAATGTGGCGCAGAGCACCCTTTCTCAGCAGGTGAAGCAATTGGAGATAGAATTAGGCATGCCGCTTTTCCACCGTATGGGCAAGCATATTCAGCTCACCGCTGAGGGGCAGATGTTTCTTCAAGATGCGCACAGAATCCTCGACGATGCTCGGCAAGGGCTCCAGCGGCTTGCCGACCAACGTGAACTCAAGGGCGGAAGCGTCGACATCGGATTGGCTTCGGGACTCGGTCTGTCGTCCCTTCTGACCGATGTGCTTACGGAATATAACAGAAGCTACCCGCAGGTTCAGCTACGTATACACCAGACGGCCGCTCCGATGCTGCCAGAACTGTTACGCCAGCACTCCATTGACTTGGCAATGACGTTCAAGCCGGATGCCGAGGAGCCTGACATAGACTGTCGTCCGCTATTTGCATCACGCCTGTGCGCAATCGTCGCAGAACACAATGCTCTTGCCAGCAAGACATCGATTAACTTGAGCCAGATTGCGTTGCATCCTCTCGTGCTTCCTTCGGACAACCTCTATATCCGTCAGCGTATTGACGATGAGGCCCAAAGGCTAGGCATCGAGGTGCGGCCTGCGGTAGAAATTGACGATTTGTCGCATATAATATATATGGTGAACAGCAACCGGTGGGTCAGCATACTGCCCGATGCGGCAACGCTTGCTGTGCGCGGAATCGTAAGAATCGCTCTGGAAGAGAAGATCATGCTGCCTACGTCAGTGCTTACGCTGGCGGATTCCTATCAGCGACGCGCAGTCACGGAGTTTATCAGCAGGCTGCGCGAAGCCACCAATTTGCATCTCCAGACTCAGGAGAGGACCTGCGACGTGTGCGGAGAGACCTTCCTTGCCCCACAAAGGTGCTGGCACTTTCCCACCCAGGGGTCGTCTGCTTGAGATTCGGATTGGCATTCAGCTGTCTTTGAGGAATAGGGAAGTACGACCTTTCCTTGTTGTCGCCAATCGTGGAGTCGTCGGCTTTTGCCCACCATGCCTTGCCGAACATTCCCCAGCGCACCAAGTCGATCCTGCGGCGACGCTCACCAATGAATTCCCTGCCCCATTCTCTTACGAACTCAATGTCAGTAAGCTTGTCTGGGTGCTGCACATAGCTCTGGCTTGGCCAGTCTGCATCCGAGAAGTAACGCTTGCGTACGGCATCAAGCAGTTCGCAAGCCTTGGCCTTATTGGATTTCCGGTAGTAGCATTCGGCGAGCGTGAAGTAAATCTCGGCGAGCCTCACTTCCGGAGTGCACTGACTGCGGAACTGACCAGTCACTTCCGGAAGATATGGGAATTTATTTAATCGAATTCCTGAATTCTCCTCTCCGAGAAACACATTCGAACCGTTATCTTCTGGGTGTACGTCGCTGCCTTTGCTTGTAACCTCTGTCGCATTCGTGATGAAATAGCCACGCTTGGCGACTTCCATGAGCAGATTGGCCTTGCCGCTCTGGTCAAGGGCTTTTACCGCAGGATCTTCGGAAAATCTGCCTACTTGGTCTACGAACACAAGCGGAGAGCCACTCCATTCTTCCTGCCCGTTGACGTTAGTAGAGGCATTCAGGTAAGAGAGATCATAGTCAATGTAGCCATCTCCTGAACTGTTGACGGAACGCATGAGTCCCATCAGGAAGTAGCCATCGTACCTGAATCCTTTCTCGTCTTTTGCGTGTACCCTGAAAGGAGTGCGGCGCACATCGGTTGCGGCATAACTCTCGTACGGATTGCCAAGGCCGCTCTCAATGTCATAGATATTCCCTTGCAGGTCTCGTGAAGGCTGCATGAGGATGGCATTCCATCCGCCTCCGCTGGCACCGAGATACATATTCGCCTTGTAATGCGAAGCATGGTCCCACCACGTGTATTGCTGAAGCTCGCCGTATTGGTGTTTGAACTCGAAAAGATTCTCCGGCGACTCGTAGCCGTCAATCCCTGAGCTGAACGGACCACGATAGTCGGCGTCCAGGCTGTAGGTCCCATAGGCTCCGTTGATGATGTCTTCGCAGATTTTGATGCAGTCGCTTAGGTGATCCTCTCCGACGTAGACCTGAGCATTGAGGTAGAGCCTGGCAAGAAGGGCTGCCGCAGGTGCCTGGGTCCAGCGCGAGAGGCGTTTCTGCTTCGGAAGATCAGGGATGGATGCAGTTAAGTCTTTAACCAGGAAATCGAACAGCTCCTTGGCTGTGCCTTGAGGCACAAGTTCCGTTTCGCCATATTCTTCAGTAGCGATAGGGACGTTACGGAACAAATCCAGAAGGAAATAGTAGTACCATGCCCTGAGCACGTGAAGCTCGGCCTTGTATGACTTTTCAAGCTCTTCGCTCACTCCGATGCTTCGGAAATCTACATTGTTGAAGTCTCGAAGAACCACGTTGCATTGTGACACTCCTTGGAATGCGCCTTCCCAGGCTCCATTGACATCACCTTGTATGTAGTTCCAAGTGTGCCTGTGCAGGCGGTCCCACTGTCCGTCATCGTAGCCGTGGCGGCCTTTCTGAGTCCAGACGAATTGGTCGGCTGTAAGTTCTTCGAGTAGGAATATGGAGCCTCTCCAGCAAACGTTGTCTCCATGTTCGTGGGCTCTGAGGACGGCAGCCTCAACTGACTGCTGGTCGACATAATAATTATCTTTTGCTAGCTGAGAATACAGCTTCTCGTCCAAGTCTGTGCATGAAACCAAGGTCAAGAGGCCTGCCAGCACGGAAATTTTGAATATATTCATTGCTTTCATATTGGCTCGAATTGATTAATAAGTGATTTGAACGCCGAAGGTCAGGCTGCGCGCTGATGGATAAACTTCCATGCCGCCGATGCCAGGCCAGATGCCATTTGTGTTGACGTTTGTCACGTCCAGTCCAGTATATTCAGTGATCGTGAATAGGTTTTTCATCGTCACGTACACCCTGAGGTTGGAGATCCAGTCGGTTTTCAGCTTAGGGCTATAACCGAGGGTTACGTTGTCCAGGCGTATGTAATCGCCATTCTGGAGGAAACCATCGTAGTCGCACATCAGCTTCGGACCCTTGATGTGGGCATTCTTCTTATAGGCAGACTTGAGTTTGTTGTCTCCAGAGGTCACTTGGAGGCCATAGTACATTTCGTACTGGTTCATGATTTTATAGTCGAATTTGCCACGGAAGAAAATATATAGGTCGAATCCTTTGTAAGTAAATGAGTTGCCCCAAGCTGCTTCCCACTTCGGAACCCCAGAGCAGTTCAGATAGACTTTGTCTGTCTCGTCGGCATCGGAGCCAAGCTTCTTGGTGCCTCCAATTTCCCCGTCTTCCCATATTAAGATGTTTCCACTGTCATCGACTCCTGCATAGCGGGACATGTAGTATGTGCCTATTTCCGTATTGTCTTTCAGGCGCTGGGCAGATCCCGGATTCCCTGGAGAAGGGAATCCGCTTCCTTCCATGTAGGAAAGCTTATAATCTTTATTGGAGAATTTTTTGAGCTTTGTCTTCATGTAAGAGAATGTCAGGCTAGTAGAATAGTTGAAATCTTTCTTCTTGACTGCTGTCCAGTTAGCAGTGAATTCGAAGCCTGTTGACTGCGTCGTGCCTACATTGGTCGTGATGGACGAATGGAGATATGGCGGCAGAGGGACCGAATAGTCGCTGATCAGATCCTTGCCTTGACGCAAGAACACGTCGAGGCTTCCGGAGAGCCTGTAATCGAACAAAGAATAATCTACTCCCAGGTTGTATGAGATTTGCTTTTCCCATTTCAGGTCTTTGTTAGGGTTGTTGCCTGGGCCGTAACCCATAATGAACTTCCCGTATGTGTCGCTCCAGTACATTCCAAAGCCTGTGTACTTGGCAAGAGAGATGTATCTTGAGAAGCCTGAGCGGCCTGTGACTCCGTAAGAGACTCTGAGTTTCAGGTCGTTGATCTGCTCGATGTCGCTAAAGAAACTCAAGCGGGACAGGCGTAACGCTGCCGATGCAGCTGGGAAAAGTCCCCATTTATTGTCCTTGCCGAATTTAGAATTGCCTTCATGCCTAAGGGACCCGGTGAAAAGAACCAAATCATCGAAATTGTAATTCAATCGGCCTAGGAAGGCGACATCTTTTTCCTGACTCTTGTTGGAAGACATTCCGTTGCGCCCTTGAACTTTATTATAGCTTCCTGCGCCTAGGTTCCATACATTGAACACGTCAGTCGGGAAATCCCTGTTTTCGGCGCTGAAATCATAGTCGTCGAATTTCTGGAATGAGTACCCAGCCATGAGTTTGAAATCATGTTTGTCTTGGATCTTGAAATTGTAGTTGGCAGTGAATTCGGATGTCCAGTCTACGCTGTCGTATCTGTTGATCTGGGCATGTCCATCGTAGTTATTCTCAACGCAGTCCCGAGAGAATTTGTTGTAATACTCGTATCTGTTCTGCCCTACGGACTGACGTCCTATCTTTAATTCAGCATAGAGATCTTTTGTTAAATTTACCCTGAAATTAAGGTCGATTGTAGAATATTGGTATTTATCTTTGATAGAATGGTTTTTCAACGAATTATATGGGTTGTAGTTGTAGCCGCTGTAGCCCATCTCGTCGGATTGCAGATCGTAGGTCGGATTCTGTTGCAGAGCCATTTTGAATGCCCCATAGTCAGGACAGTCGTGAGTGTTGGCAATGCGATAGGAAAAGTTGCCGGATACTTCCAGAAATCCCTTCAGGGTCGTCTGCTTGAAATTGCCTCTGAATCCATATTCCTCCCTCTTGGAGTCTATGTCCAAGCCTTCCTTGTCGCGGTAGTTAGCAGACATCCTGAATACTGTAGATTCACTTCCGCCTGAGATGGAAAGGTCATGGTTATGCCCGAAATTGTCCTTGTTCAAGAGCGAGTCATACCAGTCGGTGTTCGAGCCATGGTCTATGGCGCCGTTGACTTTTTCAAGATATTCATTCTTGCCTAGGACATCAGGCTTGGCGGCAATGAAGTCATGCTCAACATAGCCATCGTAGGAAATGCTGGTCTTGCCTGGCTTTCCCTGTTTGGTAGTGATGAGGATGACGCCGTTTGCGGCTCTTGAACCGTAGATGGCTGCGGCGCTGCCATCTTTCAGCACAGTGATGGACTCGATGTCCTGTTGCGCAAGGTTCTTCAGGTCTCCGCCCGGCATTCCATCTATGACGATCAGAGGTGAGTTACCGGCTTGGAATGAACCTGCTCCACGAACCTGAATGCTTGAAGATGAGTTAGGGTCGGCTGCCGCAGTGCTGCTAATCGTCACACCAGCGACTTTGCCGTCTATCATTTGCATGGCATCATTGGTGGCACCCTGCAGGAAATCTTTGCTTCGGACGCTGACCACGGAAGTCGTAAGGTCCTTCTTTACTGAAGTTCCGTATCCGACGACCACGATTTCGTTCAGTTCTTCAGAATCGACTTTCATCGTGATTCTCATGTCGGCTGAGGCAGCAATGGTCAGATTCTTATACCCTATGCAGGAGATTGACAAGCTGGCCCCTGATGGTACCATAATTGAGAAATTGCCATATGCGTCACTTATGGTTCCATTCTGCGTGCCTTCCTGGAGAATGTAAGCCCCTATCACGGGAGTGCCATTCTCTTCGGTTATCCGTCCGGAACAATTGATGGTCTGGGGCTTGTCCTGCCCAAATGAAATGATGCTTGGCATTATGAGCAAAAAAATGCACATCATAATGCATCTCTGGTGATTGATGATGGTTAACATGTCTGGCGTTTATGAACTAAAAATGATTGGTCTATGCTATTGTGTTGTCAATTAATATGTAGTTAGGCATGAAGGGCGAGCAAGCAAATATCATGTGTCATAATGTTTTGTGCCAACAAATTTCCATCCTAAGATAGGGGAAAAATGTTTTTAATCCTACTCTTTGCGCAAATTCAGCATCATAAGCGTCCAAAGAAGCATATTGCCGTGTCGCAATAAGGCAAGTCAGAGCTCGCTAGCAGAGACTGGCTGGCTCGTATGTTGTCAGCTTTGGCGGTTAAGCAAAAAAATATTGGAATCATTTAGTTAAAATTCACTATTTTTGCATAACTTTTGAAGCCAGATAAGGGCGGAAAATTTTCTAAATCATTATAGAATTATGGTTTCTTACAAAGATCTTGGCCTGGTAAACACCAGAGAAATGTTTGCAAAGGCCGTGAAAGGTGGCTATGCCATTCCAGCATTCAATTTCAACAACATGGAGCAGCTTCAGGCTATCATCCAGGCTGCGGCGGAAAAGAGGTCTCCTGTGATTCTTCAAGTATCCAAGGGAGCTCGTAACTATGCCAACCAGACGCTTCTGCGCTACATGGCACAGGGAGCAGTTGAATATGCAAAAGAGCTTGGATGGGAGCACCCGCAAATCGTGCTTCACTTGGATCACGGTGACACTTTCGAGCTCTGCAAGAGCTGCGTTGATTTCGGCTTCTCATCAGTCATGATCGATGGCTCCTCCCTCCCTTACGAGGACAACATCGCTCTCACTAGAAAAGTCGTTGATTATGCTCACCAGTACGACGTGACTGTTGAGGCTGAGCTGGGCGTGCTGGCTGGCGTTGAGGAAGAGGTTTCTGCCGAGGAGTCTCATTACACGAAGCCTGAGGAAGTGATTGATTTCTCTACCCGCACAGGCTGCGACTCTCTCGCCATCTCCATCGGAACGTCTCATGGCGCTTACAAATTCAAGCCAGAGCAGTGCAAGAGAGATCCTAAGACAGGCCGCCTTGTGCCGCCGCCTCTTGCTTTCGACGTGCTGCATGAGATTGAGAAGAAGCTTCCAGGATTCCCAATCGTTCTCCACGGCTCTTCTTCAGTTCCTCAGGAATATGTTGACATGATTAACGAATATGGCGGAAATCTTCCAGATGCGGTCGGCATTCCTGAAGAGCAGCTCCGCGAAGCCGCTAAGAGCGCTGTTTGCAAGATTAACATCGACTCCGATTCTCGTCTTGCCATGACTGCCATGATCCGCAAGGTATTCCATGATCATCCGGAGGTCTTCGACCCTCGTAAATACCTGGGACCAGCCCGCGACGAGATGAAGAAGCTCTATGAGCACAAGATCGTGGACGTTCTTGGTTCTGACGGAAAAGCTGAGTAATATCAGTCGATAGTGCTTTTTTAGGCTGGCTAATTCAATTTTAGCCAGCCTTTGTTTTGATATGACAGGATTGTACACAGTGCTGCTTCTATTCTGCAGCAACGTATTCATGACTCTTGCATGGTACGGTCATTTGCGTCTCCAGCAGACCGGAGTCACGTCGCATTGGCCTCTGATAGGGGTAATTGCATTTTCATGGGGAATAGCTTTCTTTGAATATTGCTGCCAGGTGCCTGCCAATCGCATTGGCTTCTCCGGCAACGGAGGCCCCTTTTCTCTTGTCCAACTGAAAGTTATCCAAGAATGCATCTCGCTGATTGTATTTGCATTGGTGGCTAATATCCTATTCCAAGGTCAGCACCTGCAATGGAATCATGCGCTTGCTTTTGTATTCCTGGTCGCCGCCGTCTACCTCGTCTTCATGAAACCCTAGCAACCTGGTCAGGGAACTCAGACAATGTCACGAATTCTGTCGCCCACCTCGTCTTCATGAAACCCTAGCATGGCTAACTGAATAAGTTTTCCCGACAGCCAAGCCAGCGGGAGGAAGGAGACCCGATTGACCAAATTTGCCCCATCTGCGGAGGTGGGGCAAATTCATGAATATGCCATCACAGCCACTTCTGTGGCATATTCACCATCTGCCTAATTGTAAGCCTCGGCTTGCCTCTGCCTGCCTGTAAGCCCCAGCTTGCCTCTGCCGAGCGTTGCATTCGCCATCTGCTTGCCCCTGCCTGCCTGTAAGTCCCAGCTTGCCTCTGCCGAGCGTTGCATTCGCCATCTGCTTGCCCCTGCCTGCCTGTAAGCCCCAGCTTGCCCCTACCGAGCGTTGCATTCGGCATCTGCTTGCCCCTGCCTGCCTGTAAGTCCCAGCTTGCCTCTGCCCTGCGATGCGAGAAAATCATGCGAGGATGGCGTTGACGACTTCGTGTTTCAGGAGAGTTGCCCGAGCTATTACTGATTTTGAATATGTCCGTCTTTCGAGCCAGAGCCGTTTCGCCACCTCCAGCCGTTCTTTTATGCTTGCCTCTTTAAGGCCATGGCAAAACATATTGATGCAATATTCCTTTGCCAGCATTTTTACTTCTCGCTCCGACAACTCATGGATCTGCTTTCTTGCGAGTTCTGTGTTGAGATTCACCATGATATCCTTCTTCTGGTAGAGAAAAGCGACAAACGTTTTAGGGGAAAAGAATTCTTTCTCGATCCTTCTCCAGTCCACGTAACTGTGCGGCATTATCATTCCCTCGTCGTTGAACCTCCAGTCTTGAGGCATCAGTTTGTTCGAATGAAAAATTCTTCGTTGCTCTGTGTTGGGCAGAGCCCTGAGTGGCGTTCCGGCCTTCTCAAGCTCAGCATGGTTAACGAAGTAAATATCACCAGGACCCCATTCATAATGCCATGGGACGTAGTGGAAGCCAGCAGAAAGACCGTTTCTGTAAACATACATGAACTTGTTCTTCAACTCCGTGACATCATTGATTGGGTCCATTGAAATCTGGAACTTGGCAACTGAATAGGCTTTGCGGCCATCTCTGTTGAGATATTTGCTGATTTTCATTAGAAGGTCTCCCTTGAACCTGTAACATCCGTCCACCGAGCCTGATGCAATAATATGGAAGTGGGTCTCCATAATCTGCATTACGAGGATGCGGACATTGCAGTAATAAGAAGTGACGGCTAACATATTCATCATGAATATGCAATCTTCTCTCTCAGGAAATAGGGTTATGACTTTTTTGCCATTTGAATAGATGTGAAAGCAGTCGCTGACTGAACTTGGTTTGTTAAAGTCTTCCATAGCGTATTTGTTTGTTTCACGAAGTTAATGGGAAGTTATGCTTTTTACAATGATTTCCAAAAATTTCTTGGCGTCTCAAGAGGCCAAGTCGGTCAGCGTTGCAGGAGGGCAGATGGTGACCGATTGACCAAATTTGCCCCATCTGCGGAGGTGGGGCAAATTCATGAATATGCCATCACAGCCACTTCTGTGGCATATTCACCATCTGCCTAATTGTATGGGTGCGGAGGCCGGCAGGGTGTATGGGTGCTGGGGCCGGCAGGATGTATGGGTGCGGGGGGCCGGCAGGGTGTATGGGTTCGGGAGGCGGCAGGGTGTATGGGTTCGGGAGGCCGGCAGGGTGTATGGGTGCGGAGGCCGGCAGGGTGTGTTGGTGCGGGGGGCCGGCAGGGTGTATGGGTTCGGGGAGCCGGCAGGGTGTATGGGTTCGGGAGGCAGTCAGGGTGTATGGGTTCGGGAGGCCGGCAGGATGTATGGGTTCGGGGGACGGCAGGATGTGTTGGTGCGGGGTGTGGGGATTCAGGTGGGGATGGGGCATTCTATTCTGATGACTGGAGTGCTTTTACGCACCTCACAGAGCATGCGTGATTGCCGATAGGTCCGCCAGTGATTCCTATGGAATATTCCCCCTTCTTCGAATTCAAAGAGAAAGACAGGCCATGGCCGCCATGATTCGCTTTAATATGGTCATAGTGCCAGTAATATCCCCCATAGCCTAAATTGCCCAGGCGGCCATCCACGCTTCGGAATCCTGCCGCAGGCCACCATGTGTCGTATGTCGTACCTTCTGAAACGAATTTCACCTCCATCCCGAACATGCCATTGCTGCTGTAGCTGGTGGGTTCTGTCACTTTGATGGTTTTACTACTCTTCAATGAGAAAAGTTCACCGCCCCTCTCTCCTAAGATAGTCCATCCAGCCGGGCAAGGATCGTTTATGGTCTTGGTTCTGTTCCAGAAGTCCTCGTGACCACCTTTGCTGACGAAAGGCTCCGTGGCGTTCAACTCTTTCGTCGTCCAGCGAACATCACCTTTCTTTGTCCATGAAGAGGCAAAGCACATCGGATTGTGGCTAGCGTACTCTGCGATCACATATTCCTTCTTGTAGGTCCACCCGCTAGAAAGGTCCTCATTCCATCGAGTGGCAGAAGTATATTCCCCGAACGGGCTGTCTTCGTAGGAATAATAGGTTGAAACTGCTGGATCCTGATGGCTTTTATTTTCGAACATGACGTTCACGGTGCCACCTGCCCCTTTTGCTCCTATGAACGGATCCTTTCGGCCAGGCTGATAGTAAAGCCCGTATGTCTCCCATCCATCTTCCTTGTCGGCAGAGATTGCTCCGAGATTTCTGTCCATTATCACGAGCCGGCCCTTAGACTCCTGGGACACGAATCCATCCTCTGTGGTTCCTCCGGCGCATGTCCCGTTCGTGACGACTTCCTTGAAATCTGACATCCATATATGCCAGCTCCAGAGAATTTCCTTTGTTACCGTATCGTAGAGAGCCACCACGGTATTGCCTTTCATTGGATAGCCAGAGGCATCTTTGTTCGCTCTGAATGATATGTAGCCATCCTTTCCTTTGATATATTCCACGTCGCTTACCGCTCCTGGGGTGTCTGTCCACAGCCAAGCTGCAGAGACCGGATTGCCGGTGGCGGAATAATTGCCGTTTTCATCCACGTCCAGCCTTGCGCTTATTGGACGATTGCCCATGCAATATGCCGGCATCAAGTAATATCCCGCAGCGTCTATTGCGAAACAGTTAGCCGGTTCCAATGGCTCAGGGGTCGTGTATTCAACGGCTTTCATCCTCTTGACGTAGGAGCGTTTGATGGTGACTGGCTGCGAAGTGGTTTTCTCAAAAGATCCTCCGTTGGACTCGTCCAAGAACCGTACCGAGAAGCCGTTCTTGAAAGTCTGGGGGAATACGGCAATGTTGAATGTGGTGGCATTGTCTGGGTCTAGCTGGATTCCCTCCCCGCAGTCTATGTAAATGACTCTTGCTGTGTCTGTGACAGTCATCGCCCTATCGGTGAATGAAAGGTCTTCCGAATCTGAAGGAGGGACTGGGGAATATGTGATATTCCTGCTGCTGCCCCTTTCTATCAGGACTTTATACTGCTCGCTGAATTTCCCCGCCACAGGTTCTCCGTCATTGCCGTAGAAGATGACTTTTGATATCTTGCCCGTCCCGACGACCGGGATTTGCAGCATGCCGCAAACGTTGTCATACCGGAAAACATAATTGTCTGCGCTGAATCCGATCATCGGGAACACGCCCTTGGCAAAGGTGCCTTCCTTGTAAGGCTGTTTATTGGTTAGCGAGGCCCCTACGGTTACGAGCCTGGAAAAATATCTCTTCCCGTCGATGGTTTCAGCAGGGGTGGTTTTCACCGATGCCGTGGCATTGGCTGGAGGATGAACCGACACATTGTACTCATTATCAAAGTATTCCCCCTTGAACATCGCCGAATCTGTTCCTGCCCCTGAAATCAGCGAGAAAGTCTCTTTATAATTGCTTTGCGGATACATTACGCACACGCTGTCACCCTCCGACCACAGCACTGGGTATCTGTCCTCTTTGAGGTCTCCAAGCGATGTCCTTGTCGCTGGTGCATTGTCGATATATGCTTTGATAGTGAACGTCCCATCCTGTCCATTCCCTTCGCCGCCTTTATTCTCAGAGAATTCTTCATTGACGCAGCCGCTGAATAAAGCAGTAGCCGTGGCAACGGACAACGCCTTAATATTATTCAAAACGCTTACTTTCATATTCTACTTCCTCAGCTCATTGAGAATATCCTCATCAAACTCCCATCCGCCCCAGACTATAGGATAAAGCTGGTATTTATTGCCTTCTATCACGGTTCCAGCATTATCGACTTCTCTGCCTGGAAGGTCCATGCCGATTTCGCTGACGCTTCCGACGGAGATTTCGTATCTTGTGTTGCGGAGCACGGCAATGTCGTTGAACTCGTCTGCTTCGTCAGGCTCCGTCTTGTAAGTGTACAGATATTTGTAATTCATGTCTGTAATCCAATGGACATAATACATGTACCCGTTCTCGTACACCTTCACTCCGGCAGACCTTAGTTCCTTGACTGAAGAAGATGCCGTCAGTCCCTTCCCGGTCAGGCTAGGATTGTCTCTGAACAGCGCCTCCAGGCTGGAAGTGACGTATTTCCGGTAGCAATAAAATGTCTGGTAATCTTCGTCCGATGCGGAGAGTTGCGATTTGGTCGTCCATTCTCCCTCTTCCGGGTCCACGATTACTTCTCCCGTGTGGTGAGAATCAGCCTTGACCTTCGCCCTCACCCTGAAAAGAACGCCAGTGCAACGGCTCCTCATTTTCGTCCCGAATGCGTACTGCCATTGGTTGTCGTCTCCGATGTCATCCCTGGAGGCATCAAAAGCGCTCCACAATTCAAGGTAGTTCGGAGAATTGTTCTCTAGGCAATACATGGTGACGCTGTTTGTCTTCTGGTCTATGGGAATAAACCGCCCGGAGGCTTCTGGTTTTAGCGAGTATGAGCTGAAATCGGTAAAATCAGAAAATCTGTTGTAGTAGCCAGAGGTTGTCGGATAGCTCACATCGCTGCTTGGAGTTATGCACCACAGATATGGGTATCCGTAAGGAGCGCCTTCCGGAGTGCTCTCACTTTTCGAAGCATCTTCCCATTGTTCCTCGTAAAGGATGGCTTTTCTCCACCTTTGAATAAGATACAATCGGTTGACGCAATTAATGAGAGCCACGCTCTCGATTTTCACATCCTTGAAGAACCCCGGAAAATCTTTGTACAGGCCGCCGAAATCGTAATCGCCGGCATCGCAATTCACCACGACCTTTGCCGCAAGTCTTTCCAGGGTGATCGTTAGCGTGAAAGGATTATCTATGCCGTATTTCCCAGGCTCGTCAATCTCAAGGGGCACGCCCCCGTACGGAGCCTCGCCATCTTTTTCGGGAATCTGGTTACGGACATTTACCATGAGGAAATGATTAGGCTCCCAGACCTTGGCGCATCCTGATTCCGTCAATGCGTACTCGCCTCGGAAATCATTCCCTGAGGTGGTCTTCGGTTCAATGCTGCCTGCGTTTGCCACGATGTAGGCCAGGTAGCCATGAGTGTAAGCCGGGTCTATCTCGAATGGCTTGGTGGTAGTCTCGTCGAGCATCGGAAGGTCCTTCAGCTCTACCACCTCTGCCGACGGATCGTCCTTCTTAACCAGGAAAACTCTGAACCCGGATACCTTGCGCTCGCTGTCTTCATCTTCATAGCTCGGCTCATAAGTCCTGGTCTTCATGGCGTTCCCATCCTTGAAGCCAACCTTGATGCGTATATAGGCTTTTCCATCGCCCGAATGCGGTGGCGCATCTTCAGTGATCTCGTCGTATATGCAAGACGTAGTGCATAACAGCATGGCCGCAAGCATGAATATGCCCGCTTTCCTAATCTTGCATGATAATATCCGTTTCACAAACAATCCCGATATTATATTATTTACTGAAATCTATGTCCTGGAGGGAAAGCACCCATCCGTTGACCACTATTTTAGTTTCCATCCAGGTGGCTCCGTCTATGAAGAAAGTCATGGAATATTCATCCTGCCGGTCAAGATATTCCTGGTTGGTCCATTCTGCCCTGTGCTCTCCGATTGCTTGGAGGGAGAGGAACCAAGGAAGGTTAATGTTCAATATTTCACGGCCTGAAGATGCATTCCTGACGACGAGTCTGGCATTGCTTCCGTCAAGAATCCTGGAAGTGTTGAAATCCGCCGTCACGGCATTGTCTATTTCATCGCCTGTTTTTCCTTCACTGCTTTGCTCTAAAAGCTGACGGTAAGGATAATAGATTAATTTATCCGTCCGATAGGCGGACGCATCGTACCCAAGCCATCCGTTTTTCCCCTCGATGCTGATGTCAAAATCTTCGCGCTTCAGAGTCTGCCCCGGATGCGACGGCATTAGGATTATGCGTATGGCGTTGGTGCATTTCATCAAGTCTATGGTAAGTTTTCGGTTGGCGCCGGAAACCTCGGTCTCTAGGGTTCCGTTGAGCAGATTGTTAAGCCTGCTTTTTGCGCAGCCTCTATTCCTTCTAATACGGGCTGTGAGGCTCTCGGGCGAATCATCCCTCTTCTGTGGCTCCGTTATCTCGAAATTGGCTTCCGGATTCGTTTCCTTAGTGCTTTTCGCCCACGCTACGAAAGTGTATCTGCCAGGCTCCGGCAAAGGGAGATGCATCGTGAAATTATCTTCGCTGATGTTCTGCGCCGTATAATGTCCAACGAATTTATTCTCGGAGTCGAAGACGTACACATCCGCTTCATTGGCTTCACGAGCGAGTCCGTCTGCCCCCTGCATGTTATAGACGTATCTGAGCCGAAGCTCCAGCGTGCAGTCTGACTGGTCGTCTTTTATGCAGGACGTCGCAGCCAGGCAGGCCGCCGCATATGCGATGGCCAAACAGATGAGTCTAGGCTTCTGGAACACTCTCATTGTTAAAATTTTAAGAATCAGCCGCGTTGGCTTTGTTTCAGAGTCGCGCGGCCGATTCAACCGTTCTGCTATCAGGCTATTCAAGGACAATGTCCTCGGTGCTGAGCACCCAGTCGTTAACCTTGGCCTCGACTACCATGTAGACATCTTTGTTGACTACCGGGTCGTCTGGGTCTACGTTAGGATTCCATCCGCCAGGAATGTCCGTGCCAATCCTGGAGAGGCTCTTCACCGTAAAATCGTAGATGGTGTTCCGCATTACGGAATAGTAGCTTTTGTCTGTCTCCGTTATGGAAGAGTCGATGTAATTCTGGTCTTTGATGAACCATGTGTAATACATGATTCCATTCTTGTAGACCATGATGTTGTATTTGACGCGGAAGTCGGAGAGGGCCTTCTCTACGTCGGAAGAGGTCATGGCTGAAGCGAGTTCGGTGGAGGCTGAAGCAACCTTGTCGTCTCCTGTGGCTGCGGCTAATGCCTGAGGATATTTGGCTGCCAATGCTGCCAATGTGGCGAAATATTCGTTGTTATAGCAGTAAAATGAGTTCTCGCCAGCAAGATTGTCGCTGCCGGTGACTGTGGCTTTGAACTGATAGATAAGACCCGTAGTGTTGCCATAACGGGCTATCTCAGTCGTGGATGGATGATTCTCCATGCAGAAGATGGCTCCTGTCTCGCCGTTGTAAGCAGGAATGGAGGCGTAAAGGTCCTTTGCTTCGGAATATACCTCCGAGTCATTCTTAACCACTGAACGGAAATCGGTAAGGGCATTGTAGAATTCCGACCCTCCGGCATTCGTCCCGTATGACATTACTGGCGTCACGAGAACGTTGTCCCATGCGAAGGTTGCTCCTTGCTCGTTTATGGCCTTGGTCCAATGCTGCTGGAGATTCGTTTTTGTGGCTCCGTTAAGGAGTCTGAATCCTACCATGGTAGCGCTTGTCAGAGATGGAAGCTGTGAGCCTACGTTGGCGGTCACCTTACCGTCTCCGCCTCCGTCAGCAGAAGCCTGGCTTCTAATCTGCGCTGCCAAGCGATCGAGCTTAATCACGTTGCACGTCGCAGGGTTCTCCAGCCCATTAGCTTCTGTGATGGTGATGGCGCTTCCTTTTACATCGTCAGCTCCATTTCCGTTGCATTCGTTGAACATCAAGAAAGTGTTGTCGGAAGCATAGCTTCCTTTCATTCCTGCCTCAGTTATGCTCGAGATGACATAATCATTCACGTCGTCTCCGGCAGAAAGGGCATGCGTGCCAGGATTCGCGATGACGTAGACCTCGAATGTCCCGGTCTGAACCTTGATAGGCTTCGTCTTCACGCCATTTCCCGTGATTGGAATAAGATTCCCTGAATCTAGAGTGTATGAGAATTGCACCACTCCGTTCCCCGGATTGCAGAGAAGAAGCTGTATGCTGGAAATCTTGTTCTGAACCTCGGTTCCGGCCTCGGTGCCGTCTTCTCCGGCAACAGTCCTGGTTGAAGGACGAACGGCAGGTCCTGCAAGCTGAACCGATATGTACCCCTGCACATCTGAAACATTTTGTTCTTTCATTTCTTCTCTGCTGCATGCAGAGATGGATAGCACGGCAATGCCGCTGACTAATCCCCATAATAAATGTCTTGGTTTCATCTTAAAATATATTAATATAGTTGCGAAATTTTAAAAGATGTAGGCAATGTTGACTGCCGCCTTCGTCAGGCCAAAATAATCATGATGCTTTCCTTTTTCGAGGCGGCTCCCGCATGCCGGGCATTGGAATCTGTCATAGGTGGAATAGACGTATCCGAGACCCATTTCGGCCTCTATGTTCAGGTGCTTGCTGAGCATCCAGGCATATCCAAAAGCGGCTCCTGCCCCAATGAACCATCCCTGACACCTGCTATCCTTAAGTTTTGAGAAATCAGTGCCTGCAATTTTCAAGTCGTTGTCGATGTTCCCGGCATTGTATTGTCCTCCTTGGGCATGTATGCCAACGAAATGCCCTCCCATTTTTTCACAGAACCAACGCCTGAGTTCTGGCTGTACGAACCAGTGTTTCCACTTCATGTTGTCTGAAAAGGTCCACGGATTCCAGTTTCCTGAAACGTCAAGCGTGTATTTCCGCCCCAGTGCAATTTCAGCTCCGATATTGAATGATGCAGTGGCATCATATAGCAAATTCGTCTTTAAGGCGATTTCTTGTCCGTGTGATGCCTGGCTCAGAAAAAGGCAGCAAGCCACCAGGAAACAAAAGCTGATATTAGTATTCATAGGCCTCTGCAAATTATTCGTCATGCAAAGATGGGGGGATTGTCCGTAATCCTTTTTATGAAAAACTGTCATAATTTTGTAATAATCAGCGTCCGTCATTCTCATTTCCTTGGTCGCATCGTAATTCCTTTTCTCCAATGGCCCGTATTTCTTGCGCCGTCATCCCGAAATGCTTTCTGCAGAAATTGGAGAAATACGCCGGAGACGAAAAATGGTATTCATCCGCCAGTTCCGTGAACGTTTGATTGCCCATGAGTATTTCTCGATATAACTTCTCTTTCTTTCGCGACAGGAGCCATTGCTTCGGGGATTCCCCAAAAGAGGCTATGAAGACCCTGCGAAATGTGTCGTAGCTCTTATTGGTGATGGCTGCTAGCTCTTCCACCTAGTCAACGTTCTGCCAATTCTTTAGTATGAGATCCTTGAATTCCACATCGAACCCGAGCAAAGGGCTGAAGAACTCTGCCAGCTCCACTTTGTCATAGTATGCAGAGAGGATTATGAACAGTTCTTTGGACTTGATTTCGTGGAAATCTGCGCAATGCAGCCCATCTTCTATATTTGCCTGCAGGAGGTCGAGGAAATCCTTTATCCGCTTGCGTATCGGAAGCGTCTTTCCCTCATAGGCATAACCTTCAGGCAGGAACCCGCTTAATCTTTGTAAAGAAAACCCGCCACAGAAAGACATGCTCCTGGTAAAATTGCAATTGATGGCAGTGACATCGCGAAGCACGTCTACGGTGTATTTCTCGTAGTGGGTGAGGAAAATCATCTCTCCGTCACTGACGTGGACATTGCTGAAATTGGCGGATGACACTAAGGCCTCGCCTTTACGGAAAAAAACTATTGTCGGAAATTCCACATGTACCTCTTGGCTCCGATCTGTCCCGGAAAATTCCTTTATGACAAAATCAGCTGTGCTGACCAGGCGGTAATTGTTACATGAACGATGAATGTCAAGATTCTGCATACCCATGTCCAACACTCACATCAGGCTCCTGCTCTTATCGAGAGCAGCTAATTATATTCAGCTGCAAATTTATTTCATAATCTAGTAAGGGCATTTACGAAAATCTGGCTAATTTTTGTAAGAATCCGGCTGGAGCCTACACGGAGCCTTGTCAAGAAGGGTACATGGCGGGCAAAAAAAACTGATCCGAGCGGAAGAGGCTGGATCAGATAATTTCGCGCCAACATCAGACGTAATGCGGCTATGTGATGATTATCACCGTGGATGTTTCAGGCGCATCAGCGTTTTGCGTCGAAGAAGGCGAAGTGTCCGGGGAAGAGGCCAGCGGTGGCCTTCCATTTCAATGAATATGTCGCATCGTAGCACATGATGCTGCCAGGAGTCTTGCTGTCTGCGGCATCTCCTATGAATATGTCGCCGGAGACGCCGTCAACTGCGATGGAGTAAGGATAAGTTATGCCCTCGGGCAGGCTATGTTCTGAAATGTTGCCAGAAGCAGTGTTCGCCATGTATATTGAATATGTCTTCTTGGCTCCAGGCGTCCACACCCACTCATCCTGTGTGCCGATGACGTAGATTTTGTCATTTGCGGCATCGTTCCAGAGGCGGGTCCCGACCCTTACGTCGTCATATTCATTTACTTGCTTAGTCGCAAGATTTATCCTGGCAAGCCCAGAGTGCACGCTGTAGTAGTCCCCAAGGCTGCTGACCCACAAGTCCCCGCCGGAAGCTACGACGTCTTTGAGATTTTTCTGCGAAGGCAGTGAGATTGAACCGGTTACCTTGAATTCGGCCTGGCTTATTATGGAAATCGTGTTCTCGTAACCACCTGGATTCACCCCGCCGGAATTGGCCACATAAAGGTTTCCTCCGCTGAGCGTGATGCCCTCTGGCTGATAACCCACGTTCACGGTATCTTTGACTGTCTTGTTAGACAGCCCAATGCGGTAAACTGCCCCTTTTCTGGCATCGCCGCCATAATAGGCGCCTGCCCAAGAAGTTACGTAGGCATATTCATTGTCGAGAACAATGTTTCTCGGGGTAGGCACTTCGAGCGTGGCTATGTGCTTCTCGTCCCTGGCGCTGACTATTTCAACCAGCCCGGAGTTGTTCACCACGATCCAGGCTTCGTCGCCGCGAATAGCGATGTCGTTGCCCACGTCACCCAGTCCGGCGGAAATCGTCGGATTCATTTGAGAGAAAGAATTTCTGACATACTTTCCGTCAGAATAACGGAAGAAATCCAGAGTTGAGTTGTTCTGCCCGTATGAACCTTCGTTCAGCACGAATAATTTCACGTAACGGGCATCTTTGTCACCTGCAGTGACTGTCTCACCCGCAAGGGTCTCGTCCTCGGAGGTGAAGGATGATGTCTCATCCTTGTCGCATCCCAGCACCACCAGTGCCAGAACGCAGCTGAAAATCAGCAGTGTCTGCTTTTTCATTAAGCGAATATGTTAAAGAACTTTAATGGGTGCGAATTTAAGCAATCAGAACGAATATTCAATGCTTGCGATGACATTCGCTCCTGGCATAGGGTAGTTCAGCACGATTTCGTAATGCGTGTCGGTGATATTGTTCACGTTAAGACGGCAGGTGATATTTCTGAAAGTCTTTGAAAACCTCAAATCCAAGGTGTTCCAAGCATCGATTTCATAATCTGTCAGGTTTGCCGAGGAACTCCAGCGTCGCCCTGTGACCATCCATGCGGCATCGGCCCTCCAGCCGTGCCAGGAAACGTTCATGGAAATAGTCCCTGCGTGTTTCGGAATGTAAGGAATCTGCCCTTTCCATGTAATGCTTTCTCTGTCGGTGAAGTCCATTGCCCTTTGAAAGGTGTACTTAAACAAGAAACCCCACTCTACTACCGCAGAACCAGACAGTCTCCAAGTCGGCTCTATTCCGAATATCCTGGTCTGGCCGATGTTGTACATTGACCAGCGGAACTGGTTAGAAGTAGGCACGGCTACTATTTTGTCCGAAACCATGTAGAAGTAGGCATCAATCTTGGCCTCCGAGAGCACCTCGCCAAGGTTGTCTCGCCTGACGGCACCTAGGTCAAATTGCCATGCCTTCTCAGGCTCAAGAGAAGAATTCCCGACCATAGTATAATACAAGTCGTTGAAAGAAGGCATCCTGCATGTTTTCTTGACGAACCCTGAGAGTGTCCAATGTGCATCAGGCGAGAATCCGAATGTAAGTGATGGGGTAAAGAAACTGCGGATTTCGGAGTCTTTCTTGAAACCGCCTTTGTTATTGGAAAACCAGTCTGCCGCAAAAGCGTACAACAGATTGAGTGACATGCTGAGGCGTTCGTCGGCAACGGCGAAGGAAACGGCATCCCAAGTGCTAAGCCGCTTCGGCCAGGCGAAGTCGCGAAGGTTTGCGTCCAGATAAGAAAATTCGGCATCCTGAGCCAGTCCGATTGAATATTTCCCATTGCTGAATAGATGCGAATATGTCCCATAGGCATTGTGCTGCCTGTAAGTGTTGTCTATAGGAAGCGCCCCTGGGTCCTTGAAGGGGTCTGTCCTGTACCGAGTGTAGTAGAATGAATATTTTCCAGCGGCGGAGCCCTCTGAACCCCAATTCCCTAGGTCACCGTATCTCTTGGACCATTTGCCCTGCAAGAATGCGTCCTTGTCCATCTGGCGGTCGGCAGTCGTTACCTTAAGGCGTCTTATGACAGGCCCCGGGAGGCCCCGCTTGGAATCGTAGTACCACGCTCTCAGGTTCCAGTACGAAGATCCACGATGATAGAAACTGCCCTCGACCCTGAAGCTGCGCAGGTCTGTGTTCTGGCGGACCATCGTCGAGCCGAATTTGTGGAAATGGTAGCGGCCGTCGGCGTAGAGATAATCTCCGATGAGCCTCAGTGAATTTTTATCGCTGAGCTTGCGCTCGTATTCAACAGTCGGCTCGAACGTGCCAAAAGCTCCGCTACGAACCCTAGCCGACATATTCCTTACCTTGCCCACCTCGAATGATGGCATCGCTGAAACAAGATGCACTGCGGCTCCTGAGGCATATTCTTTAGCGCTCTGAAGCCGCCCGTCCTTCTGGGCGTTGTAAAGAATCACCGCATCCAGCCCGTCGGTCGAGAACCTCCCTAGGTCCACTTGCATGTTCTGGGCATTGCCGACCTGCAGTCCGTCGATGAACACGCCAGTGTATTCGCTTCCCATGCTTCGCACATTCACCGTCTTCAGTCCGCCCAGCCCGCCGAAATCCTTTATCTGTACCCCCGAGAATGAGCGTATGACATCTGCGATGCCGGTCTCAGTGCGAAGCTTTTCCCTGCCGATTGTGTCTCCGGATGCTGCTGGAAGAGGTGCCAGCTTCAAAGCCGGCGGCAGTTCCTGCGCGGCAAGATGCATTGCCGGAATAGCCAGGAGGAAGACCGTTATTGTGAAGAATTTACGCATTCTGTGCGCAAAGTTATCCAAAGAAATTGAAAGAGTTGCAGGATTTGCTATTTTTGCAAAATCAAAAAAAAATAAGACGATGCAAATCACGTTCGACCTTATAGTTCAGATAATCTCCATCCTGGCTCTCGTGACCGGGATTCCATACATGATTTTCGAAGTGCTGCAGAAAAACATAATGTGGTACTTTGGTTTCTTTACCGGCATAGCCTGTGCTTTCACGTTCGGCGTTCAGTCCAACTGGGCAATGATGGGCCTGAACATCTACTATGCCGTGATGGCCGTCTGGGGCTTGTATCAATGGAGGAAGGACTCGGCGAAACTCAATGGGAAGTCGGACGAATTGACGATCCATCTCAACAAAATGTCGCTTAAGACCTTCCTTTGGAGCGTGGCGGCAATCCTGGCTCTTTCCGCCGCCCTGATTTGGATTCTGAAATTGCTGAATGGCAGCAATGTGGTTCTGGATGGCATCTCCACTGCGCTTAGCATCGTGGCCATGGTCTGGCTTGCAAAATCCTACAGGTATCACTGGTATCTGTGGATTCTCGCAGACACGCTCCTCACCTTCATGTGCATTCTGGAGCAGAGCTGGTGGATGGCCCTCCTTTACTTCGCCTATGTGGTAGCTTCCGTCATCGGCTTCGTTCTGTGGAAGCGCAAAGGCGTGTACGTGAATGCTGGTTAGCTATTTCTTAAGAAGCTTCAGCAGAATGCCTTCCATCACCTTGTACCCATCCAGGTTCGGGTGCACGGTGTCTTTTGAATATTTCGACGATGTCATTCCTGCTTCGTCCTGCAGGGCGGCGGCATAGTCTGCCAGCTTGTAGCGACGATCCTTCGCCAGCTGACGGATCTGGTCGTTCAGCCAGAGAGCCTGCTCGTGCATGTTCGTCAGCTGCGGCCTCCACGTAGGATTACCGGGAGTCGTGGTGCAGAGCACGACCTTGATTCCGTATCTGTCCGCTATGTCGCACATTGACACTATATTCAAGAAAGCGTCTTCTACATCCACGTAATTGTCATTATGGGCAATGTCGTTGATTCCTGCGAGGATGGCGACATATTTAGGATTGAGTTCAACCACGTCCCTTTGGAATCTTGCCAGCATGTGGGAAGTGCATTGCCCGCTGATTCCGCGACCTATTAGATTGTTATCAGAGAAGAAGTCTTTGTCGCTGCCGTACCACCCGTCTGTGATTGAGTCGCCCATGAGCACGGCTAATGGCTTCTTGGCCCCTTTAGACTGGGCTTCGAGAACCTGCCGATTAGCTTCCCCGTATCGAGCGAAATTTGCCCAGACCTTTTCTTGAGAATTCACATTAATAGAAATTAAAACGGCTGCAGCCAAGAATAAGAATAACCTTTTCATGATATTAGTTTTAATCAAAAGCAATTGGTAAATTTAATGAATATGAATTTGAAATGGAATACCAATCCAAAGTATTATATTTGCTAGCTATAAATTTTTCAACGAATATGATCCTTATCATAGAAAGTGGGGCAACCAAGACAGATTGGTGCGCCGTGAAGGACGATGAATCGCTAGTGAATGTCCGCACTGCCGGCATGAACCTCGCTGTGATGGCAGAGCAAGCTATCGAGAGCATAGTGGACGAAGCCTTGGAAAAATTTAAGGATGCAGGAATATTGTTCCCCGGCGATTGCCAGGTGCATTTTTATGCCGCTGGGCTAATCGTGCCAGAAGGACAGAAGGTGCCTGATGCCGCTAAAGGCTTAGATGGCATATTCAGAAAAATATTCCCGGACGGGGAAATTGAATATGCTTCCGATCTGCTGGATGCGGCCCGCGCCGTTTGTGGTCACAAGCCTGGAATTGCCGCCATCCTTGGCACTGGGTCGAACAGCTGCTTCTACGATGGCCGGAGGATAATTAAGAACGTGCGTTCAGGCGGCTTCATCCTTGGTGACGAAGGGGGAGGGGCAAGGCTCGGCAGAATATTCATTTCTGACTACATAAAAGGCCTGGTGCCTGAAGAAGTCTCAAAGGATTTCTATGAAGAGTTCGGCGCAGACTATATGAATATAGTGGCGAACGTTTATCGCGGAGAAGTCCCTTCAAAGTACTTGGGCAGCTTTGCACCGTGGCTGCTTGACAGGTACGATTGCAGCGAGTATATTCGTGAAATAGTCGATGGCAATTTTAAAGATTTCATTGAAAGGGCATTAAAACAATATGAAATAGATAAATATCCTGTCGGCGTCGTCGGAGGCTTCGGCTACGCCCACAGGGCCATATTCATGAAAATCGCGACGTCTTACGGAATTAGCATATCTAAAATAATAGCTGCTCCGATTGAAGGGTTGGTGGAATATCATCTAACTAGAGATTAAGTCATGGAAAACAGAACTACTGAACAGGCATCTAATTACAGCAATCTGGCAGGCATCTAATTACAGCAATCTGGACAAAATGTCCACCGAGGAATTGCTAGAGGCCATGAATGCCGAGGACAGAACCGTTCCAGTGGCTGTTGCAGGCACTATCCCACAGATTCGAGCCCTAGTTGACGGCATCGTGGAAAGGGTGCCGAAAGGCGGCAGGGTGTTCTATCTAGGGGCAGGCACCAGCGGTCGGCTGGGCATAGTTGACGCATCCGAAATACCTCCGACTTACGGGGTGCGGGACGTTTTCATCGGGCTTATGGCAGGTGGCGACGGTGCAATCCGAAATGCCGTGGAAGGCGCCGAGGACGATTCCGAGGGTGGATGGCGCGACATGCATCCGTTCAAGCCTACGGTCAATGACGTCGTCATTGGAATCGCTGCCTCCGGGGGCACGCCTTACGTTGTGGGCGCCGTTAAAAAAGCCCGTTCCGAGGGCATGCTGACCGGCTGCATAACGTGCAACAGAGGCTCTGAATTAGCAAAGGCGGCAGAAATCCCGATAGAGGTTGTCGTGGGGCCGGAATTCGTGACAGGGAGCACCAGACTGAAGTCCGGAACGGCGCAGAAACTTGTTTTGAATATGATTTCGACGACTGCCATGATTCGTCTCGGCCATGTGAAGGGGAATATGATGGTGGACATGCAGCTAACGAACCATAAGTTGGTAGATCGCGGCACTAGGATGATCATGAAGCAAACTGGGATAGACGATTATGGCTATGCCCGTAAGCTATTGCTGGAATATGGCCAGGTAAGGGCTGCGGTTGAGGCTTGGCAGAAAGAGAAAAGCAAATGAATCCGAAAGAACAATATCCGTCCAAATTGCTCGAAGATGCCGTGGAGGCGATAGGCTCTTTGCCTGGGGTGGGGAAGAGGAGCGCTCTGCGGCTCGCCCTGCACCTTCTTCGCCAGCCCTCCGAGAGCGTGCATCATTTCGCAGACGCAATAGTACATCTGCGCGACGACGTGAAGTATTGCAAGGAGTGCTGGATGATTTCTGATGACGATGTCTGCTCGATTTGCTGCGACAAGTCTCGTGACCATAACGAAATCTGCGTCGTGGAGAATGTCAGGGATGTGATGAGCATAGAAAATACCGGTCAGTATCATGGGGTTTACCATGTGCTGGGAGGCATAATCTCTCCGATTGATGGCGTTGGCCCTTCTGACCTTACAATTTCTGAGCTGGTTTCCAGAATAGAGAGGCTTGTGAAGTCTTCGGCCTCAGAGTCTGTGGAAGTCATAATGGCTCTCAGAGGGGATGTGGAAGGGGAGACGACGGCCTTTTACATTTATCGTCAGATTGAGAAATTCGGAGTGAGGGTGTCTTCTTTAGCAAGAGGCCTCGGTTTTGGAGATGACCTTGAATATGCCGATGCGCTCACGCTTGGCCGTTCCATCACTGGCCGCCAGCCATTCAAGCCAGAATAGCTATGTGGCTTCTTCAATCAATGCTACTTGCCCTGTCGCTCTGTGCCGACTGTTTCGCAGTCACTACCTGCTCCAGCGTAACACTGAGAGAAATATCATGGAAGAAGGTCGCGCCCATAGCGTTTGCGTTCGGCTTCGTGCAGACAGCTTTCATCGTCGCAGGCTGGCTGTTCGGCGACATATTCGTAGGCCTTGTCGAGCATATCTCTAAATGGATAGGCTTTCTCCTCCTGCTTTATGTCGGCGGCTCCATGCTGCTGAAAGCCATTGTCAATAAGGAAGAAAAGCCCCTGGAGCTCTGTGGCCTCAAGAATGTCATTCTTGGTGCGATGGCCACGAGCGTTGATGCTCTGGCCGTTGGAATCAGTCTCTCGATGAGCCAGCCTGAGGCACGGTACCTCATATCCTGTTTCGGCTCCGTTTTCGTCATAACCATCATGAGCGTCATCGCTGGAATGTACAGCGGACAAGCTTTAGGAAAGCGCCTCGGCCGAATCGCCGAAATCATAGGCGGCATAGTGCTGATTGGAATAGGCATCAGCATTTTGATATGATATGGTCATCAGTTATTCGATTAGGTTTTGTTTTTGATTATTTTATGATTTTATTTGCATCGAGAAATCCGGAATTCCGGTTCTTGCATTATTTCCCATTCTAAAATGCCTGATTGCGATGAAGAAAGTTTCTTTGCAGGACATAGCCGATAAGGTTGGCGTATCACGGTGTACGGTTTCTCTCGCATTAAGCGGCAAGGGGAGGGCGAAACGTGTGAGCGAGGCTCTTTGCGACAAGATCAAGCAGGCAGCCAAGGAGATGCATTACGAGCCGAATGAATTAGCAAGGAGCCTGCGCACGGGATTGACTAAAACCCTAGGCGTAGTCATCGCCGACATCTCTAATGAATTTTTCGGAGAGCTTTCCTATCATATTCAGAAAAGGGCAAATTCGCTCGGCTACAATATCATCATCACTAATTCTGATGAAGTTCCGGAAAAGATGCTTGAATCTATCCGTCTTCTGATTAACAGACAGGTGGACGGTATCATAATGGTGCCGACGAACTCGAGCGTCAGCATCGCGAACAGGATTGTCTCGCTCGGAATCCCTTTTGTGCAAGTGGACAGATTCATTCCAGGGCTGAACGCTAGCTATGTGATCTTGGATAATTATAAGGCATCAGAAGCCCTCACGGAAAAGTTTTATGCCGAAGGATGCCGAAGAATCGCTATGGTGAAGCATAAGACTTCTGCTCTCAATGGCAGATCGGAGGGGTATGAAAAATTCATGAAGGATCACGACATATATGACAAGGAACTCGTATTCAACATAAGATACTCAGATGAGGACGAAGACTTGAAGGTGGCTTTGTGCCGTCTTCTTTCTTCGCCCAAGAAAGTCGATGCAGTGATATTCCAGTCGCATGAGTTGTTCCTGAATGGAATAAGGTACATTCGAGATAGAAGAGAAATCAAAATCGCCACATTCGATGCCAATAAAAGAAATGGCTTACTCTGCCGTAGACTTACTTGTCGGTCATATTAATGGACACAAGGACGTCGAGAATAAGGTTTTTGAAGCAATCATTCGTGAATCTTGACACCGAAATTTTTTTATAAAAATAGTTAATCGATTAGGCAAAACGAATGAAAAATATTCTATCTTTGTGGAAGAAAATTGTCGGATTTGTTTCGACTATATAGTTAATCGATTAGGCAAGGATGTTTTTGCTAATATCTTATAAACACAAACTAATAATGGATATGTTTTTTGAAAAGTATCTCAAATTTTTCCGCTGCTTTTCCCTGCTGATTTTTCTTCAACTGGGTTTTCTGACCGTCACGGCGGAAGCAGTAACGCAGCGACAGACTATTTCAGTGAATGGCGTAGTCGTCGATGAGGGAAATGTACCTGTTGCTGGTGCCTATGTTGTCGAGAAGGGCACTGACAATGGGACATCTACTGATTCTGATGGTAAATTTTTACTTACTGTCAGCAAAGGTTCTGAGTTGACCGTATCCTTTATGGGTTTCGTCTCACAGACGATACCAGCCTCCTCAAGTGTCCGCGTGGTTCTGGTTCAAGACAACATTTACTTAAATGAGACTGTGGTCGTCGGATATGGAACTCAGCGTGTCGCCACGATTACTGGAAGCGTGGCCCAGGTTAATTCTGATAAACTGAACGTCGTCCCGGTCACTAACACGACCCAGACACTTGCCGGCCGTCTTCCAGGTCTCATCACGAAGCAAACTTCCGGCCTTCCCGGACAAGACAATGCTGGATTCAGCATCCGTGGTTATGGCAGTCCTCTAGTTATCATCGATGGAGTAGAGGGTGACCTTGCGTCTCTTGACCCAGGTCAGATTGAAAGTATTTCCATCTTGAAAGATGGAAGTGGTTCAATCTACGGAGCGCGAGCAGGAAACGGAGTCGTCCTCGTGACGACCAAAAGCGGTGTCAATCAACCTGCCCGCGTCTCTGCTAACGTATCTTGGACCTTCCAGAGCAATATCGTAACGACCCGTCCGGCTGATTCATATCAGAGAGCATTGTATCAGAATGACATCTATATGAATAAGGGCGGTGAGGAGAGTCGCAAGCCATACCTTGACGAAGAACTGGAACTCTTCAAGAAAGGGACCAACCCTGAATATATGAACACAGACTGGTATGATGCCGTAATTCGCGAATTCGCTCCTCAGCAGAATCATGGCGTGTCGATTCAGGGCGGAACGGAGAAGACGAAATACTTCGGTTATTTCGGTTATAATCGTCAGGAACTTCAATTCAAATTCAATAGCGGACATTATGATAAATACAACTTCCAGGTTAATTTCAGCACCAAGGTGTCAGACCAGCTGGAAGTTGGCATGAACATGCAGTACATGAGAAATGACAAGGATTACCCTAGCGGAGGTGATCTTTATCAGGATGGAGTTAATTTCTGGCAAGGAATAATTTACTCTGCCGACCCTCGCTATCCACTTTACCTGCCGGATCGGACTTTGCTATCTTATGCAAACATGCAGAATGGATCTCCTTTGTGGGCTGTTAACATCGACAATTCCGGATATTACCGCAATTGGAACAATAACATGAAAGTGTCGGGATTTGCTGAATATAAGATTAAATATGTTGATGGACTTAAGGCAAAAGCAAGCATCATGTACATTTACAACAGCAACTTCTTGAAATGGATGCACAAGAGAGGAACTTTTTACACTTATGACAGAGGCTCTGACATATATTCTTATGCAGGACAGTCAGTGGAGCCGAGTTCTCTGCGTGAAGACCACGGACAGGGTACCAATCTCGTGCAGCAATACTCTCTCAACTACGATAAAGAATTCGATGGCCACTACATCAGCGCAATGGCTATGTTCGAGAGCACTGTGAACCATAACAAGAATTTCTATACGAAAGTCCAAGACTTCAAGACTACCATAATTGAAGAAATGGTTGCAGGAGACGCTTCCACCGCAACGAATGGATCTGGGAGCAGCGACTATGGCCGAGAATCTGTCATAGGCCGAGTGGATTATAATTATAAGGATACTTATATGGTTGAAGCTACAATCAGAGGAGACGCTTCTTCCAGGTTTAAAAAAGGGTATCGCTGGGGATGGTTTCCAAGTGTTTCAGCAGGTTGGAACATAAGACGTGAAAACTTCATGCAGTCTGTTAATTGGATGGATAATCTCAAATTACGCGCTAGCTTTGGATCTTCGGGCTATGATGCAGTAGCTGATTTCAACTATCTGACAGGATACGCTTATGATTCTCCATATACATTCGGGGAAACAACTTATATGGGACTTGCTTCAACAGGACTTGCGAACGAGAAACTTACATGGGAGAAGATGTATATTTATAACGTAGGCATCGATTATTCTTTCTTCAATCGCAAACTCTATGGCAACATAGATGCCTTCATCAGGGACAGAAAAGACATACCTGGCTATCGGTCTGCCTCTTTACCTGATACTTTCGGCGCTTCGCTGCCACAGGAGAATCTGAATTCAATTCGCACGAGAGGCTTTGAGTTCACGATTGGCACTTCTGGATCTATCGAGGATTTCAACTACGATATAAGCGCTAACATTTCTTGGTCAAGGTCGAAATGGACGAAATTCGATCAGGCAGAGGAAAGTGATCCTGACAGAAAACGTCTCTACACGGTTGAAGGCAACTGGACTGACAGACAGCTGGGTTATAAGACTGATGGCTTGTTCGCTACTCAGGAAGAGATAGATAGCTGGGGGGTAAGCGTCGATGACCTTAACAATGACAATTCTGTCTTTGCCCCAGGAGACATCAAACTGGTGGATAGCAATAAAGATGGAGTCATTAACTGGAAAGATCAGGTAGTCATCGGGAAAGGTAGCACGCCGCATTGGATGGCTGGTCTCAATGCGAATTTTGAGTGGAGGGGAATAGATCTTTCAATGTTATTCCAAGGAGCATGGGGATACACGCTCAATGTGAACTATGACTCTAATACATCTTCATACTGCAAGCTTTATTACGACCAAGTCCATAATGCCGACCCTAATGCGATTGTTTGCAGGCCGAATGGGGCGCCTACGAATGGCTGGGCATCAGATTTCATGTATCGTGACGTCGCATATCTTCGTCTGAAAAATGCGTCAATAGGATATACCTTGCCATCCAGAATTGTGAAATACGCAGGCTTGGAAAAGGTGAGAATTTATGTAGGAGGCATGAACTTATTCACTCTCAGTACGGTTGGCAAATACTATGTCGATCCTGAAGCAGGGTCCACCGTCGGTTATGCCTATCCGCAGCAGTACACTTTAAGTGTAGGAGCAAATATCGTGTTTTAATGAATAATGTTTGATATTATGAAAAGAATAACATACGCATTGACTTTATTGGTGGCTTTCCTGTCTGCGTCATGCTCAGACGTATTGGATCAAAAGCCTACGAACAGGTATACTGATGCTCAGGTATGGCAGGATGAATTTCTTATCACGAGCCATCTTGCCAATCTCTATGATATGGCTGCCTTCATGATAAATGACGCTATGGCTCTATATGGAAATTCTCCCGTGAACGTCGAGTTTTCCAGTGCAGCGAACTGGAATTTCAATCTGGGAATCTCTGCGGAAGGAGAGGGTTCAGTTCATTCGATCACGGCTGCCGATGAATGCAAATACAGTGGCCGCGGGGCTCAAGCCAACTATCTCGACCTGAAATATTACGGCCATCAGAGAGATGGAATATATCTTCGATGGTGGGCGAATGGGTATTATCTCAATCGTCAGCTGAATCATTTCATTGAGAATGTTGATGGTTCTCCTGTTAGCAACGCTTTGGAACTTAAGTCGGAGGCTCGCTTCATCAGGGCATTCAATTATTTCGCAATGGTCAAACGTTACGGAGGAGTTCCTCTGATAACGAAAGAAACCCCAATCGATGCATCCCAGGACGAACTTTTACCTAAGCGATCCACTGAACAAGAGTGCTACGATTTCATAATAGACGAACTATTGGACATCGCTGACAATATGTTAGAGAAGCCTGAAGCTGGAAGAGCAGGCAAGGGTGCCGCTCTCGCTCTTCTTAGCAGAGTCTCTCTTTATGCTGGAAGTATCCAGAAATATGGCTCCGTGGCACTAGATGGTCTGAATGGAATACCTCAGGGAACTGCTAGGAACTATTTCCAGATATCTGCCGACGCTGCCAAGAGAGTCATGACTGAATGTGGCTATTCTCTCTATCAAGGGGCAAAAGGGGATTCGAAGGCAGAAGTGCTTCGTGATATATTTTTGGTCAAGGATAACTGCGAGGCAATTATGGTAAAGCGCCATCAGGGCGAAGGCGGAACTCAGTACAGATGGTCATGGGACATTTGTAATAGTCCAAAGCCTAACGCATGGTCTGTGGGACAGTATATTCTCCCATACTATGATTTCGTTGAGGAATTTCAGTTCAAGGATGGCACTTCTGGGAAAATTGATCCAGTTGAATTAACGTCCCGCTCTTGGAGCATGGATGAGTTTATTGGCAGCAGAGACCCTAGGCTTGGCGCTTGGGTATGGACAAATGGCTCACCATGGCCGGGTGCTATCGGCAAACCTGTTTTTGACGATAATACGATAAGCATGTACGATGGGATTCGTCTTGCTGACGGAAGTATTTTCCATAATGTGACGACTCCATCCTACGAGGGCGTGATGTGCTATGGAGACCAAATGAACGAGTTCAGAGATAGAGGGAACCTCCACACCGGTTTCGGCGTTCGAAAATATCTCGATCCAGATGCCGATAACATGACATGGTTCATGTACTCGACTACGGACTATCAGATATTCCGTTACGCTGAAGTCCTTCTGAACTATGCCGAGGCTGAATATGAGTTGGGAAATTCGGTGGAAGCTTTGTCCGCAGTCAATAAGATTAGAGACAGGGCCGGCGTTGCGGAATATTCTTCAATTGACATGGACAAGATACGTCACGAGCGCGAAATCGAGCTTTGCTTTGAAAATCACCGATATTGGGATTTGCGTAGATGGAGAACGGCAGTGAATGAATTAAATGGGCCGCATACTGGAATTAACTACTTGCTCGACTGGGAATCATATAAGAATGGAAACCCGAAGTTCTGGCTTGAAGTCAAGAATAATATAGATAGCAATGTGAACACTCCTACGTTCCCTGAGAATAATTATTACATGCCTATTGGAAGCGGGACAATCGCCAAGAATTCAAATGTGGTTGAGAATCCTGGATATTAGAAAAATATGATTTGCGAACTTTCAATTTAACGAGAATATGAAAAATTATCTTGTATTCCTGATCATTGCAATATTTGCGACAAGTGTATTGTCTTGCTCAAAGAGTGATTTAGGCGGACGGCAGACGATCCATGGAACAATCACGGAAGAATACCTGGATGGCTCTAACTATTATTGCTGGGGGAATGGCGCTTCGCTGAGTGTATTCCCGGGAACTACTGACAATATAAGATACGACCTGAGTTCCGGGGCTAAATCCAGAAAGGGTAAATTCAAGGCACAAACCGATAAATTGTCCGGATCTTCTATAGATGCTACCATCGCAGTCAGCCCATATAACAGCGCTGCTTCCGCATCAATGGCAGATGGCGTGGCAACGATTAGAACAACCATGCCATCTACGATAACTTTCTCCGAGGCAGGGTATTTTGATGCAGGTGTCTGCCCGATGATAGCTATCACAGGGAGTAATTCTGACGAACTTCCTTTCATCTGCCCTCTGGGTGGAATCTCTTTGAAACTGACAGGTGAGGCTGTTATAACGAAGGTCGTAATTAAAGCTAATGGTGGGGAGCTTATCAATGGCGATTTGGTCATCACGGCGTCAAAGGATGGCGTGAAATCTGTTGAACTGACGGGCGGTTCTTCTACTACGACTATCAATTGCGATCCTGGCATACAGCTAACGAAAGTCGCAAAAGATTTCGTGATATTTCTCCCTTATGGGACATATTCGGACGGCTTCACAATCACGTCATATTCGGCAGATGGCGATGTTAATGTCGCTTCGGCAGTTGGTGCGAGAAAGGTCGCAAAGGCTCGCGTGCTGAATGTCTCTCGTCAGCAGTTCGTCAAATATTCCGATCTCAATGCGTCAAGCACGCAGAGAGCGAATTGCTATCTCGTCAATTCTGCTGGAGGGTATTATCTAGATGCAACTGTGAAGGGCAACGGCGCATCTGGCCTGCATGAGACATTCAAGGATCAGGATCCTACCCTTTCGCCCTCTGGAGCAAAGCTTATCTGGGAGGAGGTGACCGGCTTAGTCACAGGCGTGACATATGCTGACGGAAAAATATATTTTGCTTGCTCTGGCAAAGATGGGAACGCCTTGATAGGCGCTACAGACGATTCTGGGAACATCATCTGGAGCTGGCACATCTGGAGTACCTCAGTTCCTGCTGACATTACTCTCGGGAATTGGACTTTCATGGATAGGAATCTTGGCGCAAGTTCCGTTGAGGACCAAGGCTTGTATTTCCAGTGGGGAAGGAAAGATCCTATCTCGTCAATATTAGGTTTCGACGACGGGCATGGAGAGGGTAAATATCATCCTGTTGAAGGAGGTCCGTCAGATAATGAGAATGTCAAGAATACGATAGCTTATTCGGTAGCGCATCCAGAAGTTTACCTTAGGGCTTCGAGCCGTAACAACGATTGGCTGCTTGATGCTCCTCAACGCCATTTGTGGGGACTAGATTTCTCAAGTGAGGGGCTGCCGGATTACGCTCCGCTGAAAACCATTTACGATCCTTGTCCAGTCGGTTACTGCCTGCCTGCTACGAATGCGTTCGCAGCTGGATTGGATGCCGGAAAGGCTAATGCAGGCTCCTACATAACTTTGTACGCTGGCGCTTTGAAGATCCCTGCTTCTGGGTTCATCTACGCTGGTGGCTACGGATGGTGGGGACAGGACAGTTTCGCCGGTTTGTGGTCTTGCTCCACGTCTTGGGGAAATGCCGACAACGCCTTCAGGCTGAAGGGAATCGATGATGCCCGCGATAACTATGACCGTGCCACGGGACTTCCAGTTCGTTGTGTCAAAATGCAATAAATGAAATTTGAAATGAAAGAAAGACTGCTGACAATGATGACTTTCCTTGCCATTCTCGCAATCACTCTCGTCGTCTCATGCGGCGGTAGTGGCAGCGAGTGGCAGCGGAAAGGATGCCCCTGATGATCCATACGATTCTAGTGGAACAGCATCCTCTTCGGTGGATAAATATTGGGCGGATGGCTATACGGGAAAACTTGGCATTCAATTGGGAAAGCTGCCGGCATCCAGTCCGAAAGATGGGGAACCTAGGATGTATTTGGGTGGAGATCTGCTTTATGTTACCGGCGTGAATTGCTACAACCTTTTCGTGCAGTGCCACGAGTCTGACAACATGAACACGGATCTGATGGAGAAGACTGTACAGGTGCTTTCTGAGGAGAAAGTTCCGATAGTTCGCTTCAGCTGTAGCCCATACTATTCCAGCCAGATGCATTTTTACATTGACCAGAAGGAAAAATATCTCTCCAATTTGTCTAAACTGGCGGACCTGTGTGATGAAAATCACATTCTTCTCATGCCGTCAATTTTCTGGAACTCAGCGTGCATCCCGGAATATTTCGGGGAAGATCTTGCGGCATGGGGAAAGACTGACAGCAAGACCTATGCTTTCATGGTTTCGTATACGACGGAAATCGTGAATGTCCTGAAGAAACACAAATGTCTTGCTGCATGGGAGTTCGGTAATGAGTTTAATCTCCAGGCAGATATTGCGAGCGAAGGTTATCCAGAAATATCCGCCGCCGCAATAAGCGCTGCGTATGAGGGTTTTGCTCGGACTGTAAGGAATTTGGATGATCAAGGCAGGATAATATGCAGTGGCAATAGCGTCATGCGAAACGCTCAGTGGCATAGAGCTAAGCAAGGCAACTGGACAAATGACTCTTATGACCAGTACGAAGAGATTACTGGCGTGTTCACGCCGAGTCCGATGAACGGGATGTCTGAACATATCTATGAGGAACCTCGCGTTTTCAGCGACAAGGGAAGCGTCAATCTTACATATCAGCTGATGAATGCGAAGAATGTAGCTGCCAGCCTTGGGAAAGTATATTATATTGGTGAATTTACAGGCCCGAAGACGGCGAGCGGTGACTCTTCAATGGTAAAAAAACACTATATTGCACAATATGCTCAGAAAATCCAACTTTCACTCATCTGGAACTATGCCTATGATGGGGATGTCGAATGGAGCTTCAAGGCCGGAACTGAATATGGAGATATGGCATTCGGCTTAATGAGTTGTTTTCGGCTCAGTCGAATGGCTCTTTTGCCCATCGCGTTGATGCATCTGGTCAGGATGCTAAGGCTTGGACAGAGAGAGCATTCTCTGAGGGCGTGATCCCGCCGTTTTCATTTTCCTATGATGGCGTTAGTTCGGACAAATTCATCCGGAACTGGAAATTCAGAAAGAGGTTGCTCCAATCCGAAGAAGAAGGGCGTGTTTCATGCTTGTACTCATGGACAGGCTCGAAAGAAGGAATAAGGGTCGACTGCAAAGTCGATGTGTACCCGGCCTTCGATGCCGTAAAATGGGTGCTGTCTTTCAAGAATATAGGGAAACATGACTCCGGTCGGATCTCGTGCCAGAAGACGCTGGATGCCTCGTTTCCTATTGATGCCTCTCGGGAATGCGTGCTGCATCGCATCCGGGGCAGCAGGATTTCCAGATTCGATTTCTTTCCGCAGGACACATTGCTCGATGCCGGCACGAAACTTAAATTCGTGCCATTCGGCGGTCGTTCTTCCGATGGTGAGTTCCCATTCTACAACATAGATTCAGGTGAGAGCGGCTTTGTGCTGGCTGTGGGATGGAGCGGGACGTGGAGGACGGAAATCACATGCGATGATGGGTCTGTCGTGAATATTTCAACTGGCCTGAATAGATTCGACAGCTATCTTCATCCTGGGGAGAGTTTCAGGACCCCTAGCGTATGCCTCCTCAGGTGGAAAGGGAGCGAGCCGTTTGCCGGCAACAACAAGTTTCGCAGGTTTCTTACAACCCATATATGCAGGAAGATAAATGGCAGGTGCGCAGAATACCCGCTGTCCTGTTCTTTCAATTACAGAGACCCGTATCCGTTCACTGAATATTCTGGCATAACGGAATTATGGGCAAGAGCAATGGCCGAGCGCTATGTGCAATTCGGGATTCATCCAGATGTTTTCTGGCTGGATGCCGGCTGGCATGCCGGAGCATCTGATTACAAGCATGGGAAGAACTGGGCGAACACTGTGGGGAACTGGAGCGTGGATTCATCAAGATTCCCGCAAGGAATGATGCCTGTTTCGAAAACCGTGCATCGCCTCGGAGCAAAGTTCATGGCTTGGTTCGAGCCTGAGAGGGTAATGCTTCACACGCAGTGGGCCGACGCCCACCCAGGGTTCTTGCTTTCCCTGCCCGATGCCTCGGAAAATGATTACAGGCTTTTCGACCTCGGAAACCCACAGGCAAGGGATTGGATGACTGAACAGATAAAAGGACTCATCAGAAATAATGGAATAGATTATTATCGTCAAGACATGAATATGGAGCCAGACAAATACTGGGCGGCTAATGATGATGAGGGCCGCATCGGAATGAAGGAAGTCCGTCACATCGAAGGCCTGTATGCTTTTTGGGACGACCTGCTGGGCACATTCCCTGACTTGCTGATAGACAACTGCGCAAGCGGAGGCAAGAGGCTTGACTTGGAGACAATATCCAGAAGCGCGCCTCTTTGGAGAACCGACTATTATCACATTGGCGATCCCGAAGCTTTCCAAGGCCAGACGGTGGGCCTGAGCCTGTTCCTGCCTTTCCATGGTACTGGCACGAATACGGATGACCCTTATTTATTCCGCTCTTGCATGAGCGGAGCCATGGTCTTGAATTGGAAAGTCACGAACAGGAACTCCAATATTCTCCGCATGCAGGATAATGTGGCGATGTACAAGCAGGTGAAGCCATATTACAGCGAAGATTTTTATCCGCTTACTGATTTGGACAGCCTGGCTTCCGAGACTTCGTGGCTGGCATACGAGATGGCTAGGCCAAGCGATGGCACGGCTGTCGTAGTGGCGTTCAGGCATGCCGCATCTGCTGAAGAAAATCTTAAAGTGAAATTGCTCGGCCTCGATCCCGAAAGGACGTATTCGGTATATTCATTCAATGATAAGAACATTGCCAAAGCATCTGGCAAATCTTTGTCGGAGGGGTTCGAAATAAAACTGAGCGAGCCTAAAAGCTCTGCGGTGTTCATTATAAAATAGAAAGGGAATGAGAAAATATTTTTTAGCTATCATATTTATATTCATCGGCTTGCCGCTTCTGGCCAACAGGCAGGAATTCAGCGCTGCCAATTTCGATGTCGAGTCCTGGATAGAGTCCAATTTCAATTCTTCTGTCATCCCTCCCTTCTCTTTCTGCCTTGGTAACAGGCATTCGGACACTTTCATAAAGAGATGGGAATTCTCATCGTCCTCAATGTCTCCTTCTCAGGAAGGAGAAGTCTCTTACAGATTCTCCTGGACCGGCAATAGTGGCATGAAGGTTACGGCAGACGTGAAAGGTTATCCGGAATATAATGCCGTGGAGTGGGTGCTTCATTTTATGAACATGTCCGATTCCGATTCAGAAACGCTTAAGGATGTGAAGTCGCTTGACGTGAGTTACTCTTATCGAGAAAAAGGATCTTGTGACTTGTTCTATTCATATGGCTCCCATGTCTCACGCTCTGATTTCCAGCCGAGGAACATGTTGATGTCGCCAGGCGTTTCTCACCATATGGAACCGGTCGGAGGACGTTCCTCAAACGTGGCTTTCCCTTTCTTCGACATCATCGGCCCATCGGGGCATGACGGAGTGATAACGGCGATAGGCTGGACAGGCAATTGGTCCGCCGATATTTCTTCTCCGAGGCAGCATTCGCTCAGCGTTTCTTGCGGCATGAAGAACCTTGAAGCATACTTAAGGCCAGGGGAGACAATCCGAACGCCATCCTCATGCCTGCTATTCTGGAATGGCGAGAATAAAATGACCGGCCACAACATGTTCCGGCGTTTCATGGTGAGGATTCAGGCTCCTAAAGTTAACGGAAAACCTGCAGTTTACCCTGTTTCTACAGGATTTAATTGGTCGGATCCATATCCTTGCAACGAGTATTCCTGTCTGAACGAGACCACGGCACTTGCCTATATACAGAGGTATTGCGATTACGGTCTGAATCCCGAAGTGTTCTGGCTGGATGCGGGATGGTACGAGAAATGCGACGAGTATTACAATAACAAGAATTGGGCGAACACGGTGGGCAACTGGATTACAGATGCCGAGAGATTTCCTCGCGGTCTCAAGCCAGTATCGGACGCAGTGCATGAAGCAGGAGCGAAATTCATGTTATGGTTCGAGCCGGAAAGAGTAATCAAGGAATCCCTATGGGGAAAGACCATGAGAGGGTATATGCTAGATAGGAAAGATTCCTGCGACGCATACCTGTTCGATCTGACGAATCCCGATGCAGTCGAGTGGCTCGCTGATTACATTTGCGAGTTCATGAAGGAGAACGGCGTGGATTATTACAGGCAGGATTTCAATACGGAGCCTGAGCCATATTGGGCAGACAATGACGAACCTGGAAGAAAGGGCATTTGCGAGATAAGGTACATCGAGGGACTTTACCGTTTCTGGGATCTGATGCTTGAGCGGATGCCGGAAGCTATAATAGATAATTGCGCCAGCGGAGGCAGGAGGCTTGATTTCGAGACGTTCAAACGCAGCGCTCCGATGTGGAGGACAGATTATGATTACGGAGAGCCTATCGGCTACCAGACGCATACCTACGGCTTGAGTTTTTACCTGCCGCTTTCTGGAACAGGGGCGACGTATCCAGACAAATTCTCTTTCCGCTCTAGTCTGGGCACGTCTGTCGTTTTCAGCTGGAAAATTTCCGAACCGGGGAATAACCTGTTTGACATGCAGAGGGATTTCGCCGAGTTTTTCGAAGTGCGCCCCTATTTCTATGAAGATTTTTACCCGTTGACAGAGTACGAGGACATGACCACCGACACCATCTGGCTTGCTTATCAGCTTCACAGGCCATCTGATGACACAGGTTTCATTGTGGCCTTTCGAAGGGATAATGCCAAGAGCGACAGCATCAACGTGAGGCTTGGAGGCTTGGAAGATACCTCAGTCTATCAATTTACTGACTGCGATACTGGGGAGCAATTCTCTGCCGATGGAGCCTCGCTGAAGAAGGGCATGAAACTGTCCATTAAAAATAAAAGGGAGTCTAAGCTCTTGAAATATAGGATGATAAATTGATAATTCGTGAATATGAGATGTCTAATGATGATGAAAAATGCTGCTATCATTTGTGTAGGCTTAATGCTGACGCTTGTTACAGCATCTGGAAAGGAATATGATGAAGGCGTATTCTCTCTTAACGGAAGCGACTGGATGCTCTCGTATTGGAAACAGCCTGCGGAGCCGGTCACTTCACCTGAACAGATGGGTGACGTCGGAGCGAAGACAATTCCTGCGGTAGTTCCTGGAAATGTTGAACTGGACCTGGTT
>ONBM01000032.1 GCA_900316045.1 uncultured Bacteroidales bacterium | reverse complement strand
CTCAACGATAAAACAGTATAAAACGACGAGTTTGATGCGGCAGCAGACAGGGAAAGTCACCGCTCAACTCAAATTGAAAACATTAAACGACAATCCCTAGAATATCTTTAGATACCTGGATCCCGTATGCAACGTCTCTGAACCGTCCTGGCTGTGGCACCAGAATGCCGGAGGAACAAGAGCTTTCACCAAAACGAAATGTGTCGGATTCTCGGCATGCGCTTACAACAGGATACTTTCGTAAGCAAGCGCAGAAGCACCCAGAATGAGCATTTTGGAAGTATCATGTAAATTTTAGACAAGATACTTTTAGGGTTTGATATAACATATTAATACTTAATACGTTGCTACTAGCCATCAGAGTACCTTTATCAGTTTACAAAGGTGAAAGGAGCAAACTAAAGGTACGATTTATGTGGTGGAGATGGTTTCTGAAAAAATTCTAAGATACGCTATGAAACGCCAGTCTATTTCTTCGGTATGGCGTAAATGACTTTCAGCTTCGGGGTAGGTCCTGTAGTGGAGTTAGGCCCTCTTAGCACTGCCTTGTAATAACGGTCCTTGTCCAGCTCGTAACTGTATGAAGTCGTGGTGGCAGACTGACTGGCGTATGCGGCCATCATCATGTAATTGTAGTAGTTGCTGTAATAGCTTCCGTAACTTCCATAGCCGCCATAGCCTCCATAACCATAGCCCCCATACATGTCATTGTAGTAGGAATAGTAGGCCATCTGGTTATAGTAGTCGCTTAATTCCTGGGCCTGTGAGTTAGTCGAGGTATTTTGCTCTTTGGCCATATTCAGCATCCAGACATTGTAGTTGTCAAGGTTCGTGGTGTCTGAGGTGCGGATTATCTCCTGTACATGATGGGTGATGTCCGGGGCATATTCGCAAAGAGACCGGTTTATGTCTCCTTGGTTTTCCGTTGACACGCTCGCATCTGTAAGTCCTGCGAAAGTCACTCTGCCTTGGCGGCTGATTCGAACCGTAGGGCTCAGCTCAGCAGGGAAGCGGAACATGGTCGTGTAATCGTCAGGGAAATCGAACGGAAGCTTTATCGTAGCCTTCGTGATTACGGTAGTGAGAGGGTCCCCGCCATTCTTCAATATGTCATTCCGCACGAGAGATTTTATCTCGCTGGCCATAATGACTGGCTTCAGGCCGCTGCCGCCTTCGACAAACAGCTTATCGTCCGCCAGCCCGCCAATCCCGTCAGTCTCGTGGCTGTCAAGATTCAGGACGTACTGTGAAGGCAGGCTGTTTTTGCTGATCAGAGAGTCTAGATCCTGAAAGCCTAACGGGCTGAAATAGAACATCAGCATCGTGTCCCTTCTCTCTCCGTTGAATTCGGCGTTATAGTATAGGACGGCATAATTGTCGGTTCTATAGGTCCCGTATGATGCAGATGTCTCCAATATGTTGAATTTGAACATATTGAATCTTCCTCCATTGCCAGATGGATCGTTCGTGGCAAGATATATTCCAGGGAATTTTTTCTGGTATTCATCGAAATCCTTCAAGTCATCGTTCGTCATGGTCAGGAATTTCTTCCCATAATCTTCAGTGAAATAGAATATTAGGGAATCGCTGCCATTCAGGATAGGAACATTCTTGGAGATTCTGGTATTTGAATATTCTATCTTCGACCTGGATGCGTAAGAAGTAGAGTCAAGAGCTTTCGTAAGAGGATAGACATTTACGTATTGCAATATGTTCTTTTGCGATTCATCCTCGACGGAAATGGAATCCAGGCAAGCCTGGAAGCGCATACTCTTGAAGACAGGGTTTGTCCCGAAGTCGATGGAGTCCAGCACCGGCACCAGCGTGACTGCGCAGCCTCTTTTGAACAGGCCGTATGTGTCATCCCTGATGGAGCCCAAATTCATTCTTCTAGAGGAATATGCCGTCAGGCTGTCGATCGGCAAGCTGTAAATCTCGCTCAGGTCGAATTCGGCCTCGTAAATTTCGAATTTTTCGTTCGTGGCGATGAAGTCGCCTGCAAGTGTCTTATCTACATTCGTGCAAGACAGGGCGCATGACAACACCGCTGCTGCGAATAGAATTTTCTTCATTGTCTACAACTGTTCGTAAAACTTGTCGTATTCGTCGATGTAGCTTCCATCCTCGAAAAGTTTCTCATCGTATTGCAGAACAGGAATCTTGAGTTTCTTGCAATACTCCGCTGTCTGCTTGCCTACGTCTTTTGAGCTGAAAATGACGCCGTCAGAATACAAAGCCGCCAATTCCGCAAGATTTATGCCACTTAACGGATCCTTGAAAGGCACGTCGGAAGTCTTTATTCCATTGATCCTGACCATATTCGCAAAACCGGAGGCGAACGTCTCTTTATCAATCTCGCCAAAGAGCGAAGACACAATCTTGCAGTTAGTGAATATCGGATCCCCATGATATGCTTTCTTAAGGTACATAGGCACGAGAGACGTAATCCATCCGCTGCAATGCACGATGTCCGGGGCCCAGCGAAGTTTTTTCACCGTCTCCAGCACGCCGCGGGCAAAGAAAATAGCCCTCTGACCGTTGTCTTCGAAGAACTTGCCGTTAGCATCGTATGTGAGCTGCTTTCTCTTGAAGTAGTCATCATTGTCGATGAAATAGACTTGCATTCTTGCTGCTGTGATGGAAGCCACCTTGATTACCAGCTGCCTGTCTACGTCCCCGATGATGATATTCATTCCGGAAAGACGTATTACTTCGTGTAGCTGGTTCTTTCTTTCGTTTATGCACCCATATCTAGGCATGAAGGTCCGAATCTCTCTTTTGCGATCCTGGATGCCCTGAGGAAGATAACGGCCTATCCTGGCGATAGGCGTCTCAGGAAGGAAAGGAACCGTTTCAGAATTAACGAACAATACTCTTTTTACGGAATCACCCATGATTAATAACTGGTTTCTAGAGGGAAGCCTCTCTAAGTATACAAAGATAAGAATTTTTTTTGATATTTTTATATTTCACTATCTTTGAACCTAATATAGAGTGTTCGAATGCTATCATGGCAGAAGGTGAGAATAAAATAATTAGGCGCAGGCTTGCTGGCGCATGGCTTTCCACGGTGATAAGCATCAGCCTGGTGCTGTTGCTCGTCGGCATTGCCAGCCTGCTTCTTGTGAATGCGAAGAATGTCTCCGACTATTTCAAGGAAAACATGCAGGTCTCGGTGATGATGAAGCAAGAGGTGGATGAGGAGGAGGCAGGGAAGTTCCAGCAGCAGCTGGACAGCATGCCATTCGTCAGGGAAACGCGGTTCGTCTCGAAGGCTCAGGGCTCGAAGGAGATGGCGGATATGTTAGGGGAGGATTTCCTGAACGTGTTCGAATCCACGCCGATTCCAGTTTCCATAGACGTTTCCCTAAAGGCAGGCTACGTTTCAGCCGACAGCCTGAAGCTGGTGGAGAAAAAGATCATGGAGTCTCCGATGGTGGACGAGGTAGCGTACCAGCAATCTCTGGTGGAGAAACTGAACACTAATCTGCAGAAGGTTTCGCTGATTCTGGGAGTTTTCATACTGCTGCTCCTGTTCATCTCGTGCGTGCTGATAAATAATACAGTGCGCCTGAACGTCTTCTCGAAGCGATTCACCATTCACGCCATGCAGCTCGTGGGTGCGTCTAAGTCCTTCATCAGAGGGCCGTTTCTGGTGCAGTCGGTTTTCCAGGGCTTGTTTTCTGCTCTCATTGCGAGCATTCTGCTGGTGGGCATATTGTTCTTCATCAGGAAGGAATTCGAGCAGCTGTTCAGCATATTCTCGCTGGACCTCCTGCTCATTGTGCTTGGAATAGTGGTGGCCGCCGGAATATTAATATGCTTCATCAGCACCTACTTCGTGGTAGGGAAGCTCCTGAGGCTGTCGAAGAATGAATTATATTATTAAATGAATATGTCAAAGTCTGAAAAAACTCAAATCCCGGATAATCCGAAGATGGCTATCACCAGCAGAGGGATATGGATGATGGTCATCGGGGTGCTCGTGATGATAGCAGGATTCCTCCTGTTGACGGGCGGCGGAATTAAGGATCCTAACGTCTTCAATTATTCGATGTTCGACTTCAGGCGCCTGGTCGCAGCGCCGATAGTTATTATCTGCGGAATCGTAATCGAAATCGTGGCCATCGTAAAGAGGCCGCGCAGTAACTCGGAGGAAAAGAAGTAATGGATTGGTGGCAGGCATTGCTGCTGGGAATCGTGCAAGGGCTTACCGAGTTCCTGCCGGTTAGTTCCAGCGGCCATCTGATGATAGCCCGCGAGCTGTTGGGCGTAGACACTGAAGGTTTCTTGGATTTCACTGTCACTGTGCATTTCGCTACGGTGCTGAGCACCATTGTCGTGTTCTGGAAAGTGATTTGCGATTTGCTGAAAGGCTTCTTTAAATTCAAGTATAACGACGAGACAGACTATATTCTTAAGATATTGGTCTCAATGATTCCAGTCGCCATAGTCGGTTTTTTCTTCAAGGATAAAGTGGAGGCTTTGTTCGGCGATAATCTGTTTACGGTGGCTGTATGCCTGATAATCACTGCCATGCTATTATACCTGTCCGATAATGCTGGCAGGCGGAGGTCTTCCGCTGAGCCTGCCGTAGTAAATAAATATAGGAACGGAATATCATATTGGCAAGCCTTCGTGGTTGGCCTTGGCCAAGCTTGCGCAGTGGCTCCTGGTTTGTCTCGCTCTGGCACCACGATCGCCACAGGACTGATCTGCGGAGTCAAGCGAGACGTAATGGCCCAGTTCTCGTTCCTCATGGTGTTGATTCCTATCATCGGTGAACAGTTGCTGGATTTGGCTAAAGGCATTTCAGGCGGATCTTTCGGCGGAGGAATCGGGACGGGAAGCATTATCTTAGGCTTCCTTGGAGCCTTTTTCGCTGGCCTGTTCGCCTGCAAGGTGATGATTGCGATAGTGAAGAAGGCAAGGCTCTCGTGGTTCGCTCTCTATTGTCTGGTCGTGGCTCTGCTGCTTCTCATATTCTTCTAAATGGCTGACCGGACGCTGACATATTTCGTCTCCGACGTGCATCTTGGCTTGGATGTGAAAGACCCTAAGGACAGGGAGCGCAGGTTCGTTAAATTCCTGCGATCCATCCCTCCGGAGAGAACGGAAGCCTTGTACATGCTTGGTGACATCTGGGATTTCTGGTACGAGTACCGGGACGTTGTTCCGAAGGGCTATGTGAGAGTTTTCTCTACCCTGATGGATCTTATGGATGCTGGCGTGAAGGTTTATTTCTTCCAAGGCAATCACGACATCTGGTGCTACTGGTATTTCAAGGAATTGGGAATGCAGATACTCCAGCAGCCATATTATATTAATATAGGAGGGAAAGCTTTCTGTCTTGGCCATGGGGATGGCCTGGGCCCCGGGCACAAGTGGTATAAGTTGATGCGCTGGGGGTTCCGTAAGCCGTTTTTTCAAAGAATATTCAGTCTGCTTCATCCGTGGCTGGCTTTCCGCTTCGGTCAGGGCTGGTCGAAGCATAGCAGGGTGGCGAAGAATGTTCCATATGCATTCAGAGGAGATGATGAACCTTTGTATGTATATTCTCTGGAATATTCCAAGAAGCGCCATGTCGATTATTTCATATTCGGACACTTCCATTGCAAGGTGGATATGACGCTTCCTTCCGGTGCGAGGCTGCTCGTGCTGAAAGACTGGATGGATGCGGGCGAGGAGGATTATTTCTTGTTCAACTCGGCAGATGCTAGTTTAGGATGCTTCGGCATTTCATAGAATATTGAATAATAGAGGGCGTCGAACTCACCTTTCTGCCATTTCTCGACGAGATATTCTGTCATCTTGTCTTCCCCTTGCGGATCGTAGTTTTTCTTCAGGTCATTCTTGAAGATCTTTGCCACTCCTTGCCAGAAGCCAGCCATGATGCCGTTCTTGTATTGCTTTATTATTTTATAAGGAGTCTTCCCTATTTCTCGGTCTATCAGCTTGACTAGCAGCCGTCCTTGAGAAAAGGTCATGTGGCGGAGCGGCTGCTCATAGGCATTGAACAGCTCTTTCTGCACGCTGTTTATGTATTTCTCCCTCTGGCGCCTGTTCAAGTGGTTGGCAGCCATGTAGTCGTCCGCTTCCTTGATCAGGTCTTTGGCAACCATGGCATACGGATAGACCTTGTTGAAATTGTAGACGAGCTTGTAATACTGTTTCAGCTCCTTAGAGCTGCCTCTGCCCTTTGGGAAAACCCATACGGGATCAATCGCATCATAATAGACTGTGTCACCTTGCTCTACCCGATAGCCCAAATACCCGGAATTTGAGCTGCCGCTTTGACGTTTGACGTCGTCCTGGGCGGCCAGGCTGATGGTCGCCATGAGCAGGAAGCATAAAGCCAATGAATATGCCAGTGCGCGTTTTTTCATCGTTTCAGCAAAGATATACAAATCCATAAATTCCATGCCATGACTTTAGGGGTCGGACGGGCGTGTCGAAAATGTGATGAAAATTTTTTCGGCTACGTTCATAATCATTTGAAAATTATAAAGTTCATCGTTTGGTTTTCGTGACGAAAAACAATAAGAATTTTTTGAAATATGTTTGTTTTACATATTTTTTTGCTAAATTTGCAGTCCCCAAAACTAAGGGTTTATAGCATATATCGCTGATTCTCAGTAGTTTAGGAAGATAAGATATTTATTAAAGTAATACAGCAATGTTACAACCAAAGAAAACCAAGTACAGAAGGGAACAAAAGAATGTGATGAAGGGTATGGCTCAGAGAGGCAACCAGCTTGCATTCGGCTCCTTCGGACTTAAGACCCTCGAGAATTGCTGGGTGACCGCTCAGCAGATCGAGTCGGCTCGTCAGGCTATTTCGCGTTACATGAATCGTGAGGGACAGATCTGGATTAGGATATTCCCAGTGAAGCCATTCACGAAGAAGCCTCTCGATACCCGTATGGGAAAAGGTAAAGGCGATGTTCAGGGCTATGTGGCTCCTGTAACTCCAGGGCGTATTCTTTTCGAGGCTGAGGGAGTTCCGCTCGCAGTGGCTAAAGAGGCTATGCGTCTTGCTGCCAACAAGCTTCCTATCGCGACGAAATTCGTCGTTCGCAGAGATTATGTTGAAGAATAATTAATGGAGAGATAAGAATATGAAACCAGCAGAAGTTCGCGAGATGTCGATTGCAGATTTGCACGACCGCATCCAGGTGGAGAAGAAGAGGCTTGACACTTTAAGGCTCAACCATTCAGTCTCTCCAGTGGAAAACACATCGGAATTTAAGAAAATCAGAAAGGATATCGCTCGTATGATCACTATCCTGGCTGAAAAAGAAAAGGCTCAGAAAAATTAAAGCTTATGGAAAGGAATCTTCGTAAGGAAAGAATCGGGACAGTGGTCAGCAACAAGATGGATAAGACCATCGTGGTTGCAGTCGAGACTAAGAAATCTCACCCTCTCTACGGGAAATTCATCAACAAGACCACCAAGTTCGTCGCGCAGGACGACAAGAACGAATGCGACGAAGGCGATAAGGTGCTCATTATGGAAACCCGCCCTCTCAGCAAGACTAAGAGATGGAGATTAGTTAAAATCGTAGAAAAAGTTAAGTAATCATGATACAGCAGGAAACACGTTTACAGGTGGCCGACAACAGCGGAGCAAAGGAAGTTCTCTGCATCCGCGTGCTTGGAGGCACACACCATAGATATGCGACAGTAGGCGACCAGATCGTCGTTGCTGTTGAGAGCGCTGTCCCTGGCGGTGACGCTAAGAAAGGCACCGTCTCTAAGGCAGTCGTAGTACGTACAAAGAAAGAGGTTCGCAGACCAGACGGTTCATACATCCGTTTCGATGACAATGCTTGTGTCCTTCTGAATAACGCAGGCGAGCTTCGCGGAACGCGTATTTTCGGTCCGGTGGCAAGGGAGCTGCGTGAGCGCTTCATGAAAATCGTTTCTCTGGCACCTGAGGTTCTTTAATATTTTGCGATTATGAAAAAGTTTCACATAAAGAAAGGCGACACGGTTTACGTAAACGCTGGAAATGACAAGGGTACAACCGGAAAAGTTCTATCCGTCCTTCGTGATAAGGATCGTGTCATCGTGGAAGGTGTCAACATGGTCAGCAAGCACACCAAACCAAATGCAAAGCAGCCTCAGGGCGGCATCATTAAACAGGAAGGCAGCATTCACATTTCAAACGTGCAGCTTCTGGATCCGGCGAAAAGCACTGCTCAGAAGCCAGTGCCTACAAGAGTTGGCTATAAGTTCGTAGACGGGAAGAAGATTCGCTACGCCAAGAAATCAGGAGAGGAGATAAAGTAATATGGCAAAGAAAGCTACAGCAAAGAAACCAGCGGCAGAACAGGTTCTGCCAAAGGGATATGTCCCAACCCTCAAGAAGGTTTATAGGGAAGAGATTGTGCCGAAGCTCATGAAGCAGTTCTCTTACACTTCAGTCATGCAGTGCCCTAGGCTTGAGAAAATCACTATCAATGAGGGCATCGGCGAGGCTACTCAGGACAAGAAACTTGTCGAGGAGGCAGCAGAAGAGCTCGCGCTCATAGTAGGTCAGAAACCTATCCTGACATATTCAAAGAAAGACGTTTCTAACTTCAAGCTCCGTAAGGGCATGCCTATCGGAGTGAAAGTTACTCTCCGTAACGTGAAGATGTACGAGTTTCTTGAGAGGCTCGTCAGGGTTTCGCTCCCTCGTATCAGGGACTTCAATGGAATAGCTGAGAAGATGGACGGCCAGGGCAACTACACCCTCGGTCTGAAAGAACAGATCATCTTCCCGGAGGTTGACATAGACAAGAACCCAAGAATCCATGGCATGGAAGTCACTTTCGTGACTACTGCCAAGACTGATGAGGAGGCGCACGCTCTTCTCGCCGAGTTCGGTCTGCCATTCAAGAAACATAATAATTAAAGAATATGGCAAAAGAATCAATGAAGGCTCGCGAAGTAAAACGCGAAAAACTGGTTGCTAAATATGCCGAGAAGAGGAAAGCTCTTAAAGAGGCAGGTGACTGGGCAGCACTTGACAAGCTCCCTAAGAATTCATCAAGGGTGCGCCTGCATAATCGCTGCTCTTTGACCGGTCGTCCGAAAGGATACATGAGGGCTTTCGGCCTCAGCAGGATCCAGTTCCGTGAAATGGCCAGCAATGGCCTCATCCCGGGTGTTAAGAAAGCCAGCTGGTAGAAAATATATTAACAATCGGATATCGGGCGCCTTGGTGGCGTCGATCTACAAAAAAATTTAAAATCATGACTGATCCAATTGCAGATTATCTTACAAGAATTCGCAATGCTTATTCTGCCGGAAAGAAAGTGGTGGAAATCCCTTCTTCTAAGATGAAAGAGGCCATCACGAAGATTCTTTTCGACGAGGGTTACATCCTCAGCTACAAGATCGTTGAGGGTCACCCGTTCAACACTATCAAGATCGCTCTGAAGTATCATCCTCAGACCAAAATGGCCGCTATCAAGAAGATTGAGCGCGTGTCTACTCCTGGTCTCCGCGTTTATGCTTCTGTGGACAATATTCCACGTGTCCTGAACGGTCTGGGAATAGCTATCCTTTCTACGTCGAAAGGAGTCATCACTGACAAGGCAGCTAAGACAGAGAACGTCGGCGGCGAAGTTGTATGCTATGTATATTAATTTAAAAAGAATCAATAATGTCACGAATTGGTAAATTGCCTGTAAGCCTTCCGGACAAGGTGAGCGTAGAGCTTCTCCCTGGCAACGTTGTGAAGGTTAAAGGACCTCTTGGCGAACTGTCCCAGAAAGTTGATCCGGACATCAAAGTCACCATCGAGGATAATGAAATTAAATTCGAGCGTCCTACTAATCAGCCAAGGCATCGTTCCATGCATGGCCTGTACCGCGCGCTCGTGCATAACATGGTCGTAGGCGTTTCAAAAGGCTACGAGAAAAAACAGGAACTGGTCGGCGTCGGCTATCGCGTGTCCGTTCAGGGTCAGATTCTTACCTTCTCCCTGGGATATTCGCATGACATTCAGCTGATGCTCGCTCCTGAGATTAAGGCAGAAGTTCCTGATGTGAAGAAGGGAGAGAATCCTGTCCTGGTGCTGAAGAGCATCGACAAGCAGCTTCTTGGTGAGGTTGCAGCAAAGATTCGTTCATTCCGCAGGCCTGAACCTTACAAGGGCAAGGGTATTAAGTTCGCTGGCGAGCAGCTTCGCCGCAAGGCTGGCAAGACGGCTGCGGCTAAATAATGGAGGACCTAGATTATGGCATTGAATAAAACAGAAAGAAGACAAAGAATCCACTACCGCATTCGCAAGCATGTGAATGGGACTGCCGAGAGACCAAGAATGGTCGTATTCCGCAGCAACAAGTACATCTATGTGCAGGTCGTGGATGATGTGAAAGGAGTAACCCTCGTTGCAGCTGCATCCAATGATAAAAGTCTTGCCGCTGAATGCAAAGGCAAGAATGGGATCGATGCTGCTGCTATCGTGGGAAAAGCTATTGCGGAGCGCGCGAAAGAGAAAGGCATCACTACCGTATCTTTCGACCGCGGAGGCTATCTCTATCATGGCAGAGTTAAAAGTTTGGCAGATGCCGCCCGTGAAGGTGGCCTTATTTTCTAAAGACTATGGCAAATACGAACGTAAAAAGAGTTAAGACATCTGATCTTGAATTAAAAGACAGACTGGTCGCCATTGAAAGGGTGACCAAGGTCACCAAAGGAGGACGTCACTTCCGTTTTGCAGCCATCGTGGTCGTAGGAGATGAGAATGGCGTTGTAGGTTATGGTCTTGGAAAAGCAAATGAGGTCACGGCCGCAATCGCTAAGGGAGTTGAGGATGCTAAGAAGAATCTGGTTAAGATTCCTATCATCAACACCACTATCCCTCACGAGCAGGAGACTAAATTCGGAGGTTCCGTCGTGTTCATGAAGCCGGCCGCTCCCGGTACCGGCGTTAAGGCCGGTGGCGCTATGCGTGCTGTGTTCGAGTCAGCGGGCATACAGAATGTGCTAGCTAAATCCAAGGGTTCATCCAACCCTCACAACCTGGTTAAAGCCACTGTCAAAGCTCTGACCGAGATGAGGGACGCATACACTGTGGCTGGGCTTCGCGGAGTTCCTATGAGCAAGGTATTTAACGGATAGGAGGCACAGATATGACAAAACTAAGAATCACTCAGATAAAGAGCAGAAGCGGACTGGATAAGAGGCAGATCGCAAATCTTAGGTCTCTCGGTCTTCGTCGTATCAGGCATACCGTTGAGGTAGAAAAGACGCCTGTTTCAGAAGGCATGGTAAGAAAAGTCCAGCATGTGGTTGTAGTTGAAGAAATAAATTAGGAGGACTAAGAAATGAAATTGCATAACTTAAAGCCAGCAAAAGGCGCTACGCATTCAAGAAAACGCGTAGGGCGTGGTGAGGGTTCAGGCCACGGCGGGACATCGACCCGTGGAATGAACGGCGCCAAGCAGCGTTCAGGATACGAGCACAAGATAGGATTTGAAGGAGGCCAGATGCCTATTCAGAGGCGTCTTCCTAAATTCGGGTTCAAGAATCCAACAAGAATCGAATATCAGCCAGTGAACGTTTCTGCCCTTCAGGCTCTTTCAGAGAAGATCGGTAAAACCGAACTAGGTCTCGAGGACATCAAGGCTGCAGGTCTCGCTGACAAGAAGAGCCTCGTGAAGGTTCTAGGCAACGGCGAGGTGAATGCAGCTCTCAACGTGACGGCTGATGCCTTCAGCGCTTCGGCTATCTCGAAACTTGAGGCAGCAGGCGGAAAGGCTAACGTAATCGGCAAGTAACGATGAAGAAATTTATAGAGACTATAAAGAATATATTCAAGATAGAAGAGCTCCGCAAGAGGCTCGGCTACACCTTGGCGCTAATCCTTGTCTACAGGCTCGGATGCTTCATCGTGATGCCTGGCATCGACACGCAGATGCTTGCTCAGCTCCAGACGACGACTCAGGAAGGTCTCGTCGGTCTCTTGAATATGTTCTCCGGAGGTGCGTTCGGTAACGCCTCAGTGTTCGCGCTGGGCGTCATGCCGTACATCTCCGCATCCATCGTCATCCAGCTTCTAGGAATGTTCGTTCCTTACTTCAAGAAGCTGCAGTACGAAGGTGAGAGCGGCCGTAGGAAGATGAATCAGATCACAAGGTACTTGACTGTGCTGATTCTCTGCATCCAGGGCCCTGCTTACATAGCATCTATTCACAGCCAGATCCCAGGAGCGGCATTCACGGCCGTGACTCAGCTGGGCTGGAGCAACTTCACGTTCAACTTGGTCGCTACCATCATTCTGATGGCCGGCTCTATGTTCGTGATGTGGCTGGGCGAAAGAATCACCGACAGAGGAATCGGGAATGGTATTTCCCTCCTCATCATGATTGGCATCGTCGCTCGCCTGCCTTTCGCTCTTGTTGCTGAAATGGGTACGAAACTCAACTCTACGACAGGTGGTGGCGCGATAGCCCTCATCGTGGAGTTGATACTCTGGTTCTTCGTCATCGTCGCTACGATTGCCCTCGTGCAGGGTGTCAGGAAAGTTCCTGTGCAGTACGCAAAGAGAGTGGTCGGCAACAGGCAATACGGCGGAGTTCGTCAGTATATTCCTTTGAAAATCAATGCCGCCGGCGTGATGCCTATCATCTTCGCTCAGGCGCTGATGCTCTTCCCGCTCCTCTTCTCTCGCTTCGATGCGACCAGAGGTCTTGCGGCTACGTTAAGTAACTACACCGGATTCTGGTATAACTTCATATTCGGCATGTTAGTCATCATATTCACTTACTTCTACACGGCTGTCACCGTGAATCCGCAGATGATGGCAGAGGATATGAAGAAGAACGGTGGTTTCATTCCTGGCGTAAAGCCTGGCAAGGCCACGATGAATTATCTTGATTCCATCATGTCGAAAGTTACTCTTCCAGGCTCTATATTCCTGGCCATCATCGCCATCCTTCCTGCGTTCGCAAGAATTCTTGGAGTGAATGACCAGTTCGCAAGTTTCTTCGGCGGCACTTCGCTGTTGATCCTTGTTGGCGTGCTGCTTGATACTCTTCAGCAGATTGAGAGTTACCTCCTGATGCGTCACTACGACGGCCTCATGAAGACTGGCCGCCTGAGCGGACGTTCTGGAATGTAATATATTAATATATTGATAATTTAAGATTGATGGTCAAACCAAAAACAGAAGAAGAGATAGCGCTGCTGCGCGAAAATGCCATTCTTGTATCGAAGACGCTGGCAGAAGTCGGTAAGGCAGTCGCTCCTGGTGTGACAACCGCGAGGTTGAATGAGGTGGCTGAGACTTTCATCCGCGACCACGGCGCTGTTCCAAGCTTCTTAGGTTTTGAAGGTTTTCCCGCAGCTATCTGTGCTTCGGTAAACGATGTCGTGGTGCACGGTTTTCCGTCAGACTACGTCCTGAAAGAAGGGGACATCGTAACTGCCGACATAGGAACGTTATACAAGGGGTACAACGGTGACTCCGCCTACACATTCCCTGTCGGGGAGGTGGATCCGGAGACCCGCAAGCTTCTGGATGTGACGAAGGCTTCGCTCTACAAAGGAATTGAAGCGGCTGTGGCAGGCAATCGTACTGGCGATATCGGATACGCGGTGCAGTCGTATGCTGAATCTTTCGGATTCTCCGTCGTTCGCGAGCTGGAAGGCCACGGACTCGGCAAGGAGATGCACGAAGAGCCTGGCGTTCCCAATTACGGGCGCAGGGGTCATGGGTGCAGGCTTGTCGATGGGATGGTGATCTGCATAGAGCCGATGATCAACGCTGGCGGCAGAGGGGTTTACCTGGCTAGGAATGGCTGGGCAGTCCACACTGCAGACCATAAGAATTCGGCGCATTTTGAGCTTACGGTTGTTGTCCGTAAAGGCAGAGCCGAGCAACTGTCAACCTTTGATTATATAGAAAAAAGTACTGTTAATTTTTAAAGCGAGGTTTCAATGTCCAAGCAAGTAGCAATCGAACAAGACGGAAAGGTCATAGAGACTCTTCCAAATGCCATGTTCAAGGTGGAGCTTGATAACGGTCACGTTCTGCTCTGCAACATTTCCGGAAAGATGAGAATGAATTTCATTCACATCCTCCTCGGTGACAAGGTGAGGGTTGAGATCTCACCTTACGATTTAACAAAGGGTAGGATATCCTTCAGGTACAAATAAAATTTTCGAGATATGAAAGTCAAGACATCCATCAAAAAGCGTAGCGATGATTGCAAGATCGTCCGTCGCAAAGGACATCTCTACGTAATCTGCAAGAAGACTCCTAAATTCAAGATGCGTCAGGGATAATAGTTTTAAAACAAAAAACAAAAGATAAATTATGGCAAGAATAGCCGGTGTTGATTTACCAAACAACAAACATGGAGAGATAGGTTTGACCTATATCTATGGAATCGGCCGCAACTTGGCGAGACGAATTCTCGACAAATGCGGGATCGATTACGACATCAAAGTCGGGGACTGGAACGATGAACAGATCGCTGCCATCCGTAACGTGATCGCCGAAGATTGCAAGATCGAGGGCGAGCTTCGTTCTGCCGTGCAGATGAACATCAAGCGTCTCATGGATATCGGCTGCTACAGGGGCATCCGCCATCGTGTCGGACTTCCTGTGCGCGGGCAGAGCACCAAGAACAACGCTCGTACGAGAAAGGGCAAGAAGAAGACCGTTGCTAACAAGAAGAAGGCAACTAAGTAAAACCAGGTGAATTATGGCAAAAAAAGCAACATCATCAAAAAGAGTTGTAAAGGTTGAGGCAACGGGTGAGGCCCATATTTCATCAACCTTCAATAACGTGATCATCTCTCTCACGAACAATCAGGGACAGGTGATCAGCTGGTCCTCTGCCGGAAAGAGTGGTTTCAGAGGTTCAAAGAAAAACACTCCGTATGCTGCCCAGGTAGCCGCAGAAGATGCAGCAAAGTCGGCTTACGATGCTGGGCTTCGTAAGGTTAAGGTATTCGTCAAGGGGCCTGGCGCTGGCCGTGAGTCAGCCATCAGGACCATCAATAACGCAGGCATCGTCGTTACCGAAATCGTCGATGTGACGCCTATGCCTCACAACGGATGCAGACCAAAAGGCCGTCGTAAAGTTTAGTTTAACGTGTTAAAAAGAAATTACCATGGCAAGATATACTGGTCCTAGTACAAAAATCGCCCGTAAATTCGGCGAGCCTATATTTGGCGGCGATAAGTATTTCGAGAAAAGGAATTATCCTCCGGGACAGCATGGATTGGCTGCAAAGCGCAAGAAGATGCGTGAATATGGCATCCAGCTGAAGGAGAAGCAGAAAGTAAGATACATGTACGGCCTGCTGGAAAGGCAGTTCCACAACACTTACCTGAAGGCTTCCCGCATGGCTGGCCAGAAAGGTGAGAATCTTCTGTTCCTGCTTGAGTCCAGGCTTGACAATGTTGTCTACAGAATGGGCATTGCTCCTACCAGAGCAGCCGCAAGACAGCTTGTGAGCCATGCGCACATCACCCTTAACGGTGAGGTTGCCACTATTCCGTCCATGCGGGTAAAACCAGGCGACACTGTTGCAGTAAGAGAGCGTTCCAAGAGCCTCGAGGTAATCCAGAAGAGCGTGGCTTCCGCTACGAAATATTCTTGGATTGAATTCGATCCAAAGGCTCTCTCAGGCAAATTCCTGAATATTCCTACAAGGGCTGACATTCCAGAGACCATTAATGAGCAGCTCATCGTCGATCTTTACTCCAAGTAATAATTAAACACCCAAAAATTATGGCAATCTTAGCGTTTCAAAAACCAGATAAGGTTATAATGCTCGAAGGAACCGCTACTGTCGGCCGTTTCGAGTTCAGGCCTCTGGAGCCTGGCTACGGACAGACGATTGGCAATGCGCTCCGTCGAATTCTATTAGCCTCTCTCGAAGGTTTCGCTATCAGTCAGATCAAGATCTCAGGCGTGGATCAGGAATTCGCTACCATACCTGGCGTGATCGAAGGCATGCAGGATATCATTCTTAACTTGAAACAAGTAAGATTCAAGAGAATGGTTGACAGCGTGGACACGGAGACAGCGAACATCGTGATAAGCGGGAAAAACGAGTTTACCGCAGAGGATATCTCAAAAGGATTGTCTTCTTTCCAGGTGTTGAATCCAGAGCAGCATATATGTTCGCTGGAGCCTTCAGTTACAATTGAAATGTCCGTTACCGTGACAAAAGGCCGTGGTTTCGTTCCTGCAGAAGAATTGAGGGACGAAAACACCCCGATAGGCACGATTCCGATCGATGCGGTCTACACTCCTATCAGGAAAGTGAACTGGACCGTAGACAACTGGCGCGTTGAGCAGAAGACAGATTATGAGAAGCTCAATCTCGAGATCGTAACTGATGGGTCAATTTCTCCGAGCGCTGCTCTTCAGGATGCCGCGAATATTCTCATCTATCACTTCAAGCTGTTCACTGACGACAAGAAGATGGCTTTGGAAAACACTTTTGAAGCCGATTCCAAAGAACTTGACGAGGAGAGTCTCAGAATGAGGCATCTGCTTCTCACCAAGCTTTCCGACGTCGGTCTGTCAGTGAGGGCATACAACTGCCTGAAAGCTGCTGACATCGATAATTTCGCTGACTTGGTTTCTTATTCCAGGAACGAGCTCATGAAGTTCAGGAATTTCGGTAAGAAATCGCTCAACGAGATTGATCAGCTCGTGGAGAAGATGAAGCTGCAGTTCGGCATGGATGTAAGGAAATATAATATTGAACCTAAGAAAAAGAACGTTTAGAAATGAGGCACAATAAAGCAATCAATCATCTTGGCCGTAAGAGCAGCCACAGAAAGGCGATGCTCGCCAACATGTCCTGCTCTATCATTAAGTATAAGAGAATCAACACGACGGTCGCCAAGGCTAAGGCTCTGAAAATGTATCTTGAGCCTCTGGTGACCAAGAGCAAAGAGGATACTACCCATTCTCGCAGAATGGTGTTCAGCTACCTCAAGGACAAAGAGGCTATCAAGGAGCTCTTCGGAACGATCGCTCCAAAGATCGCCGACCGTCCAGGAGGATACCTCCGCGTATTGCACAACGGCTTCCGTCAGGGAGATGGAGCTGACATGGCTATCGTAGAGTTCGTTGACTTCAACGAAGCTGCTCTTGCATCTAAGCCAGAGAAGAAAGAGGAGAAGAAGACAACCCGCCGCAGCCGCTCTAAGAAAGCTGCTGCTCCAAAGGCTGAAGAGGCTGCTCCGGAAGCTGAGGCTCCTGCAGAGGAGGCTCCGAAAGCAGAGGAAGTTGCTCCAGAGGCTCCGAAGGCTGAAGAAGCACCAAAAGCTGAATAAGATATATTCAATGAATATTTTGAAGGCGGTCTTTGCGGGCCGCCTTTTTCATGCCAGAATTTAGTTTATTTTATGCATATTCAGAACTGATGTTCTGACTTTGGGATTTTTAGGTTTATTTTGCTGTGCGATGAAGAAGCTGGACAATAACATAGTGCTGACAATCACTGGTTCGGACAGTACCGGAGAATCTGGAGAGCAGGCGGATGTCAGGACGATAACGAGTCTTGGCGGGAGGCCAGTCTCTGCAATCACCTCTGTGACGGTGCAGAATACGGTCGGAATCCAACAGTTTTACGACCTGCCTGCATCGATCGTCATGGGTCAGATAGAGGCTATAATGAATGACGTAGAACCTTCTGTGCTGAAGATTGGAATGATTCGCCGCCCTGAGCTGGTGGAAATGCTTGCGCAGGCTATTGTCCGTTACCAGCCGAACTATGTGGTTTTCCACCCTGTTCTCACGTCCTCAAGGGGGGAACGACTAATGGATGGCGATCTTGCGATGAGGATTCGTAACCAGCTGATGCCGCTCTGCTCCCTCATTGTCGTACGTAGAGACGAAGCCGGATGGCTGATCCAGAATGGGAATGACCCAAGAATCGTCCTGCTGGACGAAGGCCTATCCCTGCATGGTCAGGCGAATGCCTTCTCGTCTGCCTTGGCAACATTCCTCAGCCAAGGCTCTGGCAACGCAGATGCCATTAGGAAGGCCAATGAATATGCCGCAAGGCTGATCATGAAGGCGGACAATCTGCAAGGGCGCAGCCAGCAGCTCTACAACGACTTTCTGAATCAGCTGGAACGCCATCTTTGTGAAAGGACGGACGTGCAGTTCTATGCCGACTTGCTGAATGTCAGCAGCCGCTATCTTTCGCAGGTCTGCCGCAGGGCTGCGGGACGGGCCCCTAAGTCAATCATAGACGAGAAAATGGCCGCCTACATCACAATGCAGCTGGACAGCACCAGCAAGACTGTCCAAGAGATAGCATACGGCGCAGGCTTCTCTTCGCAGGCGCACTTGTCTCGCTTTTTCAGGAAGATGTCAGGGCTTTCGCCAAGCGAGCACAGGGCAGGAAAGAAATAAATCTAATAATATCATGAATATGAAAAATCAAGACAGACAGACTCTTAATCGTAATCTCGCCCAGATGCTGAAGGGCGGAGCGATCATGGACGTGACGACTCCTGAGCAGGCTAAAATCGCCGAAGAGGCGGGGGCTTGCGCAGTCATGGCGTTGGAACATATTCCGGCAGACATTCGCGCCGCTGGCGGAGTTTCCAGGATGAGCGATCCGAAGATGATAAAGAGCATCCAGCAGGCAGTCTCTATCCCTGTCATGGCGAAATGCAGGATTGGGCATTTCGTTGAGGCGCAAATACTTCAGGCAATCGAAATAGACTACATAGACGAGAGTGAGGTGCTGTCGCCGGCCGATGATGTCTATCACATCGACAAGACGAAATTCGACGTGCCTTTCGTGTGTGGGGCAAGGGATCTTGGCGAGGCCTTGCGCAGGATTGCGGAAGGTGCGACGATGATTCGCACGAAAGGGGAGCCAGGAACTGGCGACGTGATTCAGGCCGTCAAACACATGCGGCTGATGCAGAGCGAGATACGTAGGATAGTTTCGCTCGGCGAAGACGAAATATTCGAGAAAGCAAAGGAACTTCAGGTTCCGCTCGACCTCGTGAAATACGTCCATGATAATGGCAAGCTGCCTGTGGTGAATTTTGCGGCTGGCGGAATAGCCACCCCTGCCGACGCTGCCCTGATGATGCAGCTTGGTGCTGAGGGAGTGTTCGTGGGAAGCGGAATATTCAAGAGCGGAAACCCTCAAAAGCGTGCTGCTGCCATCGTGCAGGCTGTCACGAATTTCCACGATGCCAAGAAGCTCGCCGAGCTCAGTGAGGATCTCGGAGAGGCGATGGTTGGCATCAACGAGCAGGAAATAAAGGTTCTCATGGCCGAAAGAGGGAAATAGCTTCCAGATATTCATAAAGACTATGGGCAAACGCATTGCGGTGCTTTCGTTGCAAGGGGCTTTCGCCGAGCATGAGAAGATGCTTGGGGAGGTGGGAATAGCTTGTTTCGAAGTTCGTCAGAGAAAAGATTGGGACCAGCCAAAGGATGGGCTTATCATCCCTGGGGGAGAGAGTACGACGCAGTCCAAGCTGCTTGTGGATCTTGGGCTGATGGATCCTATAAAAGACGAGATTATTGGCGGCTTGCCTGTCTTCGGCACTTGCGCTGGGCTGATTCTATTAGCTAAGAATATGGAGGGGGAGCCTTTCAAACGCCTTTCCACGATGAATATATCAGTGCGGCGCAACGCTTATGGCAGGCAGCTCGGCAGCTTCCATGCTCGTGGCTCTTTCGCAGGGCAGGATATTCCTATGACCTTCATTCGCGCCCCTTACATAGAAAGCGTTGGTGCTGGGGTTGAAGTGCTGTCGGTAGTGGATGGGCATATAGTCGCCGCCCGCGAAGGGAACCAGTTAGTTACGGCCTTCCATCCGGAACTCGACGATTGCCAGGTGGTCTATGAATATTTCGCCAGAATGTTCGGTTAGGGTGCTTTGCGGCATGCGTATTTCTTGGCCTGGCGAATTAAAATTTTATTAAAATTTTAGCGTGATGGACATTTTTGATAGGCATAATATCAAAAATTAGTATTGCAGTAACAATCTATTTGCATATATTTGCATTTGCAAGGGTTCTGAAAGGAATCCTTTTTAAACACGACCTGCTTAAATCGTTTCAAGAATTTCACTAATTATTAAATATTTATGGACCCATTATTTTATTTGGTACCTGTCGCGTCAATCGTAGCTCTGTTCTTCGCATGGCTTTTTTACCATCAGATGAAGAAGGAGAGCGAAGGTACCCCGACGATGAAAGAGATTGCCCAGTACGTGAGAGAGGGGGCAATGGCATACCTTAAGCAGCAATATAAGGTAGTTCTCATCGTTTTCATTATCTTGGCAATCTTTTTTGCTATTCTGGCATACGGTTTCCATGTTCAGAACCCTTGGGTTCCGTTTGCTTTCCTGACAGGTGGCTTCTTTTCGGGGCTAGCTGGCTATATAGGAATGAGGACTGCGACGTATGCATCTGCCAGAACCGCAAACGCAGTGAGCAAGTCGCTTAATTCTGGCTTGAAACTCGCATTTCGTTCTGGCGCCGTGATGGGACTGACGGTCGTGGGCCTTGGCTTGCTCGACATTTCAATATGGTTCTTCGTGCTTCAAGCATTTTACGATCCTGATGTCTCGCAAAATCTGGTGGTTATCACTACTACGATGCTTACATTCGGAATGGGTGCTTCCACTCAGGCTTTGTTTGCGAGAGTCGGCGGTGGCATCTACACCAAGGCTGCTGATGTCGGAGCTGACATCGTCGGCAAGGTGGAGAATGACATCCCTGAGGACGACCCTCGCAATCCTGCGACCATCGCCGACAATGTCGGAGATAATGTCGGCGACGTGGCCGGCATGGGCGCTGACCTCTATGAGTCCTACTGCGGTTCCATTCTTGCGACCATGGCATTGGGGGCTTCCACATTCTTCGGTGACACAGCAATGCAGATGAAGGCCATTCTAGCTCCTATGAGCATTGCTGCCGTGGGAGTTGTGCTTTCTATATTAGGAATATATTCAGTGCGTACGAAAGAAGATGCGGGGCTGCAGCAACTGCTGAAATCGCTGAGCGTCGGCACCAATCTTTCCGCAATTCTCATTGCCGTCGCTACATTCTTTATATTCAAACTTTTAGGCTTTGCTAACTGGTGGCAGCTCAGTTTGTCTGTCATTTCCGGACTGCTGGCAGGAGTGGTTATAGGAAAGGCGACTGAATATTACACGTCGCACTCTTATAAGCCTACTCAGAAACTTGCTGAGAGTTCCCAGACTGGTCCTGCTACAGTAATCATCAATGGAATCGGCTTAGGAATGATTTCTACTGCTGTCCCTGTAGTGACGATAGTGCTGGCAATACTAGCTTCTTATCTTTGTGCCTCTGGCTTCTCGTTCAATCCTGAGCATCTGAGCAGCGGACTTTACGGAATAAGCATAGCTGCTGTCGGGATGCTGTCAACGCTTGGCATTACTCTCGCTACTGACGCATACGGCCCTATTGCCGACAATGCCGGCGGGAATGCCCAGATGAGTGAATTGGACCCGGAAGTTCGTCATCGTACGGACATCCTTGATGCTCTGGGAAACACTACTGCTGCTACCGGAAAGGGTTTTGCGATTGGTTCTGCGGCTCTTACTGCACTGGCTCTGCTGGCTTCTTACATCGAGGAAATCAAGATTGGGCTGCAGCATGTGGGTACAGAGATGATTACTGTCGGCGATGAAGTGGTCGAAGTCGCTAAGGCAACCCTCGTGGATCTGGTGAACTACTACAATGTGACGCTGATGAATCCTAAGGTTCTCTCTGGGGTTTTCCTTGGGGCGATGATGGCATTCTTGTTCTGTGGGCTCACGATGAATGCCGTCGGTCGTGCTGCTCAAAAAATGGTGCTGGAAGTTCGTCGTCAGTTCAGGGAGATTGCTGGAATCCTTGAGGGCAAGCAGCGTCCTGATTACAAACGTTGTGTAGAGATATCAACAAAGGCGGCTCAGCACGAAATGGTGGGTCCTGCTCTTACGGCAATCATAGTTCCTGTGCTTGTAGGCATCATTCTTGGAGCAGCAGGAGTGATGGGATTGCTCATCGGAGGCTTGGGCGCAGGTTTCATACTTGCTATATTCCTGGCGAACTCGGGCGGGGCATGGGACAATGCCAAGAAATATGTTGAGGATGGTCATTTCGGCGGTAAGAATTCCGTAAATCATCATGCTACAGTTGTTGGAGACACGGTGGGGGATCCTTTCAAAGACACGTCAGGTCCTTCGCTGAACATACTCATAAAGCTGATGAGCATGGTTTCCATTGTGATGGCTGGCCTTACGGTGATGATTCAGGGTTGATTTGTGGGTGGCCTAAATGTTAATTTATTAATATAATGAAGAAAGTAACAATCAGAGATGTTGCGAAGGAAGCAGGGGTTTCGGTGACTTTGGTGTCCTTCGTGATGAATGCTAAAATGGGTAAAGACGGGAGGTTGGATTGTCCTGTGAATCCAAACACGGCCCGCAGGGTACTTGAAGTCGCCAAGAGACTTGGCTACAGAAGAAACAATGCGGCGGCTTCGCTGAGAAGCGGGCGCTCGCATACTATTGCAGTGATTGTGTCTGACATTTCAAATTCGTTCTTTTCGGACATTTGCAGACATATTGAGAATACTGCTTATAATATGGGCACGACTGTGATTTTCGCTAGTTCTGATGAGAATCCAGATAAGCTTTCTAATTTAATAGATACTGTCATCGGGTACAATGTCGAGGGAATGATAATAGCTCCTTGCCTTGGAAGTGAGGCTGCTCTTAAAAAGGCAGTGGATTATAACATTCCTACTGTGCTGATTGACAGGGATATGCCGGGTGAGGATTTCGGCAGGGTCTTGGTAGACAATGTCGATGCGGGATTCATCGCCACGAAATATCTCATTCATCAGGGTTTTGGCAAGATTGAGATGGTTTCTTACAAGAGCGGAGTCACTTCGCTGACAGATCGTGAGAGGGGATACGAGAAAGCGATGGAAGAGGCTGGGCTGCAGGATTATATTAATATCCATAAGATTGAGTATGAGGCTGTGGCTGCGAAGAAAATGGTGCGCGAGACGTTCAAGGATGCTTCGAAACGTGGCACTGAGGCATTCATTCTGCCTACGAAGAAGATAGCTCTTTATGGTTTCAATGCTTTGAACGTGCTAGGACTCAATCTTCCGAAAGATTTCTCGTTTGTTTGTTTCGATGAGAGCGACATCTATGACTTGAATAAGCCAGTAGTGCCGCATGTTATTCAGCCGCTTCAGGAAATCGCTGAGAAATCTGTGGAGCTTTTGAATGACATGGTCGAGGGAGAAACAAAAAATAAGAATATTTCTCTTAAAGCTAAGCTTGTGGTTGGCGGCCGCCTCGGCTCCGAACCCATTGCCGCGACCTTCTAGCCATTGTAATCCAGAACGGCCTGTCCGTCCCGAACGCCCCCAGCCGTCATCCAGGGGCGACCCACCCCGTCATCCTGAACTTGATTCAGGATCTGCCCTCTGCGAACCCACATTCCGAGTCAAGCTCGGAATGATTGGAAGGAAAGTTGATGTGCAGGTTGGATAACAGTGGATAGCCCTGATGACGGAAGAAGGATTAACTCGTTTTCCGTCATCGTTAAATGTGGGACCGTCGGTGAGGCAGTGGTCGCAAAGAATACATCCATGTCCTCGCTTAGAAGGACGAGAACGGGGGTTGGCAGTGGGAATATGTATTCTTGGCACTTGAAATGAATATCACCGTTGCCTACGATTGTGAATAAGCACAACCTATCTTCAAGGTTTCACAAAACCTTGTCGATGATGCGAATAAATAATTGCATACGTATATTCAAACCGTTCGGAAGAAGCGTCTCGCAAAACGCTGTCGAGGCAGGCTGCACAGAAGTGCGTAGGGAAGGGCATGTCTCGACATCGAGGCCACCCAAGAGCCACGTTGTCGACCAACGCCTCTTTGCTGAGCCTCCGGAAGGACATACTCCGACAGCACTTTGCGAAATCTCTCTCCATCATCCCGAACGACTCCATCCCATCATCCTGAACGGCTCTCTCCATCATCCAGCACGACTCACTACGTTCATCCTGTACGACCCACCACGTCATTGCGAACCCGGTCATCCTGAACTTGTTTCAGGATCTAGGCCTTCGATAATATAGATTCTGACTTTCGTCAGGATGCCGGTGGCGGAAATCGTACTCTTTTCCCTCTCACCTAATTTCCGGCTTTCCCTCCCGTCATGCTTCAGGCAATCGCCTTCGAATGCCGCTCAGTCCGAACTTCCTTTCGGATGCGGATAGTAGAACACAGCGCCCTCTCACAAGTTGCGTTCACGCGACCGGCGGAGGCCGGGCATTCGCGAGGCGAGCAGCCAAGCGAATGCCAGAAGGCCGTGAGCCGCGGGGGATAGTAGGGGGCAGCGCCC
>ONBM01000035.1 GCA_900316045.1 uncultured Bacteroidales bacterium | reverse complement strand
CATTTATGGGCTCCTGACATATTCAGATGCCCAAGAAGCCCTTGAATTTGCCGCCGCCGCATCAGCCCTGAAGCACACCATCTTCGGCGACTATAACCGTGTCACCGTCGCCGAAGTAGAATCACTAATGCACGGCTCCGGTTCAGGAAGAGTTTCAAGATAACTATGCGAGGACGAATAATCTTATATATTTTCACAATTTTTCCTTCTCTGAACTTACCTGCTCAAGAGAATGCCCAGGTTATTCCTGCTAACGTAACAGTGAATACAGGGATCAGGCCCAATCAGAAAGCTGAACCTTTGACTGGCACTGTTAACGGATACAAAGGAATCTGGTTTACTCTTGGCCAGGAAAAGCCTGAATACGGTGACAAATATTCAGGAGGGTTCGCCACTTACACATGTAAACATATTCCTTTAGCAGTCTACTCGAAAGATGCTGACAAAACTTTTTTTGTCTATGGTGGAACGACAGAGGCGAATCAGAGGTATCTGCTGTGTATGGCAGGATGCTTCGACCATCGCACAGGCAAACTCAGGAAACCTGTCATTGTTCATGATAAGGGTTGTTATGGTGTCTCGGATCCGCACGATAACCCTTGCATTAACATAGATAAAGATGGATACTTATGGGTTTTCGTTTCAGGAAGAGGGAACACAAGGAAGGGCATAAGATTTCGCAGTTCAAAACCTTATGACATTTCTGAATGGATTTACGTAAATGAAAGTATAATGGCTTATCCTCAGGTTATCTATGACAAACAAAAAGGATTTTTCTTATTTGACACCCGCTACGATGGTGTGAGAAGGACATTCTTTCAGACGAGTGAAGATGGAGTGAATTGGTCTGGTTATTACCCCATCGCTTCAATCATGGAGCCTGGCGAGAAGTATTCAGGTCATTATCAGTTTTCAAACTACGGATTGTGACACCCGGACTAATATCTACTATCTTCAGTCATCCGACTGGGGGAAAACTTGGACGACGGCGGACGGGCATACTAAAGTCAATCTGCCAATTACTCGGGAAGAGGGGCCTGCCTTAGTACATAATTATCATAACGAAGGGAAAAACTGCTATATCAAAGATATCAATTTCGACAAGTATGGAAAGCCTATAATTTATTATGTCACAAGCGATAACTGCCTCCCAGGGCCGAATGGTGGGAAAAGATTACATCATATTATCCGCTGGAATGGCGAAAGATGGATTATTAACACTTTTGCCATCTCTACCCACAGCTATGATTCAGGCAGCTTGTGGATAGATGGTGATGAGTGGACTATTATAGCTCCTACAGAACCCGGACCGCAGAGATGGGGCACTGGGGGGGAAATGGCGATGTGGAAAAGTCAGGATGGTGGAAGGACTTGGGTAAAAGAGAAAAACCTCACATTTGACAGTCCTAGGAATCATGGATATGCCAGAAGGCCTCTGAATGCGAATAATGGATTTTACGCATTCTGGGCTGATGGAAATCCTGAAAAAATGAGCAAGTCTTGCCTCTACTTCTGTGACAAGCAGGGACACGTATTCAAAATGCCTTACGACATGAACGAAGAATGGGAATATCCAGAAAGAGTATTCACCGAAGAACCATACGGAAATTAATACTTAGCTAATACTACCATGCTTTAAATTAATAGACACTGTTCCACTTAAAGGAACTTTTATGGACATCCATTTCTCTCAAAGGGGAAATTCAATCACAAGTTATCAACACCAATAATTTAATTAATCAAATGGGACAATCATCATTTACAGATTTCCTAAGAAAGCGATTCATAAGGGGAGCCGGTAAGTTCTTCCGAGTTGCTTGCATTGCAATTCTGGGTATGATAGCCATCGGCCATCATGCTGAAGCGAACAATGCGCCAAAGTTCTCTAATGAGCAGATTTCATCAGAGAATGGGGATCTTCATCTACGAGAGACCGTGAAAACTACCGAAGGGCAGGCTACAGTCCCTCAAAGAAAGACAGTCAAAGGGACCGTATTGAACACTACCGGCGATCCGATAATCGGAGCCGGCATCCTAATCAAAGGCACGAAAAGCGGCACGACTTCAGACTTAGACGGGAAATTCAGCCTCGACATTTCTCCTAACACGACTCTTGTGGTTTCCTGCATTGGATATGTTGAGCAGACGATAAATGTCGGAAGCCAGACAGATCTCAGAATAGTGCTTCAAGATGACACCCAGAACCTCGACGAAGTTGTCGTCGTAGGTTACGGAACTCAGAAAAAGGAGAGCGTCGTGGCATCCATTGCCCAAGTCGGCAACGAATCTCTCCGAAAGACTGGCAATTCAACGGACCTTGCGGAAGCCCTGGTAGGTCAGGCACCGGGTCTCGTATCCCTCACTTCTTCAGGTGAGCCTGGAGGAATCACGACAGGTGAGAGTGCGACCAATCTCTACATCCGCGGCAGAAACACATGGAATGGAGGTGGCCCTCTCATTCTCGTCGATGGTGTCGAGCGAAGCATGAACAACATCGATGTCAACGAGGTCGAGCGCATTTCCGTCCTTAAGGATGCATCCGCGACCGCAGTGTTTGGAGTTAAGGGCGCCAACGGTGTCATCCTCATCACTACCAAGCGCGGTGAAGAAGGCAAGACACGTCTCAATTTCAACTACACCGTCACTGGAAAGATGCTTGCGAAGCAGCCTGAAAAGATGGATTCCTACGATGCGATGATGGCAAAGAACGAAGTCATCGAGCGTGAAGGAGTTCTTAATGAAGTATCATGGGACGCTTACACTCCTTACCGTATCGTGGAAAGATTCAGGAAACCTCAGAGCACCGAATATGCTGAAATCTATCCTAACGTGGACTGGACAAAGGAAATGTATGAAGACTTTGCAGTGAACACTCACAAGGTTTCCGCAAACATCCAGGGTGGCTCCAAGAAGATCAAGTACTTCGGATCTCTAGCATATATGCACGAGGGCGACATGTTCCGTAACTATGACAACGGAAAACCTTACGACCCGAACTACAACTTCGACCGTTTCAACTTCCGCTCCAACGTCGACTTCGACCTTACCAAGACAACCCGCCTGAAATTCGACCTCGCAGGTTTCTTCAGCAGGAAGAACACCAATTTCAACAATGAAGGGTCCTCTGCCCGAGCTGACCAATGGATGTATTCAGCTGCATATTTCCTTGCGCCGAACATGTTCCTTCCTATGTATTCGGACGGAAGATGGGGCGCTTATTCGGATGGTTCAAACAATTCGACGAACCCTATCGCAGCTGTCTACAACCTTGGACTCCGTCAGACCCGTACCACTCAAATCAATGCAAGATTTTCTGTGGATCAGGATTTGAGCTTCATTACCAAGGGCTTATCGGCAAATGCGCAGGTCACATACGACAACACCATCCGTTCCGAAGGTGGTGTCTATGATGTCAACAACTCCATCCGTGCGTCCGAGGCCAGAACTAATGTGGCTTACAAGTACATAAACTACAAGAACTATTATCCAGGTGCCGATGAGAGCGAATATGTGGTCTATCTGCCAGCCTCCGAGGACGAATATGACTGGGCTTACCAGGTCGTGTCCCGCAGATACGAGACAATTCTAGCGGCCAACTGGTCTAGCCATATCCCCGTAACCCGCCGCCTCACTTATTCCGCACAGCTCAACTACGCACGCAATTTCGGCAAACACGGCGTGACAGGCATGGGAGTGTTCAAGAGAGAAGAATATGCCCAGGGTTCAATGTTTCCTAACTATCGCGAAGACTGGGTGGGCCGTTTGACTTATGATTATGACGGACGTTACCTCGTGGAGGCCAACGGTGCATACAACGGTTCCGAGAAGTTCGGTCCAAGCTACCGTTTCGATTTCTTCCCTTCCGTAGCATTAGGGTGGTACCTCTCCAACGAGCATTTCTTTAAAGTCAACTGGCTTAACAAAGTCAAGCTGCGCTACTCCCTCGGTAAAGTCGGCGACGATACCGGCGGCAGCAGATGGGCTTATGTGACTTCTTATGCATACGGTGGAAGATCCCGTCTTGCCGAGACAACCAACGCCTTCAGCCCGTACTACATGTACCGTGAGAGCACTCTTGGTAACCCGGATCTCCATTGGGAGACTGCGGTTAAGCAGAACATAGGTTTGGAAGTCAGCGCCTTGAAAGACCTTATCGTGTTCAGTTTCGACTACTTCACTGAAAGACGTCGTGACATAATCCTCAGTGGATCCAGCCGTTCCATTCCTGCATTCTTCGGAGCCACAGCCCCTGCAGCAAACCTTGGCCGCGTTAATTCCAAGGGCTTTGAGATTGAGTTAGGCGTGAATAAGGTAATTGGCAGAGACCTCCTTCTCTGGGGCAAGCTCACAGCCAACCACAACGAAAACAAAATCAAATTCAGAGATGACCCACAGCTGCAGTATTTCTATCTGAAAAACGAAGGTTATCAGATCGGTCAGCAGCGCACTCAGATCTCTGCTGGAATGTATAAAAACTGGGATGAAGTTTATGCCAGCGTTCCTCAGGAAAGTAATGACGGAGACAAGCTTCCTGGCTATTTCAATATCGTGGACTTCAACGCCGACGGTATCATAAAGAGTTCCGAAGACACACCTCCGGTAGGATATTCTGAGATTCCGCAAAACACCGGCTCTCTGGCATTTGGCGTTGATTGGAATGGCTGGAGCTTTATGGCTCAGTTCTATGCCGTAAACAACTGTAACCGTTCGATTCAATGGAACAACTACCAGAGCGACTATGATATCGTCTATAAGAATGTCAGCGACTACTGGTCAAAGGATAATCCTAAAGGGAAAGCGTTCCTTCCAAGATGGAAGACAAACGGCGAGTTCAAAGGCGACTTCTACTACTATGATGCCTCATTCGTCCGTCTTCAGACCATCGAATTGAGCTATACCTTCAATAAAACAGGTCTGTTGAAAAGAATCAATTGTGACAGACTGAGGTTATTCCTCAACGGTAATGACCTATTCTTCTGGTCTGACCTGCCGGATGCACGAAGCACCACATATTCAGGCGGTGGTGCGACACAGGGTGCCTATCCTACCTTGAAACGTATCAACTTCGGCATCGACCTTTCATTCTAAATATATTTGCGATATGAAAAAGATTATTTCTATAATATTCAGTATTGCAGCAGCTTTCGCAATTGTTTCGCTAACCATTTCCTGCGAGGACTATCTTGACAAAGCTCCGGAATCCAGCATCTCTGAAACGGATGCATTCGGAAACTTTACCTCTTTTCAGGGTTTTGTCGAGCAGCTTTACAATGTGGTCATAGGTTACGACAAATGCGGTGCCTGGAACAGATATACGTTTGCTGACGAAGACCTGACCATAGCTCCATCGAACTTCGATGCGGGCAACTGGTGGGGCAATGAAACTTATTTCTACGGAGCAGGTCCCAGCCCGACAACCAACGAGGGACGTCACCGCCGTGTATGGGAAGATGCCTGGTATGGCATCCGCGTTGCCAACATGGCAATTGAGGAACTTGACAAGAAAGACAGTAAGTTTGTCGGCACTGACGAAGAACGCAATCTTCTGAAAGGTCAAGCACTTTTCTTCCGCGCTTTCCATTACTATGAAATCTGCCGTTACTGGGGTGGCATGCCTTATATTACTCACGTAATCGGTTCTTCCGAGAACATGACGACTGAGGAATATAGCAGGCTCACGGCTCAGGAATCATTCATAAAGATGGCCGAAGACTTCGCTGCGGCAGCCGACCTCCTTCCAAACCATTGGGACGATACCGAAGCCGGACAGGTCACCAAAGGCAACAACAATTACCGCGTCAATAAGTTCTATGCTCTCGGATTCCAGGGTAAGGCTCTGCTTTGGGCTGCAAGCCCTATGCTTAACGAAGAGGCCGGAAAAGGTAACAACTTCAATGCGGACCTTGCGAAACAGGCTGCGGAGGTGCTTGGGAAGCTTCTTGCGCTTTGTGAAGAAACCGGCCAGTACGCACTCGAGACTTGGGCCAATTATGAATCCATCTTCGTAAAGACAGGATGGAACCGTCCTGGTGGAAAAGAGGTTATCATGAACGAGACCCTGTACGATCGTGGACGCGTTATGTGGTCTTGCCTAGGAGCCACTGTCCCAGCATCCTTCGGTTGCAACTCATCAACCACCCAGCAGGACAGTCCTACTGCCAACATCACTCACAACTACGGAATGAAAAATGGACTTCCTATAGATGATCCCGAATCCGGCTATGATCCTGCGAATCCTTGGTCCAACCGTGACCCACGTTTTGACAAGACCATCATCACTGACGGTGACCGCATTTCAAAGAATATAAATTCGCCGAACGACACTTATGCTCAGCTTTACAACGGCGGACGCCACCGTAACGGTGGTTCATACGGACCAGGAAGCCCTACAGGGCTGTTTTTCAGAAAGTTTAACCTAATGGGTCCAAATTTTGTCAAGACCTCCAATGCCAACAACATGATACACAGCATTCCATACCTGAGAATGGCTGATGTTTACTTAATGTATGCCGAAGCAGTGAACTTCATGTCAGGCGGCGGTCCTTCCGCAAAAGCTTCAACATATTCCAAGACGGCAGTAGAGGCTTTCGAGGCTGTCCGCACACGATGCAATATTCCTGCATTACCTGCGAGATATGTCTCTGACAAGGATACTTTCTTCGAATCTATCGTACGTGAACGTGCCGTAGAACTCATTATGGAAGGACAACGTTTTGACGACCTCCGTCGCTGGAACAGAATTGCCGATCCTAGGTATCTGGAAAAGACTATATACAACTTTGACCGTGATGCAAACGGCAAGCCGACAAACATTCAAGAGGTGGTATCGGTTACCAGAGTCGCAACTTCACCCAAGATGAATTGGCTGCCGATCCAGGTCAAATACACCAAAATGTATGCTGGTTTCCCTCAGAATCCAGGTTGGTAGCAACAAAATAACGCAATGATTATGAAAACAAAGATTTACAAAATATTGATTGTCTTTGCGACCCTCCTGTTGATTGGAACAATCGAGTCCTATGCGCAGAAAGACACCCTGACGGTCGCTACCGATGCGGATCGTGAGGATGAGTTGGTTAACCTCCCGTTCCGCAAGATAAGCAAAGACGAGGTTGTCAGTGCCGTAAGCGTACTGGATGTCAGCAAAATAGGCCGATACGACAACAACGTATGGGTAAACGATGCTACAACGGGCCGAATAATCGGTCTGATGGGCGCAAACAATATCCGCGGCATCGGTGTCGGCATTGACGTAGCTTCGGAGACCGGCACTGGCACACAGTCAGGCAACGCACTATTCATCGTTGACGGCCTTCCTCGTGACATCAGCACTCTCCGTATGTCCGAGGTAGAGTCCATCTCTGTTCTGAAGGATGCCAGCGCAGCTGTCCTCTACGGAACTCAGGCCGTAAACGGCGTGATAATGATCACCACCAAGCGCGGTTTCGAAGGGAAGAGTCAGGCTCACGTCAATTTTAACTACGGGATAAAGTCTCCTATAGAGCTTCCATCGTATATGAATTCCGCAGACTACATGACCTGGTACAACCAGGCACGCATCAATGATGGACTTGATCCTTTGTACAGCGACGAAGATATCGAGCATTACCGCAGCGGCAATCCTTACAGATATCCTTCAATCGATTACTATAGCGATCAGTGGCTCCGTAAGTTCAAGAACTATTATGACATTAACGCAGAGTTCAGAGGCGGCAACAAAATGGCCAAATACTATGTGAACGCCGGATGGAACTCTGCAGGTTCGCTCATAGATTTCGGGCAATGGTCAAAAGCTAGGAATAATGCTCTCAACGTCCGTACCAACGTCGACCTCAAAATCAACGATTGGATTAACACGGAAGTTGATGCGACAGCTTTGTTCCGTGACAATAAGACCGGTCGCGGAAGCTTCTGGAACACCGCCTACACGACCCGTCCGAACCTCTATTCACCTTTCATTCCCATAGATCTAATCGATCCGGAGAATTCATTGCTCCTTGCCCATAAGAACGATGTCGATGGCAAATATCTCTTCGGCGGTACTACAAGTTACACGTCATCCATATTCTCAAATGGATATGCAGGTGGTTCCTTCAATGGTGTTGGTCGAAGATATACGTTCAACGACAGACTCAACTTCGACTTGGATGCCATCACCGAGGGTCTTGCGTTAAGCACCAACATGGCTTTCGACTATGGCATCTTCTATAACGAAACCGTTTACAATTCGGTTTCTGTCTATGAGCCAACTTGGGACAAGGATGAAGACAAGATTATTTCCCTAAAACAAATCGGCTCGGACAGCCGTCCTGGCACCAAGTCTGTCGTCAATCCTTACTACCAGAGAAGAATGGGATTCTCTTCGGCTCTCAGTTACGATAGGACATTCAGCGATATCCATCACGTTACTGCCAATCTAGTCGCTTTCGCAAACCAGTACAAATGGCGTTTGTCATCCGGCACTTCAGAAACGACTGGCGATGAGAATCAGTTCCAGGGATTGAAGCAGGCACATCTCGGAATCCAGGCCAGCTATGCCTTCGACAAGCGTTATGTATTTGATTTCAGCGGCAACGTTGCAAAGTCAGTGAAACTTGCTCCTGGCCACGACATTGAATTTTCGCCGACTGTGGGTGCAGCTTGGATCCTCAGCAATGAGGATTTCATGAAAGACATCCCTTTCGTAGACTACCTCAAGCTCCATGCTAACGGAGGCATCCTCAAAGGTGACATCGGCATCGACGGTTTCTTCCTTTATGATGCAATCTACGTTGGTTCCGGCTCATTCGCTTGGAACGACGGCGGTCAAAGCCAGCCAGGCAGAACCGCAAACCGTGGTGCTAATGAAAAACTCGGAATGGAAAGACGCAATGAGATCAGCGGCGGCATCGAAGGACGCTTCTTCGACAATAGCCTTAGCTTCGAACTCAATGGCTTCTATGACAAATACTCCGATCAGGTTGTCCGGACAAGCAGTCTCTGGCCATCTTTCTACTCCAGTTACATCCCGTACGAGAACTACAACGAGGACAGCTACAAAGGTTTCGAGGCAGGTATCTCATACACCAAGCAGTGGGGAGACTTCAACCTGTATGCTGCAGCCAACATTCTCTATTCCACTAGCAATATGGATGTTCGCAGTGAGATTTACGATGAAGATTATCTGTACCGCAAAGGTCACCCAGTAGACGGCACATGGGCTCTCGAGTCGCTCGGTCTTTTCCAGAGCCAAGAGGAAATAGACAATAGCCCTGTCCAGACTTTCGGAACGGTTCGTCCTGGTGACATTAAGTACAAGGATCAGAACAATGACGGTAAGATTGACAACAACGACCAGGTTTTTGTTCGCAGGTGGAATCCTCCTTTCTCTGGAGGAATTGAGTTCAAACTCTCATACAAGGGCCTTACCCTTTACGCAATAGGCAATGCTTATTGGGGCAAGGATTATTCAACTTTCATCGAGAACAATTACTATTGGGTAGATGCGACGGATCCGTATCCTACACACTCAAAGGATTCATGGACGTCGTCCAATCCTAAGGCGAAGTGGCCGGCTTTGAGCACGGCATCATCGTCCAACAACAATCGCCGATCAACGTTCTGGATGTATGACAACTCATTCTTCCAGCTCCGCAAGGTACAGCTCAGCTATAATCTTCCTGAAAGATTCAGCAAAAAACTGGCGATGACCAATCTCCAAGTGTATCTTGACTGCCAGATGCCTATCCAAATAGCTCCTAACCGCAAATATCGTCAGACCACGGTCAACGCTGAACCGCAGTATAGAGGCTACTCGATCGGCTTCCGTACAACCTTCTAAAAATTGAAAGAAACATGAAACATAACAGACTATTTTTCGCTTTCGCGCTGGTTGCGTCATTGGGCTTTGCCGCAGGATGTGATGATCCTTTCAATGCGGAAGAGAACTTCCGAATGAACAAAGATCAGGTAATCAGCCGTCCTCAGTATGCGGAAGGATTACTCGACTACGCTTATACGCAGATGCCGTATCGTTCTTTCCGTTTCGACGAGGTTGCCACAGATGACGCTGTCTCCAACCAGACGTCCAATTCCTACCGCCTCATGGCTGGCGGAAGCTGGAGCTCGCTATCGAACTCCCAGGATATGTGGACTGTCTGCTACAGAAGCATAATGAATCTGAACGACTTCCTTTCCATCATTGATGAAGTGAACTGGAAAAAATCCGATCCTTCCCAGAATGATGCCTTCAAGATGAGACTCTCCGGAGAGGCTTATGCCTTAAGAGGAGTAATGAAGTATTTCCTTTTGCAGAACCATGCAGGCAAAGGAGAAGACGGCACTATGCTCGGCATTCCTGAGTACAACACTCTCGTATCATCTCTCAAAGATTTCTCCGTCCCGCGTGAGACATTCACCGAGAGCGTGGAAAGTGCGAATGAAGATTTCGACAAGGCGCTTGACATGCTTCCTATGGATTATGTCGACGTGACAGACGCGACTAATATTCCTTCCAAATATGCAAGTCTGAATCTCACCGTCGAAGAGTTCAACAATGTCTTCGGCAGCGGTTTCACACAGAGGATAAGCGGACGTATCGTGCTGGCCTACAAGGCACGTCTCGCCCTCCTTGCCGCAAGCCCCCGCTTCAACGAATCCGGCTCTGCATCCCTTTGGGAGACTGCAGCCAACGCAAATGCCCAAGTTCTAAGTGATGTCGGCGGGCTCAGCTATTTTGATCCCAAAGGCAACATATTCTGGCTTAAGGATCAAGTAAATGATTCTGACCTTAACCAAGGCAACAAGAAAGAGACCAACGAAATCATCTGGAGAAGGGAGATACAAAACATAAACTCATGGGAACAGGACAACTACGCTCCTACCGTTTATGGCCACGGAAGAATCAATCCCACCCAGAACTTCGTGGATGCGTTCCCTATGAAGAACGGATATCCTATCAATGACGCCGCTTCCGGATACGATGCCCAAAAGCCTTACACCAACCGTGACCCACGTCTCGCTCAGATCGTGGTTTACGACAATAGCAAGGAGTGGGGCAAGACCATCAAGATCCTCGACGGGAGCACCAACGACGGTATAGACAAAACCGAATATTCCACAAGGACAGGTTACTATATGCGTAAACATTTACGTGAGGATGTCAGCGTACAAACTGGCAAAACCAGTACTCAGAAGCATATTATCCCAATTATCCGCTCCACTGAAATATTCCTGAACTATGCCGAGGCCGCCAACGAAGCATGGGGTCCCGAAGGAAAAGGCAGCAACGGTTATTCCGCACGCGATGTCATCGCAGCCATACGCAAACGCGCCGGACTTGCCCAGCCTGACGATTATCTCGCCAGCGTGACTTCCAAGGAGGCTATGCGCCAGCTGATCCGTAACGAACGCCGTATAGAACTCAGCTTCGAAGGCGCACGTTTCTGGGATATCAGAAGATGGAAAAACGATCTTACTGAACCTGCCAAGGGTATCAGACTTGACGAGAACGGCAAATATGAGACAGTGGAAGTTGAACCTCGTCAGTACGAGTCATACATGATTTACGGTCCTATCCCGTTCAACGAAGTCATGAAGTTCGGCTACGTCCAGAACCAAGGATGGTAGTAACTTTTATAAAACAATATAGATCAAATGATTATGACAAATAAAGCATTTTCTGTTTTGGCTGCCGCACTCGCAATGGTCGGCTGCAGCAACTTCGATACAGAATTCCCTGATTACAATTATACGACGGGCTACTTCCCGTACCAGTTCCCCGTAAGGACACTTGTACTGGGCAACGACATGTATCCGAACGACAATGACAACGCCGGGAAGTTCGTCATTTCCGCGGCAATGGGCGGCGTATATAAAAACAATAAGGACCGTGTAATTAACTTCAAGGTGGATGAGTCGCTCTGCAAGAATGTCAGGTTCAGTGGCGGCGACCTTATCAAGCCACTTCCTCAGGCGTACTACACTCTGAGCGACAACAGCAAGATCGTCATCAAGAAAGGTGAATACAACGGTGGTGTCACCGTTCAGCTCACTGAAGCTTTCTTCAATGACCCCGATGCCATCAAGAACACTTATGTCGTACCTCTGGTAATGACCGGAACATCAGATCTGGACAGTCTTCTCGTCGGTTCAACAAACCAAGCTTCAGCCGACAGGAGGTTTTCCAGTCAGTGGTCTGTTTCTCCAAAGGATTTCACCATGTTCGGAATCAAGTACATAACCGAGCTTCACGGCAACTGGTTCCATTACGGTTCCGCCACCATCACCATGAAGGACGGAAAGACCGAGTCAGTCGAGTACAAGACCCCGGATGATTTCAACCACGATGTCACCGACAACGAACATGTGATGCTGACTACGACAGGCAGACACACTTCTACCATGACACAGGCTCTCAAGGGCACATTGATGAAACTTACTCCAACCCTCGTGTTCAATCACGACGGGGAGAAAGTCACCATCACCGCACCTGAAGGCGTAAACTACAGAGTCTCAGGCAGCGGTACGTATGCTCTTGACAAGACTAGCAGCTACAACAGATTCAGTGACAAAGACCGTTACGTCATCACCTACTCCGTCAGCATTACTGACGCGGAAGGCAACGTCTACAAGGCAAACGATTATCTCGTAGCCCGTGACAGGGCTGTCACCTTGGAGACCTATACCCCTGAAGAAGCCAAGTAAGACCGTTAAATTTTTGAGAAGAGGGATGCTACAAGCCTAAAGGTATTGAGCCTTCCTCTTCTTTTTAACAAATTCGAACATGAACATTATCAGCAGAGCCATTTGCATGGGGGCACTCCTTCTGGCAGGCATCAACTTGTCTTTCGCCTCAAATTACTCACCGCGTTATTTTCTCACTACGAAATACAGCAAGGAAGATGTCCGTAAAGCGATCATCCTTAATCAGGAATGGGTCGCCTTCCCTTCTTATTCCGACAGGACCGGATGGGATTCTTTCCTCGGAGACAATAAAAACACGCTTATTGCATCAGGAGAAAAGAGCCTGGATTATACATGGCGCTTCATCAAGCCCACGGATTATCTTGAGTTCGAACGCTCCGGTGCCCGTTTAGACAGAGACAAGAACGCCAACCTGTCTGCATTGGCCTCTCTGTTGATGGCTGAATTAGCAGAAGGCAAAGGACGCTTCATCGACCAGATCATCAACGGCATCTATGCCTTCTCAGAATCCACCTCTTGGGCAAATACTGCTCATAATTCGCTACAGAAGTCACACCGTGCGATACAGGCCTGGGACGATCCTGTGTTTGACCTTACTGCCGGAACCACTTCAAATCTGCTCTCCTGGACATACTATTTCCTTCATGAGACCCTTGACAAGACTGATCCTGAAATCTCCCGCAGGCTTTATCACGAACTGAAACACAGGATACTGGACGTATTCCTGACCAACAACAGTTTTTGGTGGATGGTACGGGATCAGAAGCACAAGAGCAACAACTGGACACCTTGGTGCAATTACAATGCGCTTAATGCTTTCATGCTGCTGGAGAATGACCCCGACAGACTAACTGATGCAGTATGGCTTTCAATGCAGTCCGTTGATGAATTTTTGAATTACACCTGTGAGGACGGGGCCTGTGAAGAAGGGTCAAGCTACTGGGACCGCGCAGCGGGATCAGCCTATGATTATCTGGACATTCTGAACCGTGCTACCGGAGGCAAGATAGCAATCTTCGACATTCCCATGCTTCGTAGTTGCGGAGAATATATTGCCAGATCTTACGTCGGAGACGGATGGGTCGTCAATTTCGCTGATGCCTCGGCACGTGGTGGCGGAAGCCCGTATCTGATCTACCGTTTCGGCAAGGACGTGAACAGTCCAATCATGAAAGGCTACGCCGCACACCTGTATAATCCCCAAAGTAACATTTCAAGCGGAGCTGATATATACAGAACTCTTGCAGCTTGTGCCATACAAAAGGAACTTGCTGCAGAAAAGCCTGTATTCGAGCATCCCGCATATTCCTGGTATCCGCAGACAGATGTCTGCTACATGGCAGGAGGGGATAACCTGTATGTTGCCTGCAAAGGCGGCTACAATGCAGAAAGCCACAACCATAATGACTGCGGAACCGTCTCTTTTTATATCAATAACACTCCGATTCTCATAGACGCAGGGGTCGGTACTTATACTCGTCAAACTTTTTCTAAAGAACGCTATACAATCTGGACCATGCAGAGCTCCTACCACAATGTCCCTGCAATCAACGGCATAGCCCAGAAGGATGGAGCAGAATTCAAAGCGAAGAACTCGTCATTTGACCCTTCAAGGATGACTTACTCCACCGACATATCAGCGGCATATCCGAAAGAGGCTCTAGTCAGGAAGTGGCTACGCTCATGCACGCTGAAAAACAATGAACTTACGGTCAGAGACAATTTTATCCTCGCCAAGTCCGTCGCTCCTAATGTTATCAGTTTCATGACATGGGGAAGCGTAGACATTTCAAGTCCCGGGACCGTGCTAATTGAAGCTAATGGTCAGAAGGCAGCACTCAAATATGACAAACGTAAATTCATGGCTTCAGTTGAAACTGTGGCCTTGCCTGATGCCAGGCTTTCAAATGTATGGGGATCGGAAATTTACCGCATTGTCCTGACCTGCAAGGACAATAAGACAAAAGATAACTACGTATTCTCCATTAGACCGCTAAAATGATAAAAATAATCAAACCCTTTATATTCGCCGTCGCTTCCTTGCTGACCCTTGCTGGATGCAAGAGCAATCCAGAAATGGACAATCCATCAGGAAAAGATGATGATGGCAAGAAAATCACTTCTCTGACTTTCAAGGCGAATCTGCAGCCTTTTACCGGAACGGAATCCACAGCCGCACTGCCCCGCGAATGGCAGAAGGGAGACCGTATTGCGGTATTCTGCAAAAAGGAGGGCAGTTCAAAATTCATTTCATACGCATCGGCACAAGGGGATGGAATATTCACAGGATCAGGAAGCAGGAATTCGAGATACTGGTCCGTCTTCCCGTCTTCGATGGTAGAATCTTTCTCACCCGGTTCAACTGACAATGCACAGGACACGCTTTACTTGCATTTCCCTTGCGAACAGAAAGGCTACCCAGGCAGTTTCGATCCTGAAGCGACTGGAGCCGTCTGCACATCCGCCGACACGACTTTCTCATTCAAAAACGTCGGAGGACTCATAAGATTCTCGCTCGGAGGAGGATCGGCCATCAAAACTATCACGCTCCGGACGCCTGACGGCTGTCGTTTCGGAGGAGTCGCCATGATTACCGTCTCTGCTGACAACAAGGCGACTGTGTCTTCTTATGTGGATCGCAAATCAGCTTACTCGATATGGCTTTCACCGGCCATGTCAAGTACTTTTGAGAATGACAGATCATATTGTTTCTCCGTTCCTGCCCAGACGTTCCCGAAGGGTCTGAAAATCATTTTTACAGATACCAAAGGGAAAGAGGCGATATGGTTTGACTCCACACCACGGACACTCGAGGCATCTTCCATATTGGATCTGGGCATAATCGATGCCTCTCAGCTGGAATGGGAGGATGTCGCCGTGGTGGAATTCCTGAGAGAAAGTGGTAAAAATCTGCTATGGCCTTTCTCAAATCCTTCAACCAACCCGTTCCCTACTGGATACAAAGACTCCAAGCAGGTCAACTTCATGAGGAAACGCACAGCAATGACCCTAGATGGATTCGGAGATTTTGTCATTTACCCGTATTATGACACTTCGGCTTACTCGGATCCTTCAGCGGCGACAGGGAAATGCTATGTGGCACCGACAAACCATACCGGTTTCCGTTTCGGGAATTGTCCCGGCTCTTATCTCGAAGTGCCTGGACGTGAGGGCAAGTCCATTTATAAGGTCACTGTCACAGTCGGCACCAACGGTGAGTTTTCATCCGAAGGATCGGTCGTGACTTCAAACCTCGGAGGACTAAGAATCACTGATGTAAACGGGGATGTCGTTCCAGGCGGAAAGGTGGCCAGCTCGCGTCTCTCCAAGGGCGCGGAACTGACCTGGCGATTCGGCGGCGCCAACGGGATGCCATACAGAATAGAGACCACTGAATCGGGAGAAACCTGCATACTGGAACTGAGGGTTTTCTACAGGTCTACATCCGACCCCGTCACATTCGCCGTTCAGTCCGTCAGCATGGACAGAATCAGTATCAATCCGGACGATCTCAAGTCGACGACTCTCAAGGGCTCCTTCGAGGCTCTTCCCTTCTTTGACCAGACACAGTTCAGCTGCGGATTTGAATACAGGATGGTAGGCGCATCCGAATGGACAGCGGTCATCTGTGAAACAACTGCGGAAAATTTCCAGTCTGATATTCATGACCTGTCGGCAGACAAGGATTATGAATGCCGTGCCGTCGTGAAGACAAAAGACAAGAGCTATTTCAGCGATGCGGTCAAGTTCAGCACGTCTTTCAAGGAGGAGGCAGAGGACTCTTCTCCGGACGTGACCGGCACATATAATTATGGGACACTCAAGGCTCTAGGGCATCCTCGGATACTCATGAAAAAAGGTGACTTCGAAGCCCTTGCGGCCAAGGTGAAAGATCCTGTATCTTGGCCTACTCTTGCCAAACTGAATAATCTGATACTCACTTATGCAGAAAAGGAAGCCGCCTCCACAGAGTCCATCACGTATACTCTTGACGCATCCAACAAAAGGCTTCTTTCCGTTTCAAGAAAAGTTGAACTTATCCTATTGTACTGTAGTTATGCATACCGTATGACCGGAAGGGAGGAGTTCCTTGCCAAAGTAGTCGAAACACTCAATACTGTTTGTGGCCAATTCAAGGACTGGCATCCTTCTCATTATCTGGATGTCGGAGAAATGGCGCTCGGAGTTTCCCTAGCATACGATTGGCTGTATTATGATTTGGACTATGACACTCGTCTGATGGTCAGAAAAGCCCTCAGCAATTATGCCATTGATACTGCTCTTGACAGCAAGAGCGGGAAAGATGCCACACAGACGAGCAAAAACAACTGGAATTCTGTATGCAACGGAGGCCTTGTCGCAGCTGCCCTCGCTGCTTATCCTCAGGACAAGACGAATTGCGCGAAGGTTATCGAGAACGCCCTCGTGTCCAATGCCGCAGCTGTCAAGAGCATGTATTCTCCCGACGGCAATTACGGCGAGGGATATGGCTATTGGGAATACGGGACCGGGTATCAGATTTGTCTGCTCCAGATGCTCCAGAAGGCATTCGGCAACGACAACGGCCTTTCAAGGATTGCCGGATTCATGAGAACCGGTGATTTCATGCTGTTCATGGGCAGTCCGTGCGGAGGAAATTTCTCGTTCGCAGATGGTGGCAGCGCAAGTGAATCCATGCAAATACCGATGTGGTGGTTTGCCGCTAAAACAGGCAATTCGGCATTAGTGGCCAATGAGGTGCGGTTGCTTAACAAGGGGAAGTATTCCAAGAACCGTCTTCTTCCGATCATCCCAGGGATAATCATGGATTTCAGTTTCGATCCGTCAAATCTTGCATTTCCTTCCTCCAACCTCTGGGTAGGAAATGGCCTAGTACCCGTGGCCATGATACATACAGGATGGAAATTTAACGAAAATGACAAATACATCGGTTTCAAGGGCGGCGCAGCCAGTGCCAGTCACGGTCATATGGATGCAGGCTCATTCGTCTATGAATCCCAAGGTGTGCGCTGGTCGGATGACTTGAAATGTCCGAATTATGCCACAATCGAAAATCTGACCGCAAAAGCAGGAGGCAGTTATTGGACGATGACGCAGAAGTCTCTGCGCTGGGACATATTCCGGATGAACAATCTTGGGCACAGCACCTTGTCATTCTCAAATTTCGATGACAGCTTCAGCAAACTCTATATGACCGACCACAATGTCAGCGGAAAGGCGACCATAGCCAACGTCTATGATGACGCCGCTTTACCAGGTATGAGGATGGACCTGACAGCCGTTTTCAAAGGGCAGGCCAAGTCCGTGTTCCGCACCATCCGTCTTGAAGGTGACAATCTGGTCATTACGGACGAAGTCACTGCTCTCGAAAGTGCAGATGCAAAGATGATGTGGAGAATGATAACACCGTCAACGGTCGAAAACGGCAGCAGTTATCAGATCCTTTCTCAAAAAGGCAAAACACTATATCTGAGCGCAAAGAGTTCATCGACATCCGTGACATATACGACCTGGCCTGCCACAAGGCCGTCAGATTGGACCGTACGTACCGGATGGGATGACGAAAACAAGGGATACACCGTCGCCGGATATGTCTCTACAATTCCGAGAGGTACTTCCGTGACATTCACGACTACACTTAGCGGGAAGAAACCAAACAATTGAAAATGATATTAAGAATACTTAAGCATGAAAAGGGAATATAAATATATTCTAAAAATTATTACAGTATTGTCTTCACTACTGTGTTGCTTTCAGTTGACTGCAGGGCATTACATGCACCCGCTAGAACAAATCAGTTTCGTGAGGGGCATGGTGTCACAGCGATGTGAGCCATACTACGATGCCTATATTCGGCTGATAAGATATGCTGATTCGCTCCAGAACAGCCAGCATCACGCTAGGCCTGATTTTAATGTTCCTGGCTATTATGTAAAGCCACAGGAACACAGGGCCAATTCTTTGGCGCTTCAGCAAGACGCTTTCGCTGCATATTGCTCAGCCCTTGCCTACAAGCTGACGGGGAAGAAAGCCTATGGAGAAAAGGCTTGTTATTTTCTGAACGCATGGGCATACATCAATAATAAATATTCAGAGCCAGATGGCCCTTTGGTCATGAGCTATTCTGGTTCGGCTCTACTGATGGCAGCAGAGCTTATGTCTGACTCTCCCATCTGGAAACAGTCAGACAAAGAACAATTCAAGAACTGGGTGGCCACAGTCTACAGAAAAGCAGCTAATGAGATAAGAGAAAGAAAAAACAACTGGGCAGACTGGGGGCGATTCGGTTCTGTGCTTTCCGATTCGCTTCTGGAAGATGAAGAAGAAATGAATCGCAACATCGCTCTTATCAAAGGCGATTTCTCAAGAAAGATCGCACCTGATGGGCACATGCCAGGTGAGGTTACCAGAGAACAGAATGGTTTGTGGTACACGTATTTTTCTTTAGCGCCAATGACGGCTGCCATGTGGGTAATCTACAATGCTACCGGTGAAAACCTTTTCTTCTATGAAAAAGATGGTGCGTCAATAAAAAAAGCCATAGACTATCTTCTTCATTACCAGCAGCACCCTGCAGAGTGGAAATGGCATGAGACCTTGAATACGGGCAAACACGACAGATGGCCAGACAATTTGTTAGAAGCCATGGTCAGAGTCTATGGAGATGAGACATATTTGAAATATGTAGAAAGCAGTCGCCCACATATTTACCAAGAACATCATTTCGCATGGGTTTTCCCTACGCTGATGCCTATCATGCTCGACGGCTACGACGAAGGTGGCCGCCATGCCATTAAGAAAGGAGAAATGGAAAGCTTAAGAAATTCAGTCAGGAATGAAATGTTATCTTCCGGAGTGAATGAGGAGAAAGTCAAAAGAATAGCCGAATCTTTAAAACCCGATGGGACTTGGCCTGGAATAAATTATTCTGATGTCTCTAACACCGGTTTTGAGCATAGCAGACATCTGAGCAATATGTTAGCGATGGCCAAGGCATACAAAAAAACCGGATCTCCACTCAAAGGGGAAAAAGACATCAAAGATGCAATCAGCAGGTCACTCAATTATTGGCTCAAGAACGATTTCATCTGCCAGAACTGGTGGTGGAATCAGATTGGAACGCCAGAAAACATCATGAACCTTTTGCTTGTCATGGATAATGACCTATCTGTCTGCCAGATTGACAAAGCATTGGAAATAGTCGGCAGAGGAAATGTCCATGCGAGCGGAGCGAGACCGAGCGGCGACAGAATAAAGATTGCCGGCATCCAAGCACAGAAAGCCTTGTACAATAGGAATGAAGAAGAATTCGCAAGATTAATGCGAATCATACAGGGAGAGATAAAATTCTCGGCAGGCCGTGGCATGCAACAGGATTTCAGTTTCCATCACAGAGATGACAGAGTTAACAACACATTATCTTATGGCAACCAATATGCTGACGAATTCGCCTACTGGGCCTCTTTAGTAGCCGGAACGAAATTCAGATTTTCTGATGAAGCCGCTAATACTCTCATAGATTACTACCTCGATGGAATCTGCAAGCAGCAAATATACGGCAGGATTACCGACCCCGGAGTTCTGAACAGGGACATAACTAGGCAAGGTAAGGGAAGAGTTTTCAGCCCAAGAACTCCTGAACGACTGATGAAAGTTTCCAATTACAGGCGTGACGAACTGGAGAACGTTGCCAATGCTAGGAAAGGGCAAAGTTTTGAAAAGACTTCCTTCGCTAAATATTTTTGGTGCACCGATCATTTCGTTTTCCAGAGACCAGGTTACTACACCTCCGTAAGAATGTATTCTAAAAGAACTGCGAATATGGAGCAGCCTTACAATGGAGAGGGACTAATGAACCATTTCAGAGGCGATGGAACTAATTACATTTCCCGCACGGGGAAAGAATATTCCGACCTAACTCCTGTCTGTGACTGGATGATGATTCCTGGTGCGACAACCATCCTGCTTGACAAAATGCCTCCGGAAAACGAAATTCAGAAGTGGGGCTTGAACGATTTCACCGGAGCCGTCACAGACGGTCTCTATGGTGCGGTCGGATTTGATTTCAAGAGCCCCCAAACTGGTTTGTCAGCAAGAAAGGCATGGTTCTTCTTTGATGATGAATATGTCTGTTTAGGAAGCGGCATCAAGAACCCATCAAGAAAACCAGCCATAACGACACTCAACCAATGTTACCTGAACGGGGACGTCATCGTGAAATGCGGTAATGATGTAAAAAAGCTAGAAAATGGCACCCGTACTTTAAATGATGTCTCATGGGTCCTTCATGATAGCATTGGATATCTATTCCCACAACATGCTGCTGTTTCAATCTCAAATAAGGAAGAGCAGGGAAGCTGGGCTATCTCAAATCGTCAGTCAGATTCGCCAAAAGACATCGTGAAAAAGGATGTCTTCAAATTGTGGCTTGAACAAAGGAGACAGAATGATGAAAAGAGCTATGAATATATCATAGTCCCTTCTACTAGCCAAGAGGCTTTGGAAGAGCAAGAGAACGGCAGAAGCATATCGATAATTGCAAACAATGAAGGCCTCCAAGCAGCAAGAAACGATGCCCTGCGAATCGCTTATGCGATTTTTTACAGAAGTGGCTCAGTAGAAATATTCAAAGGGACGAAAATATCCATTGACTCTCCAGGTATGGTAATGGTGAAATATGATGGCACTGGAAAAATCACGGAGCTAACTCTCTCCGATCCTACTCACCTTCTAAGCAGGATGCATATTCAAATCTCTAGAGATGGATTCCAAACTCAAGAGATTTCGGCTGACTTGCCTATAGGCACTTTCGCCGGCAGCAGCGTAATATTCAAATATTGATAACACAATAAAACATATTCATAAAATGAAACATCGATTATTTTTCTTATTTGCATTAATGCTGAGCAGCCTTATCGCAAGCGGCCAGAACAATTATGTAAAAACAGCCGAGAAGCTTCCTTCTCATCCTAGGCTCCTGCTGATGAAGGGCGAAGAGAAGACACTGAAAAAACAAATTTCTAAGGATGCCGAGTGGCAGAATATCAATAATGCGATATTGGAAGAAGCAGATTTAATTATTGACCTGCCATTGAGCGAGAGAATCAAGGAAGGGAAAAGGCTTCTAGCCGTCTCGAGAGAAAACCTTCGACGGATATTTGCCCTCAGCTATGCATACAGAATGACCGGGAAACAAGCATATCTCAAGCGTGCCGAAAGCGAAATGCTGAAAGCAGCGTCTTTTTCTGACTGGAACCCGTCGCATTTCCTTGATGTCGGAGAGATGACGATGGCCCTTGCTATCGGCTACGACTGGCTTTACCCACAGCTGTCACAAGAAACCAGGAAAATCATAGAGCAAGCCATAATCGACAAAGGGCTGAAACCGTCTTACGACAAAAAATACAACTGGTTCGTCAATGCAGTGAACAACTGGAACCAGGTCTGCCATGCAGGCGTTTCCTATGGAGCATTAGCAATCTGGGAAAAAGACCCAGAGCTATGCAGCGACATTGTCAACAGGGCAATAGAGAAAATCGCCATCCCGATGAAGCATTATGCCCCAGACGGAGCCTACCCTGAAGGGGGAGGTTATTGGGAATACGGTACTACTTTTTGTACGATGTTTCTTAGTGCCATTGAGAAGATTTTCGGCACAGACTATGGCCTGAGCCAAGCTCCTGGATTTCTGAAGACAGGTGAATATATTCTTAACATAACGACTCCTGCCCTTAATATATTTTCATATTCAGATAACGGTGCCAGGGCATTTCTCTCCCCTGCCATGTTTTGGTTCTACGACAAGACAAAAGACCCTTCGATTATTTATAACCAGATCAAGGTCTACAGGAGAGATGGGACTAGCAGGATCAGGAAAGACAGGCTCGCTCCTGCGATCCTAATCTGGGGAGCATCTACATCTCTTTCGAACCCAATGAAGCCATCCAATCTCTTCTGGAAAGCTCAGGGTTACAATCCAGTGTGCTTCATGCGCACCGACTGGGAAGATACCTCTGCAATTTTCACAGGCATGAAGATGGGAACTCCTTCCGAAAATCATGCTCACATGGACGTGGGTTCCTTCATCATGGAAGCAGAAGGCGTAAGATGGGCAATAGACATGGGCGCTGATAATTACAATAGACTGGAGGTAAGAGGCGTGGACTTATGGAACATGAAACAGGACTCGCAGCGCTGGGATTCATTCCGCTACAACAACTATTCGCATAACACCCTTACCTTCAATCGCAAACTCCAGAACGTCAAGGGGAAAGCGGAGATAACCGGATTTTCAGACAACGAGAACGACATGTACATTATCTCGGACCTGACACCTGTTTATGAAGGCCAGGTCAAGAGCGCCAAACGTGCCGTAAGCCTGATAGACAAAGAATATGTTGTCGTGGAAGATAAGATAGAGACTTCAAACCATTTTACAATGGCAACGTGGACTCTGGTCACTCCAGCAAAAGCCGAAATTATCTCCGACAAGGTATTGCTTCTGGAAAAGGACGGGAAGAAACTTTACGTTAAGGTTAGCGGCCCCGAGTCTATCCGCTGGCACATATCCCCTGCAGTTTCTCCTTTCTCGTTCGACTCTCCTAACCCTGGAATAACAATAGTCGGATTCGACACTGACTTGAAACTCTCTTCTGTGCAGAACATCATCGTATGCTTGATTCCAGAAGACAATAAGGACGTGAAATATGAATCCGTGATCAAATAACGAATGCTTATTATATATCGACATGGCAAAATTCAAGAAACTACAAACGCTTAATGCTATCATAGAAACACGCAAAGAATGTCGTCAAGGCCTGCTACGCTGGCGGAATAAGAGCCTTTGAGTTCACTAACAGAGGCGACAGGGCACACGAGATATTCAGAGAACTCATCGTGTCCTTGCAGGATGAATGCCCTGAATTGGTATTAGGCGCGGGTACAATCTTAGATGCCCCGACTGCGGAACTTTATATTCAGTTAGGCGCAAATTTCATAATAGCGCCTAACTTCAATCCTGAAGTGGCTCGGCTCTGCAATAGGCGCGGCATTCCGTACTCCCCTGGCTGTGGCACCGTAACGGAAATCTGCAATGCACTGGAAGCCGGATGTGATCTGATAAAAATTTTCCCTGCAGGGTGCGTCGGCGGGCCTGCTTTCGTCAAAAATGTTCTGGCTCCCCTCCCCTTCGTGAACTTGATGGTCACGGGCAGCGTAGAACCAACCGAAGAAAATCTTAAAGCATGGGCAGCCTCTGGCGTTGCAGCCGTCGGCATGGGTTCCAAGCT
>ONBM01000039.1 GCA_900316045.1 uncultured Bacteroidales bacterium | reverse complement strand
GGTCCGGCCGGAAGGATTTACGGAACCTCTTCTCTGGTCGGAGCAATCAATATAATAACTAAGAAACCAGTAAAGTCTTCTGCAGATGTACGGCTTGAAGGTGGCTCGCATGGGAGTTTTTCTGGAACGGCCAGGGGAGCGATTGCAAACGGAAAATATTCCAATAGCATTTCTTTTGGCTATGGCAGGTCCGACGGCTACCTTAGAAACTCGGAAGGCGGGCTGAACAGCGACTTCGATGCCTTCAAGGTGTTTTATCAGGGTCGCTACGATGGTTCCGACGCTGACATCTCATGGCTCGCTGGCTTGTCTGACAAGGCATTCGGCGCCAATACTTTCTATAGCGTCAAATACGACGACCAATACGAGCATACCAGCAAAGCCTACTTTGCGGTCCAGGCAGAGACTAAGGGCAGGATTCATTTCAAGCCGTCTGTGTATTGGATGCATTCCCGCGACAGATTCGAGCTGCTCAGGGGTGATGAGTCGAAGGTTCCATTCAATTATCACAGAACTAACGTGTATGGCCTCAATCTTGGCAGCTACTTCAACTGGAAGCTGGGCAATACTGCTTTCGGAGCGGAAATGCGCAATGAGGACGTGCTAAGTACGACCTTGGGCGATTCCCTGAATGCTCCGAAGCATATTCAGGGCACTGACAGGGAATATTCCCTGGGCAAGAACAGAACCAACATAAGCCTCTATCTGGAACATAACGTACTATTGCGCAGGCTGACTTTTTCCGGCGGAGTGACTGCCGTGAAGAACACTGGCAGCGAGATGAGTTTCAGGCTCTATCCGGGGGCGGACATGAGCGTCCGCATCGGAGAGAATTGGAAAGCGTATGCTTCTTGGAACACTTCGCTCAGGATGCCAACGTTCACTGAGCTGTACTATTCCGTAGGCGGCCATAAAGCCGATAAATATCTTAAGCCGGAAGAAATGACGGCATATGAGGCGGGCTTGAAATATTCAAGGTCGTGGCTCTCCGCCCAAGCCTGCGTCTACCTGCATAGGGGCAGGAATATGATAGATTGGATATGCGACTCATCCCTTGGGGATGAGGCCGTCTGGACATCAGTGAATCACACCAGGATTAATGCCGTGGGAGAAGAGATTTCCTTTATGGTGGACATGCCATCGCTCCTGGGTAGGAATTTCTTCCTCAAGAGCCTTTATCTCGGCTGGAGTCACATCGACCAGGACAAAAATGCGGGGGAGAATATTCAATCGCAATATTCCCTCGAATATCTCAGGAATAAGGTTGTCGCAAAGGCAGACATGAATATATCCGGTGCCGTTGGCGTGAATCTCTCATGGCGCTGGCAGCAGAGGGCAGGAAACTATGTCCCATATTCAGTGTTCGATGCCAGAATAGGGTGGCGGCAGTTCTTCGTGAATATTGAAAATCTCCTGAATCATGAATATTCCGACTTCGGCGGCGTCCCCCAGCCGAAGCTTTGGGTCAGCGCCGGCGTAACCGTCAGCCTCTATCCGCACTTTTCGCTGTGATCAAAGTGCAGGGTAAATATATTCCCAGACCAGGTTCAGTTCTTTCTGCATGGCGCTGATGTTCGCGGTAATTGCGATGACGGCATTCTTGTCGGGGAGCATGATGATGAATTGTCCGTTCATCCCATCTGCGCGGTAGCCATTGTTGCGGCATCTCCACATCTGGTAGCCGTAGCCCTGTATCCAGTCGCTGTTTTTCTTCCAGTCTTTGCTTATAGTCCTCACGGCCTCTTCAACCTGCTCGGGAGTCATTCCGGCAGGCCTGCAGTCGATTTGACGCGCCGACGCTTCCGCAACCCATTCTGCGGGAATAACCTGTTTCCCCCTATATTTTCCACCTTGCAACAGACACAACCCGAACTTCGCCATGTCTTCGGTCTTTATGTGAAGGCCCCAGCCGCCACAATTCACGCCTTCAAAATTCTCCTCCCACTCAGGCTTGTCTATTCCAAGAGGCTCGAAGAGACGAGGGGTCAGATAATCGACGATTTTTTCTCCCGAAACTTTAGTCACGATAGACGACAGCATGTAAGTGCCAAGGGAGTTGTAGCAGAAATATTCTCCAGGCATGTGCTCGAAAGGGTATTGCATGAATATTTTTTCCCATCTCGTCGTGGTGTCCTTGCTAATCTCGTTCGAGTGGTCTGTCCCATGGCCACAGCTCATCGTCAGCAAATCCTTGATTGTCACTGCCGCCAGAGTGTCGCTGACGTGTTCAGGCAGATCATCTGGGAAGAAAGATGTCATCTTGTCATCCAATCTAATCTTCCCCTCCGAAATCGCAAGCCCGACTGCGGTGGCGGTGAACGATTTGCTCACAGACCACATCACATGAGGCTTGTCCGGTGCGCCTTCGCTCATCCATTTTTCCTCTACGACTTTGCCGTCCTTGACTAGCATTATGCTGTGCAAGTCCATGCCGCTCTCGGCGATGGCGCCCAAATAACGATTGAAGGCGGAGTCGAGCGCTGCGGTTGCTTTGCCGCGAGGCAAGGAAGCGCCATCGTTGGATTCTCCGCAAGAGCATGTCAGTCCTGCGATGCAGCAAATGATTGCCGCAAAAGAAATAAGCTTCTTCATATTCATAAATAATTAAAGATTCGTTTTAGCGCCTGAGCGTTCGGGCATCGTATGCCCAAACCTTGGTAAAGTTAGCAGAAATATTCAGTTCCGGCAAGATATTTTAAAATTTAGATACTTTGTGTTGCAAGGTATTGAAAAATTTGTATATCTTTGCATCGGATTCTACCATGAATCGATAATAAATACTTTTTGAAAATGAATAAAGTAGTTAGCGCAAGCGTTGGCGGAAGGGAATTTTCCTTCAATGAAGATGCCTATGACAGGCTTTCAGATTATTTCAGGCACTTCAAGTCACGCCTGAAGATGGATTCTCAGGCTTCTTCCGATGAGGTAATGTCGGAAATCGAGCGACGCGTCGCCGAGCTTTTCGCTCAGGCGACCGGAGGACAGGTTAACAGGGTAGTGGATTACGATATGGTCAGGAGGGTCGTGGAGCAGCTTGGAATGCCCGACGGCTCAGCGGAGCCTGCCGACGGGACTGGCAGAGCCGACGGAAATGCAGAAGAAGAATATGGCAGTGGGCCGGATTTCTCATATTCCGGGATTCAGGGCAATTGCAAGAGGAAATTGTTCAGGGATAAGGACAATAAGGCTATTGCCGGAGTCTGTGCCGGATTGGCTGTGTACTTCGACATAGATACCACAATCATTAGGGTAGTCACTCTGCTGGTCTGCCTCTTGTGGGGCACCGGGCTTATATTTTATCTAGTCATGATGATAGTCACGCCGGCGGCGAAGACTCCTTACGAGAAATGCCTCATGCATGGTTTGAAGCCTTCCGCTGAAAATATGGCAAAGTTCTCATCTAATAAATAATCATTATGAACATGAAAGCAGACAAAATATCGGATAACATACGTTCACAGATGCGTAAGGGCGTGCTGGAATATTGCATACTCAGCATTTTGAGTCGCAAGGAGGCTTATGCCAGCACCATCCTCCAGGAATTGAAGGATGCGAACATGCTGGTGGTCGAGGGCACCATCTACCCTCTGCTCATTCGTCAGAAGAATCAGGGGCTGCTGTCTTACAGGTGGGAGGAGTCTCCTCAGGGACCTCCTAGGAAATATTATTGCATAACGGACAAGGGCTTGGAGCAGCTGAAGGAAATGGATGCGTCATGGAATGAGCTTGTGTCATCAATCGAGACTATTAAAAATAAGAATGCTGGAATATGAAAATGATTGAGAAGCGGAGCATCGGTGGATACGTATTTTCCCTTGAGACAGATGCCTTCAACAAAATTAATGAATATCTTCACGAGCTTAATGAATATTATTCTCTCAAGAAGGGCGGCAATGAGATTATGGATGGCATTGAGGATCGCATGGGAGAACTCTTGCTTGAAAGATGCGGGCAGGATGGCGTAGTCAACGAGCAGAATGTCGCTGAGGTAATAGCCGTACTTGGCCGTCCAGAGGCTATTGAAGAGGAGACTTCGGAATCCGACCCTCAGGATAAGAAAACCGTAGCTCCACAGAATAGAAAGCGTCTTTACAGGAACATGGCTGACCGCAGGATAGGGGGCGTTTGCGGAGGTCTTGGAACATATTTCGACATTGATCCTACCATATTCAGGCTCATATTCGTGACAGCCTCATTGATGATGGTATTCCTTTATCATATTCTTTGGCGTCATTTTTACCTTTCCGAAGAGTTCTGCTATTTTCTCTTTCCGACGGTCTATGCTATTCTATGGGTTTGCATGCCGGCTGCAAAAACGGTTCGCCAGAAAGATGAGCTTCATGGCGAGTTAGGAACTGTGGATGCTATCAGCGAGAGGGTGCGTCGTGAACGTAATAAGCCAGGGAAAATCAAGAAATACGATACCTGGCCAAAGGTAGAGAGGATTCTGCTGGCATGCGTGGGCATAATATTGATGATCGGAGGCATTTGCGCGATATCTGCTATGGGCACGGCATTGCTTAATCATGATTACATATATTACAAAGCATTGGAGAACGTGCACGTAGGCTTGGGCAGTGACTTGCATGTGCATCTCATTGAGCCGTTGAATTCAGCCTGGGGACTTGCCAGCGTTTCATTTTTAATATTAGTGCCTTTCGTGCTCATGCTCTACTGGGGCATATTGCTGGCATTTGGGCTTAAAGCTCCCAAATGGCGACCTGGTCTCATCCTTTTCCTGCTCTGGCTTGCGGCACTTACGGCGATGGCCGTCTACGTGAATATCTACATCACATCCACGTTATGACACGACAAACGGCTACTTGAAATCATGCTTGTTCCCTCTCACCTAATTTCCGGTGTTTCACGACCCAGTTCGGCCGTAGAAACGCCCACCCCACCCTCATCCGGAACATATAAATTCTTCTTTTGACTCAAGCATCTTTCGCAGGATACTTTGGAAAGCATGGTCTGATGGGTGCCGGTGGCATATTCAGAAAGTACCCTGCAATTTTTTCGCAGGGTACTTATTGTGTATTTCGTATAACATTAATTTATAGATAATTACATGCAAGCCGAGAAGTGCCTTGCCTTGGTTTGGCGTTTGATGCCGTCTTTCGAGAAACCGGGATTACGCAACACGTCGTCGTCAATGGAGTTGAAGCCGGTCTCGTCATATATCCTTTTTGCTATCTGTCAGATTATTCGGCGATAAGGAAATTTCGCAATTTCAGACTGCCAAAGTCGGGAAACAGAAAGGAGATGACCTCAATTGTCCTAAGACTTAAGAGTCATCTCCTCTCTATATCGTATGTAGTCCGCTAAAGTCCGAAATAGAAACTTACGGTGGTGCCGACGTAGCACTTAGGGTATCCTTCGGTGTCGCCAATTGGCATCTTAAAGAACAGCGAGCAGTCCAGGCTTTTCCAAGCTATTCCTGCGCTGACGGCTCCCGAGACATTCAATTCGTACTTGTCAATGATGTTGTAGAATCCGCTTCCGGCAACATAGAATTTCGATCCGTTGAATGCATCGCAGATGTTCGCCTTGACCTTCGCAAAAGATATGAGCCTGAAATCATTCTTCAAGTCATCATCGTTAACCAAATCTTTCTTGCGGAATATCAGTCCGGGAAGAACGCCAGCCTCAACTTGAACGGGAGACAGATAGTCCCCATATTTCAGGCTCACTCCCAAGTCATAGTAAAAGTCTGCCTTGACTTTAGTGGATGATGAACCCTCATATGTCGAAGGACAGTACCCGAAATCAACGGCAGTTAGTCCCACGTTGAATCTGTGGAAGAAACCTTTTTTCTGTCCTGGCTCCTGAGCAGAGGCGCTTAGCGGCAACAATGAAAGTGCCGTGACAGCCGCTAGAAGGATTGATGCGAATTTTCTCATCTCGGATAAAATGTTCAACCTTATTTTGACTGCTCGATTTCGGCCTGCGCAGCAGCGAGGCGTGCAATAGGCACCCTGTAAGGAGAGCAAGAAACGTAGTCGATTCCTATCTTGTTGAAGAACTTGATGGAATCAGGGTCTCCGCCATGTTCGCCGCAGACGCCACATTTGAGGTCTGGCCTCTTTTTGCGTCCGCTCTGGACTCCGAATTCCACCAGCTTTCCTACGCCCTTCGTGTCTATTGTCTGGAATGGGTCGGCATCGAGAATCTTGTTGCCAAGATAATCACCCATGAATGTGCCAACGTCATCGCGAGAGAAGCCGAGGGTCATCTGCGTCAGGTCATTCGTGCCGAATGAGAAGAATTCTGCGGCTCGGGCCATCCTGTCGGCAGTCAGAGCTGCGCGAGGGATTTCTATCATGGTTCCGAACTTGTAGGTCAGGAATTGCCTCGTGGTGCCCTCAACCTCTGCCTTGACTTTATCGCAGATGGCACGCTGGAAGCTCAGCTCCCTGGCGGAAATCGTGACAGGAATCATGATCTCCGGCTGAGGATTGTAGCCTTCGGCCTGGAGTTCTGCCGTGGCGTTGAATATCGCTCTGTATTGTGTCTCGGCGATGAGAGGGAATGACACGTGGAGACGGACTCCGCGATGACCCATCATTGGATTCTGCTCGTGCAGGGCCTCGCCACGTTTTTCGATTTCAGCGACTGAAACTCCAAGTTCCTTCGCTAGCTCTTTCTTTTTCTCCTCTGTCTTAGGAACGAACTCGTGAAGAGGCGGATCCAGCAGGCGGAATACGACCGGCTTGCCATCCATTATCTTCATGGTGCTCTTCACGGCGGCCTTGATGTAAGGCTCCAACTCAGCGAGAGCAGCCCGACGTTCTTCATCTGTGTCGCAAAGTATCATCTTGCGCAGTTTCATGAGCGGCATTTCGGAATTCGCTCCATAGAACATGTGCTCGACGCGGAACAAGCCTATGCCCTCGGCTCCGAATTTCAATGCTTTCTCTGCATCTTCCGGAGTGTCGGCATTGGTCCTGACCCCAAGCCTGCGATATTTATCTACTATATTCATGAATTTGATGAACATAGGATTCTGCGAGGCATCCATCGTGTCGAGCTTATCGGCATACACGAGTCCTTTGGAGCCGTTCAGGCTGAGCCAGTCGCCTTCTTTCAGCACCTTGTCGCCGAATTTGACAGTCTTCTTCGCAAGGTCTATGTGCATGGCCTCGCACCCTACGATGCAGCATTTGCCCCAGCCGCGTGCGACTAGTGCCGCATGCGAAGTCATTCCTCCGCGAGTGGTGAGGATTCCCTCTGCGGCGCGCATGCCCTCGATGTCTTCAGGCGATGTTTCCTCGCGAATGAGAATGGCTTTCATGCCCTCTGCGGCTGCGGCCATGGCATCGGCAGAATTGAACACGATCTGGCCTACGGCTCCGCCCGGAGATGCCGGCAGACCCATTGCAAGGACAGTAGCCTTTTTCTCCGAAGTTGGGTTTAGGATAGGGTGGAGTATTTCATCCAGCTGTGCAGGAGAAACTCTCATCACGGCGGTTTTTTCATCAATCATTTTCTCGTCCACCATGTCCAGAGCCATCTGTAGGGCTGCCAAGCCGGTTCGTTTGCCTATGCGGCATTGAAGCATCCAGAGCTGGCCTTCCTGAATCGTGAACTCGATGTCCTGCATGTCATGGAAGTGATTCTCAAGGCGGAGACGGATCTCGTCCAGTTCCTTATATACTTCCGGCATTGCCTTTTCGAGAGACGGCAAGTCCTTATTGTGCTCGTTCTTGGTTGCCTCGTTCAGAGGATTAGGCGTGCGGATGCCCGCTACGACGTCCTCTCCTTGGGCATTGACCAGCCATTCTCCGTAGAATTTATTCTCGCCTGTCGCAGGGTTGCGGGAGAAAGCTACGCCGGTGGCTGAAGTATCTCCCATGTTCCCGAATACCATCGACTGGACGTTCACTGCTGTGCCCCAGTCATCAGGAATTTTCTCGATTCTCCGGTAAGCGATGGCTCTCTTTCCGTTCCATGATTTGAAAACGCCTCCGATGGAACCCCACAGCTGAGCAGAGGCATCGTCAGGAAACTCGACGTGAAGAACCTCCTTGACCTTTGCCTTGAATTTCTCGCAGAGTTCTTTCAGCTCGTCGGCAGTTATCTCAGTATCGGATTTGTAACCTTTCTTTTTCTTCAGCTCCTCCATCATCTTGTCAAGCTGCTGGCGGATTCCTTCGCCGTCGGCAGGCTCGATTCCTTCAGCTTTTTCCATCACGACGTCTGAATACATCATGATGAGGCGCCTGTAGGCATCATAGACGAAACGAGGATTGCCGGTTTTCTTAATTAACCCAGGAATCGTTTTCGAGCACAGTCCGATGTTCAGGATCGTGTCCATCATTCCAGGCATGGAGCTTCTTGCGCCGGAACGGCAGCTGACCAGAAGCGGGTCGGAAGGGTCGCCGAACTTGCGCCCCATGATTTTCTCTGTCGCTTTCATGGCAGCGGCGACGTCTCTTTTCAGCTCGTCGGTGTAACCGCCTCCTAAGGAGTAATACTCAGTGCAGCATTCTGTAGTGATGGTGAAGCCTGCCGGAACAGGCATTCCAAGCTTGCTCATCTCGGCAAGGTTAGCTCCTTTTCCTCCAAGGAGTTCTCTCATCTGGCCGTTTCCTTCAGCGGTTTTCCCGCCGAAGCGATAAACGCGTTTCTTATTTTCTAACATATTCTGAAATTATTTTAGTCTAGAATTTCGAGCGCAAAGGTAAAAAAAAGGAATCTATTATACAACTTTGAATATTTCAAATTTACAGAAGTTTTGCGGCAATGTCGGAGAGCTCGCTCCTTTCCCCGATTCGAAGGAAGATGTGCTCGAAAAGTTTCTGCCCTTCCATTTTCTCATTCAGATGCGTCAGTCCATTGGACCATTGGTCGAGATATGGCTGGTCTATCTGGAATATGTCGCCAGTGAACACCATTTTGGTGCCGTCTCCGGCTCTGGTAATGATGGTCTTTATCTCATTAGGGGTGAGGTTCTGGGCTTCGTCGCAGATAAAGTAGACCCTGCCGAGGCTGCGTCCCCTGATGTAGGCGAGAGGAGAGATGATCAGTTTCTCGTCGTTAATCAGGGCATCCAGCCTGGCAGCCTCTTTGCTCCCTGGACGGAACTGTGAGCGGATCACGTTGTAATTATCCATCAGAGGCTGTACGAACGGACTCATTTTGGTCTTCTGGTCGCCCGGCAGGAAGCCGATGTCCTGATTGCCTAGCACGATTGTCGGACGCGTCAGGATAATCTGGTCGAACTTGTCGGCCTGTTCCAGGGCTGAGGCCAATGCGATCAGGGTCTTTCCCGTCCCGGCGCCCCCGGTCATGGATACCAGCTGGATATTTGGATTCAGGCAGGCATCGATGGCGAATTTCTGCTCCTGATTGCGAGGCTTTATGCCATACACGTCGTGAGCCTTCACCAAGACTATCTTATCAACGTCTGCATCGTATCTGGCACAGATCGTGTCTCCATTTTTCTTTATCTTATAAAGCTGGTTGGCCCGTGGCTGGGTCTTGCTGATGCTTTTCCATTCCACGCTGTTCTCTGGACTGTATGCGAGCTTCTGGATCACTTCCTGAGGAATATTCTCGAGAATCTGCACCTCCCGGTTGGCATTCTCTACTTTATCCTCCTGAATCCTGTCGGTGAGATAGTCTTGGACTTCCATGCCGGCGGCTTTCGCCTTCATCCTGAGGTTTATGTCTTTCGTGACGAGCGCGACGAACCTGTCAGGATTATTGTCCCTTACCCAGATTGCGGTCGCCAAGATCCTATGGTCGGGAATATCCTCGTAAAACATCCCCTTCATGCTCTCAGGGAAAGGGTGATTAGGCTCTATCTTGATATTCCCCAGCCCTTTGCCGATGGGAATCCCGTCCTTTCCGAAGGTGCGGCCGTCAGTAATGCGGTCGATGTCGCGCATGAATCCTCTGGCGTTGTAAGCCAGGTTGTCGTTGCCTTTCTTGAATTTGTCCAGCTCCTCGATGACCGTGACAGGTATCACCAGGTCATTGTCCTGGAATTTCCTGATGGCCTTGCAGTCATGCAGGATGATGTTCGTGTCCAGCACGAAAATCTTTGGTTTCCTCACTCCGTGATTTGGGATGGCGTTTACGTTAATTTTCATATTCATTTGATATATTATTTTCCCAGCATGTTAATCAATCCTCTCCTTCGGAGGCCTGACTGTTCATTAGGGAGAGCAAGATGTCGGATATTTTAGGATTTCTGGCATTCTTGATGGCAATATTGTCCTGATTCAGGATCGGGTGTCCGATGGGATAATAAGCCACGTCCTGGAGCAGGAATTCGGCATCTATATAGTCGTAATCGGCATCCTTCACCTGGAGCAGAACTCCAGGAATCTCTGAGAAAAGTACCCTGAGCTCGTTTTTCTCGTCGTAGGAATTCATGATTCCGCTTATGTCCACCGTGGCTCCGATGCCATCTGAGCACATCAGCTTCAATGCCGAGAGCAGTCCTCCGCCTGCCACGGAAATTGCGGAGACGGCTATTTTGTCTTCCACGAACTCTCTCACGACTTCAAAGCAGTCAATGAAGTAGTCGGCATCTCCCAGTTCCGGGAATATATCGACGTTCTTTCCAAGCGCCTTGCCCAGTAGCGAATTGCCTAGCCTGAAATCGCAGGTGTCGAAAGGCACGTAGATCAGCCAGCTGTCCGGATCTGCCGCAAGCTTGCATGGAATCGCACGGCGCGTGCCTATTGAAGGGTGGTCGCTTCCGAATGGGTCGTTTCCTGAGAGATCGTAAATCTCCTCGTCGTCATATTCATTCATGTCGCTGGCGTTTCTTGAAATAGTGCCGACCTTGAAGTCTACGCTGCAGGCCTTGTCGCTCTCCTTGAAAGAATATTCCTTCAGCCCTATCCCCAAGCCTTGCATGTATTCCGAGGCAGCCTCGACTGAAGAGTAGAAGCCTGCCATGTTGCCCAGAGGCTTTGTCACCCATCTCCATCTGGCGGCCAGCAGAAGGTCGCTGAGCCTGAAATGCCCGTGCATCCAGAGGCAGTCCAGCAGCGTCTTGGCGATTATTCCTTTAGTGTAAGGTCCGTAATAGCACGACATGCATCCCATTGGGGATCCCAGCAGGGGCATTACCTTCTCCAGGCACTCCTCGGGGCTGATGTCGTCTATCGGGCTGAGCGTAGGGGACGGATCCGTAGTCTCGTCCACGATCGGATCGACGGCGGTTTTCGCTGAGGATTGCTCTAATGCAAGATTGCCATTGGCTTCGCTCTGAGGCATGCGGAGGCAGTCGTCGAGAATCTCGGCAGGGGTAAGATCCATCGTTACGCCGTCGATGACATAGGTAGAATTGAGTGCAGAAGTGTTTCCTTTCATTCTTCGTGAATAACTGCGTAAAAGTACGCATTTTTACTTTCAGTTCAAAGACAAAACTTGAAACCGCCCCATCGCATATATGCTATGGAGGTCGATTTTCAATTGCGGGCGTCGGAGCAAAAACTGGACAGATGAACGATGTGTCACACCCGACGATTCCAACAGTGTTGTTCCGATACTGTCCGGACTGCCGAATGGTTAATTTCGTTTTTTCTCCTTAATCAGGTATGTTATAAAAATAGTAAATTTGCTTGGTATTTAACGGTTGCCATGGAGGAATCCTAGAGGCCGACGCAGTGGAATTTCATGAATATGTCGAATTACTCTGAGAAAGAATATAATGATGCTCTGAATGCCATCTTCACTCGTTTCCCATCAATTCAGAACGTTGGATTTGGTGCGAAGGAAGGAGCCTACAAGCCCGGGCTGGAGCACATGCTGAAGTTCGAGTCCATCCTCGGGAATCCTCACGAAGATTGGAGGAGCATGCATGTCGCAGGAACGAATGGGAAAGGCTCTGTGGCGAATATGCTAGCTTCGGTGCTTGGCTCTGCGGGGCTGAAGGTTGGCCTGTACACCTCTCCGCACCTGGTGGATTTCCGGGAGAGGATGAGGGTGTGGATCCCAGACCCGGCTGCAAGCGGAGGAGGCCACACGGAGATGGCGCCCAAAGAATATGTATTTGATTTTCTCCAGAGATACAAGGCTGATTTTGAGAGTCTGGATCTTTCTTTCTTCGAGATAACAACAGGCATGGCATTCAAATGGTTCTCAGACATCCACGTTGACGTTGCCGTGGTTGAGGTCGGGCTTGGGGGGCGCTTGGACAGCACGAACATCATAACCCCGGACCTGTCCATAGTTACAAGCATAGGGATGGACCATTGTGAACTGCTGGGGCACACCCTGGCGGCAATCGCAGGCGAGAAGGCTGGCATATTCAAGAAAGGCGTTCCTGCCCTTGTCGGGGAGTATCTTCCGGAAACCCGTCCGGTGTTCGAGGCTAAGGCAAAAGATTTTTGCCCGCTGACATTCGCTCAGGATGTCGTCCCGTCGCTCTGGAATCCGGATATTCTCCCAAAAATGGATTTGCAAGGCTGGTATCAAGAGAAAAATCTACGCACAGTGCTTGCTGCCGTGGACATATTGATGAATAGGCAAGCCGGACAGGCAGAATATTCAAGGCTGAAAGATGGGAACATGGTGGCGGATGCCTTGGAACACACTGCTTCCCGCATGGACTTTCACGGCAGATGGGAGAGAGTGTCGAGCCGGCCTCTCGTCATTGCGGACATCGGGCATAATCCCCCAGCGCTCAAAGAGAATTTCGACCAGCTGAAGTCGATGTCGAATAATGGTGAATGTGACTCTCTGATAATAGTTTACGCCGTCATGGCCGATAAAGATCTCTCGCACATATTGCCCCTGATGCCGGAAGATGCCACATATGTTTTCACGGCACCGGCAATCAAGCGGGCGCTTCCTGTGGATGAGCTATATTCAACGTGCAGGGAATATTGGAAAGAGCAGGGCAGAAACACTGAAAGGCTGCATGTGGCTAAGGACGTTTCCAGTGCCCTCCAGCAGGCAATTTCGCTCTCTCGAGAGGCTGGCAAGCCTCTTGTCTATGTCGGAGGAAGTTCCTATCTTGTAAGCGAAGCCGAGCCTCTGATGCAAGATTTCTTGGCTTCGGGATTTATTAAGCGATAATTTTGAATATATGAATAGAAAGTTACTGAGTGCGCTAGTTCTAATCCTAATCGCTGGGCTCGCAGCACTGACGACAATTTCAGGCATGAATCAGAAAAAAACATCGAAAGCTGACAAACAAGGACACGTACTGACCGAACTCTGGTCGAAATATTACAAGGCTGAGAAGGCGGACCTTCCCCAACAGGAAGAAGATGTGCTTTCCGCAATCGCGGAAGAGGCGAAGAATCAGCGTTGCGCATGGGATTTCTACGATGCTGTGACTCGGAAGGCAAATGTTATCTCTCAGAGGAACTGGAAGGATAGGGCGAAGGCTGAAGACGAGTTGTCCAAGGCTGTGGGAGAATACGATGACCCGTTGCTCACGTATCTTCTTAACGTCAGAAATGACTCTGATGGCTCGTGGGCTGATTCTGCGAAGATCTACAAAAATAAGCTGAGCGCATTCAGGAGAGATGATTTCTACACGCGCTGCAATAATTCATCAGTTGCCTGGCTGTTGAAAGGGCTCATTCCTGATGCGATTCGCAACGACTATGAGTTCGTGCTCTGGAATGAACTGGCAAGGCATTCGGGAAGATATTCAGAGTCAGAATCTTATCCGCTACTTTCGTCTGAAGTTGAAGGCACCTACCCTGCAGGGGCTTTTCTGAAGTTCCTGTCGAAGTCCGATCAGATAGCTTTGCTGGATTGTGACTACGCGAAGTGCATTTCGCTTTGCAATGAATATATTGATGAATATTCCGGGAAGGCGGTTTCTCTGTTAGCGAAGTCCATGCTTCTGGGCGTTGAGAAAGACAGCCTTGATGCGGTGAATGCCGCTTCTGCGCAGTACCGCAGGCTGTACGACGAAGCTTCGAAATATTACGATGAGTCCGGATCTTATGTAAGCAAAGGTGGCATCGAGTCCATGATTGCTTGGGCGTCCAGAACCGATTTTATCTATTTCAGGCAAGATCTCACATCGAAAAACCTCAGCGTTGAGGTAAAGGAAGACACGGCTTTAGTAATATTCCGGAACATGGAGAATGCGGTTCTCTCTTTCTCCAGAAATGAAAAGAATGCAAAGCCGCTCCTGACCAAGACTGTAGTCAATCCAGTGAAGAGTTTTTATGTGCAGGACACAGTGAAGGTGAAACTCAATTGCAAGGATGATGGGGATTACATTGTCAGAGTCAAGAATGGCAAGATTTCCAGCGATGCAGCGTTTTCCCGCCACCGGCTCTCGATAGCCGTTCGAGGAAAAGGAAAGGATTTCCGTTTTTATGTGGCAGACTGGAAGAGCGGAGAGCCTGAAAAAGTCGTCGACCTGAATCTGTACGTCAGTGGCAACCTGGTTGCAAGTGCCAAGGATGTTGCCGTGGACGGCTTCACCCCGCTCCCTGATGCTATTTCTTCCAAGCTGGCTGAAAACGTGACTGCCTTCGTTGAGGCTTCTTGCAAAGATGCGGATGGGTACGTCAAGAATTCTGCGCGGCAGGATATATACCCTCGTTTGGAATCTTTACGTTCCGATGGCTCCGAGTCAGAATATTGCAACATCCTGACTGACAAGAAGGCTTTCAATCCTGGCGAAAGCGTGAAATTCAAAGCCGTGCTTTATCAAGGTGATTTGCGCAAGAGACTTTCGGTGATGCCAGCCGGACGTTCAGTCAAGGCCGAACTCATCGATTCCGAAGGCAAGGCGGCTGGCTCGCTGGAACTTACGACCAATGAATATGGTTCCGTGGCAGGCGAGCTGGAGATTCCTAAAGACCGCAGGAACGGTGGCTTCCGCCTGGTCATTACCGACGGCAAATTCTCCAGCGACTGCTACCTCACGGTAGGTGAATACGTCCTGCCTACGTTCGACGTGACCTTCGACGACATCGACACCCTCTATTTCGAGGGCGACACTGTCACGGTCCGTGGCCATCTGGAGAGTTATTCCGGGCATTCTCTGTCTTCTGCCCGCGCTACCTATGAGGTCGGCAATTTCAGCCAGAAACTGTCTGGTGGCAAAGTTGACGTTGCTTCTGATGGTTCGTTCGAGATTTCCTGCCCTCCTGCCAAGGATAACTATCTCTACAGATTCACGGTCAAAGTCGTCGATCAGACTGGCGAGACACAGGAGTTCAGCAAGGTTGTCTATGTAGTCAATTCGCTGAACCTTGGCATGTCGCTGCGTAACTCTGCCAACGCGTCTGTGCAGTTTGACTCTGATGATCAGGCTCCATATTTTTTGTCTGGCATGGCTAGGTACAGCCAGTCGGTTTTGATTTCCGATGACGTCGCCAAAGTGGTGTTCTCGGTACGCAACTCTTCGGGCGTCAACGTAAGGGTGCCGGTGAAATATTCATTGAAAGACGCTTCCGGAAAGGTGCTTGAAAGCGGAACTACCACGTCTGGTGAGGCTAAAGAATTCTCGCTCAAGGCTTCTGGCGCATATTCAGTTGAGGCTAGCGTCGAGCAGCTAACATCCGCAGGCAAGCCTCTAAGGTCTGAAGCTACCATGAGGCTCTTGAAAGTCGCTGATTCTGACAAGGTGCTTTCAGCTGAGGTAGAGAACATATTCAGGCTGTCTGGCTCTGCTTCCGACGGGAAAGTGCAGAGCGGCGAGAACATAGACCTGCAGATCGGCGCTTCCTGTGGCCCGGTATGGGCTGTCGTCGAACTTTTCGACGACAGGTCTAATGTGCTGGAAAAAAGGATGGTGCACTTGACTGGCAAGGTAGGGGAGTCAGGCTCGCTTGAGACTGTTTCGTTTGAATATAAGAATGAATATCCTGACGCAGTGCGCCTGCTGGTGTTCTATTTCCGAAATGGCACTCATTACGAGTTCAGCCGTGAAGTGTCTCGCGAGAGGAATGACCTGCAAATGCCACTCGAGTTCAAGTCTTTCACCGACAAGGCATTGCCTGGAACTAAATATTCATTGACGTTCAAGACAGGCGCTTCCGCAGAGGCGGTCGCTGCCATTTTCGATAAGAGTTCCGAAAGGATTGCTTCGAATGGCTGGCGCCCGGTAAACCTTTCGGGCTGGCATGCTGCATATCCTAACACCTATGTTTCGGACGGAGGAATCGCCGACGACGCTGGCCTCGCTCTAGAGGGAGTAGTCGTGGGCTATGGAAAGCCGCGTCGTTCCAAGCTTTTCAGCCGGTCTTCAGCTCCGGCGGTTGCTATGGCAACAATGGACAATGCAATCGCCGCTGAGGAACCTGTCTACGATGCCAGCGCAGAGTCGAAGGAAGTTCATGTGCGTGGCCTTTCTGAGGCAGAAGTGGTTTCGGCTGAGGTTTCCGAGGATGTTTCGGTTCGCTCCGATTTCTCGACTTCGATTGCTTTCGAGCCGTTCCTGCGCTCAGATGCCTCAGGGGATGTTTCAATGAATTTCACTACGTCGGACAAGCTGTCTACTTTCGTCGTGCAGGTGTTCGCCCACGATAAGCAGATGCATAACGCCGTGGCTCGCCGGGAGATGGTGGTCACCATCCCCGTGAAAGTTTCTGTGGCGGAGCCAAAATATTTATTCAAAGGCGATAGATATGTGTTGTCTGCCTCAGTGTCTAACTCTTCCGACAAGGATGTGGACGGCAGGGTAGTCCTGCAGCAGTTCGCAATCCCTGCCGGCTCCGGCTCTGTCTCTGCCGACTCTGGCACTGGCTCTGCCATTGCCGGTGCGAAACCATATTCATCATTCGCAAAGAAAGTCAAAGTTCCTGCCGGAAAGTCGATCCAAGCGGAGTTCGACGTTGACCCAAAAGATTTCGACAACATTGCCCTGAAGGTGGTGTTCGAGGATGACGCCAAGACCTTCTCCGATGCAGTTCTCGTCAGCGTCCAGATTTACGATGCTGCCCAGACCATCACCGAGGCGCATTCAGCAGTGGTTCTCCCTGGAGCGGACGAGAAAGCCGTATTGAAGATGCTCCAAGGACAGTTTACCGGCACTACATCGAAGGGTGCGGAATATAGTGAAATTGACATCCGCCAGATGCTCATGGATGCCATTCCTGACAAGGCCGAGCCTGCCGGGAAAGATGTGCTGTCGCTCTCCGAGGCATTGTATGTGCGCCTCGTCGCTCGCAAGCTTGACGATTCTCTGACGGTAGAGATGCCTGATTCCGAGCTAATCTCCAGGATATTCGCTTGCCAGAACGCCGACGGTGGATTCGGCTGGTTCCAAGGAATGAAATCCAATGCCTCTATAACGGCGGTTCTTTTGGAAAGGTTCGCCAAGCTCCGCGACCGGGGGCTTGCGGTTTCCGGCTTCAATGCCGAATCCGCAGTTAAATTCCTTGATGCCAGGCAGTTCATCCATGGCGACGCATTCCCATATTGGTGCGGCTGGCTCTCGAATGAACAGTATGCATTCGTCAGGTCGCTATATTCGGAATTCTCATTCGAGGTAGATCCTGCAACCAAGAGCGGCGAGAAAGAATTCGTCGAAAACCTCAAAGATTTCAAGGAATATATCGCCGGCTACCTGGTGCCTTCGGCTAAAGATGGAAGGGGACTGAAAGGACAGATTCTCTCCAAGGCTCGCAGGATCAGCACTCTGAGTAACCTCGTGAATCGTTCCGGTGGCATCGGCCTTGCCAAAGCTTGGGGAATCAAACTCTCGGCAGCATCTCGGATGAATGCGTCTATGGCAGCCGACATGCAATCGTTATTTGAATATGCCGTAGAGCATGAGAATGGAGGCTGGTACTATCCTAACGCAGTAATGCCATGGCGCAGCTTGCTCGAGAGCGAATTATATGCTCACTCGATGCTCTGCGACCTGTTTTCAAATGAATATATCGTGGCGGCGCTGCCGTCTGGCGCTGTTTCATTCGCCGGCTCCTCTGCGACTTCTGCTTCTGCCAGAGCGAAGGAAATCGCTGACGGAATCCGTATCTGGATAATGCTCCAGAAGGAAACTCAGCATTGGGAGGCCGATCCTGGCTACGTGGACGGAATCAACTCAGTTCTTAGCGCCTCCTCCGAGGTACTTGCCACTAAAGTAATCCGCCTCGTGAAGACATACCGCAAGCCGATCAGGGACATCAAGGCCGCAGGCAACGGATTTACCATCGAAAGGCATTTTTACAAAGAAGTCCGTGGGGCAGAGGGAAAGTCTACCCGGCTTGAAATTTATCCGGGCACTTTGCTGCACGTCGGCGACAAGGTTACTGCCGAGTATAAGATACATAGCGATGAGAACCGTAGTTTCGTGAAACTCACCGCTCCGCGCGAGGCTGCCTTCATTCCGGTGGAGCAGATTTCTGGCTGGTATGGCTGGTGGGGCCGCCCGATTGCCTACAATGCATGGAGCTTCACGCCGTCTGGTTACAGGGATGTCAAGTTCGACCGCACGGAGTTCTTCTATGATGTTTATCCGGAGGAAGACACTGTGGTCAGCGAAGACCTCTACGTAACACGCGAGGGCGAATTCATTGCGCCGGTCGTGACCATTGAGTCTCTCTATTCGAATCATTATCGCGCCAACGACAAGTACCGTGGCACGGTCAAGTCTGCCCAGTAAGGCTAAGGCTTGGTTGCTGGCGATGAACGCAATGAATCATAATTCAAGAAAATCCTGTAAAATGTTCCCAAAAAGTTTGCAGAATTAAAAATCTGTCGTATCTTTGCAATCCCGAAACACGAAAACAGCTTCGGAGAAGTTCGGGAGCTTAGCTCAGTTGGTTCAGAGCGTCTGCCTTACAAGCAGAGGGTCGGGGGTTCGACTCCCTCAGCTCCCACCAAAAGTTCAGCAGTAACATGCTGGACTTTTTTTTGCATGTCCCCACCTGATGACTGCACTTGAATATGGTGTTCTTGAAACATGTTTCTCAGAATATTTTACTACTTTTGTGAAAATATGATTTGAAATGCTTGGCTTGCTATTCGTGCACTGGAATATGAATCCTGAGATATTCAGGATAGGAGGGTTCGCTGTAAGATGGTACGGCGTGCTATTCGTCTCTGGTTTCATCCTTGGCTACTGGATGTTCACCAAGTTCTGCCAGAAGGAGCGCGTAGACACGAAGATGCTGGATCCATTGCTTTTCACCCTTCTTATTGGTACTTTGGTAGGCTCCAGGCTCGGCCACTGCATTTTCTATCAGCCAGAATATTATTTTGGCTCTTGGAAGGGCTTCCTCGAAATATTCCAGATCTGGAAAGGCGGCTTGGCAAGCCATGGCGGTGCTATGATGCTTGTCCTCTGCATGATCTGGTTCGCCCATAAATACGGCCCGAAATATCATATTGACTTCATGTGGCTCGTTGATCACTTGGCAATAGCCGTCGCATTCGCAGGCGCATTCATCAGGCTTGGAAATCTGTGCAACTCAGAGATCTATGGCGACGTGACCAGCCTGCCGTGGGGATTCATTTTCGAGCGCAGGGGAGAGACAGAACCGAAACACCCTACTCAGATTTACGAGTCGCTCAGTTACTTCATCCTTGGCCTGATCCTGGTATGGATTTATGTCAAGAGGCTCAACAAGACCTACAGAGGCACGTTCATCGGGATATTTTTCATAGTCTGCTTCGGAATGCGCTTCCTCATTGAGTTCATCAAAGAGCCGCAGGTCGAGTTCGAGGAGAGCATGACATTAGACATGGGTCAGTGGCTAAGCATGCCATTTGTAATCCTTGGCATAGCATCCTTGGTCTGGGCTTACAAGAAGAAGATTCCCGCTGCGGCAATCATCCCGGATGAGAATCCGAGGAAACACGAACCGACTCATTACGCCAAAAGCATAAAAAAGTGATAAAAGCGATTTTTTTCGACATAGATGGCACTCTTCTGAGTTTCAACACTCACAGGATGTCAGAAGGCTTGAAGGCTGCCTTATGGAAAGCCCGGGACAAGGGCTTGAAGCTTTTCATTTCTACGGGTAGAAGCCCGCACTTCTTCGGGCAGCTCGAAGGATTCCCCTTCGATGGATATATTGCCATGAACGGGGCTCTCAATGTCGTGGACGGCAAGATAGTAGACCATAGCCCATTAGAGAAGGAAACATCGATGCGAATAGCCGATTTCGCCATGCGGGAGAATGTCCCTTGCTGGACTTTTGGCAAGGATGTGTCAGCGATCAACTGCATGAACGAAGTTTCTGCCGAGCTGGCAAATCAAACTTTGATCAAGCCTGACAGATTCTATGATCTCAGGGAGGTGGCGGAAAATAATGACATATATGAATATTCCATATTCATGACCGAGGAAGAGATAAATTCTCGCTTCGTGCCAGTTTTCCGCGGACTGACCTACCCTCGCTGGCATCCGTATTTCTGCGACATAGTCAATGAGGGACTGTCGAAGTCCCTGGGCGCTGCCAAGATTCTGGAAAGCCTTGGAATCAAAAGAGAAGAATGCATGGCTTTCGGAGACGGCGGCAATGATATTCCTATAATTGAATATGCCGGCATAGGGGTGGCGATGGGCAATGCCACTGACAATGTCAAGGCTGCCGCAGACTATGTCACTTTGTCCGTTGACGAAGACGGAATTCCTGCCGCTCTTTGCCATTTCGGACTCGTTTAGAAGCAAAGCGAAAATTTCCACTCGGAAACTTTGAAAATTTCATAGTTTCCGAGTGCATCGTTTTAATATTCTGTGCATTAATATATTAGCAGGAAAGACTAAGGATTTGTGGTTGAAATGTTCTTCGGAAAATCGCAGTTTCGGCAATGCTTTTGCATTAAGTTTCGTGTCTTTATTTAGGCATGAAATAAAAATATTCATGAAATGACAGGACTTACAAAAGAAAAAATAATGGATGTCGCGCTGGAGCTTTTCGTGGCGCGCGGCATAAGAGACGTGTCGATAGACGAGGTCTGCCATGAGCTGGGAATATCCAAGAAGACCTTCTATGTGTTCTATGCTAAGAAGGAAGACTTGGTGAGAGACACTGTCTCCTTCCAGATGGGGAAGAGGCATGATATGATGGTGGCTTACATGGGAGCCCGGAATCCTGTGCAGGTGCTGAAAATGCTTCCATGCATGATCGACGAATACAGCATGTTAGAGTCGAATTATTTAAGGGCTGCCTATGATCTTAGGAAATACTATCCGAAGACATTTGAGACCGTCATGTCGGATAACCTCAAAGAATGGATTCAACTCATTCGCCTACGATTTGAATTCCTCGAAGAGGAAGAGGCCGTCAACTACGGCTCTCGTGAAAACCATCGTTGACATAATAACCCACACCCTGCTGTCTCAGAAAGGCTGGGAAGAATACAATAAGACGGAAGGTCCAAGCGTGACAAAGAATACCAAGGCGTTCAGGCAGTCAAGGCGCAGTTCGCACGAAAACAGAATATCAGAATAATTAACAATATGACAACAAAAAGAATAATTTTGGTTGTAGCTGGCATGGCGATGGCTTCGGTCATTGCCTCTGCGCAGTACAAAGACGCCGCAGAGCCTGCGCATGCGTCATCGGACACTACTTTCCTCACGCTGGATCAGGCTCTGGAAATTGCATTGAGTGAGAACGTATCTGTCAAAGTGGCTGATAAGGACATAGAGAAGGCAGGTTATGCGAAGAAAGGAACTTATGCTTCTCTTTTCCCTCAGGTGGATGCTTCGGGAAACTTCCAGAGGACCATCAAGAAACAGGTTATGTACATGGACTTTGACATGAGTTCCATGTTTCCGGGCGACAGCACCGGCACGTCCCTTCCGGGCGGAGGCGACTCCGGCAAGTCATCCGGCGGCGGAATCGAGGTAGGCCGATGGAACACATGGAGCGTCGGCATCAATGCGGCGATGCCGGTGGTCAACGTCCAGCTCTGGGAAAGTCTCAAACTTTCAGGTAAGGATGTCGAACTTGCAGTGGAGAAAGCCAGATCGTCCAGACTGGACATGGTCACGCAGGTGAAACAGGCATTCTATTCGGTGCTGCTCGCCAAAGAGGCTTTCAATGTCTACAAAAGCGTGTATGAGAACGCCGTCGACAATTTCAAGCAGACCGAGATGAGATACAACGCCCAGAAGGCTTCCGAGCTTGAATATACAAGGGCGAAGGCAACGGTTGCGAACGCAATACCGAATGTCTACAATGCGGAAAGCTCGATAATCTTGGCTCTCTGGCAGCTGAAGGCGGTCATGGGAGTGGATTTGGACGAGGCTGTAGACGTTGCGGGCTCGCTGGAGGATTATTCGGACAACATGACTTACGACATGTCGCTCTCTGATTCCTTGTCCCTGGACTACAACACCACCATGCGTCAGCTTGCCATCCAGGCTGAGGAACTAGCGACGAACATCAGGATTCAGAAGGCCGCCTACCTGCCAACTCTTTCGGTGGCATATTCCTACCAGTACTACGCAATGGAAAACAGCTTCAAGTTCAGCCAGTACCATTGGACTCCATATTCATATGTAGGAGTCAGCCTGAATATTCCAATCTTCTCAGGGGGAAAGAGGCTGAACCAGGTTCGGCAAGCTAAGGTGCAGGCAGCCCAGCTCGACCTTCAGATGCGCGACACGGAGCGCAAGCTCAAAATCGGCATCCGGCAGTACCTGACTACGATGCAGACGAACCTTAAGAGCTACGTCGCCGCTCAGGATGCCGTCCAGACTGCTCAGAAAGCCTACGACATCAGCGCTGAATCTTATAAAGTCGGGAGGAGCACCATAACGGATCTGAATGATGCACAGCTTGCCCTAACTCAGTCCAGGCTGGCTGTTTCACAGGCGGTTTACAACTTCGAGGTTGCAAAGGCGCAGCTTGAGCAAGTCATCGGGTGCGATTTCATCGACGAGGAAGGGAACGTAGATTTGGAAAACAGGTAATGAATATAATATATTAATGAAATATGAAGAGGATTTACAAAACATTAGCCATCATTGGAGCAACGGCTGCCTTGGTGAGCTGCGGCGGCAACAAGACGAAGACCGCCGAGACAGAAACAGTAGATGAAGTTAACAGGATCTCTGTCGCCGAGGCCGTGATGCAGGACGTGCCGCAGTCGGAAGTGTATTCTTCGACTGTCGAAGCATTTGCAGTCAACAATATCGCTCCGCAGACCGGCGGGAGAATCGACAATATAAAGGTTGATGTTGGGGATTTCGTGTCCAAAGGTCAAATATTGGCAATCATGGATGCAGCTCAGCTAGACCAGACCCGGATGAAACTTCAGAACGATTCGACGGAGCTTGGCCGTCTTAATAGCCTTTACCGTCAGGGCGGTGTTTCCAAGTCTGACTACGATGCGGCAGAAATGGCTTACAACGTTAGCAAGAGAGCATACGACAATCTGCTCGAGAACACTTTGCTACGCTCTCCTCTTAACGGCGTGGTGTCTGCAAGGAATTACGATAAAGGGGACATGTATTCCGGCAAGCCTATTTTTGTGGTTGAACAGATTACTCCTGTGAAGCTGCTCGTAGGCATTTCCGAGACCGACTACACCAAGGTGAAGAAAGGCGATAAGGTAAAGATAACCGCCGATGCCTTGCCGAACCAGGAGTTCACCGGAACCGTCAACAAAATCTACCCTACGATCGACCCTGGCACTCACACCTTCACGACAGAGATAATAGTCCCGAATGGCGATAAAGCACTCCGTCCTGGAATGTTCGCCAGAGTGAGCGTGGAATTCGGAGTGAACCACAGCGTGGTGATTCCGGACGTGGCTGTGGTGAAGCAGCAGGGCTCTTCAGTCAGGATAGTTTATGTCGTACAGCCTGACAGCACCGTCAAAAGCACCGTGGTCACGCTCGGAAGGCATTTCGGTTCTAGCTACGAGATACTGAACGGATTGAACGAGGGCGACCAGGTTGCTGCCAAAGGCAGCACAAGCCTGAGGGATGGAGATAAGGTAAAGGTTGTTTCATCTAACGATTAATTGAATATTCAAGATGAGCATATATAAATCATCAGTAAATCGTCCTGTCACGACGGCCTTGGTATTCCTGGCCTTTGCCATATTCGGCGTGTTCTCCCTCATGAGGACTCCATTGGCATTGTTCCCGGATTTCGATGCCAACATCGTGATGGTGATGTCCTCGTATCCTGGCGCTAGCGCTTCGGACGTCGAGTCGAATGTGACCAAGGTGCTTGAGAACTCACTGAACAGCGTTGAGAATCTCAAGGACATGACTTCAAACTCTAAGGAGAATATCTCAATCGTCACGCTGGAGTTCAAATACGGAACCGACATAGATGAGGCTTGCAATAATGTCCGGGATAAACTGGACATGGTAAGCCAGTCCCTTCCGGACGGAGCCTCGACTCCGGTATTGTTCAAGTTCGGAATGGATGACATGCCTGTGCTGATTTTGTCCGCTCAGGCGGACGAAAGCATTCCGGGACTGGCGAAGATACTGGACGACAAGATCACGACGCCTCTCGGACGCGTTGACGGGGTCGGAAGCGTGATGGTAATCGGAGCTTCGGAGCGAGAGATTCAGGTTTATTGCGATCCGGACAAGCTTCAGGCCTATGGGCTTTCGGTAAGCACGATTTCACAGATTCTCGGAGCTGAAAACAGGAACATCCCGTCAGGAAACATCGACATCGGTTCAGAGACTTACACTTTGAGGGTCGAGAAGGAATTCAAGGATCCCAGGGAGATGCTCGACGTAGTCGTGGGGCAGTCGAACGGGCATCTTGTGTATTTGAGAGACGTCGCCACAATTTTTGATGGTCCGCAAGAGAAATCCCAGGAATCCTTCACCAACGGCATGAAGTCTGCCATGATTGCCATAACCAAGCAGACCGGCTCGAATACAGTGAATGTGATCAGGGGGGTGAACGAAAAACTTGCCGAGGTTGCCCCTTCGCTGCCTTCCGACATCAAGATATCTACCGTCATCGACTCTTCCGACAACATCGTCAACACCATTGGCTCATTGAGGGAGACCATCCTTATCACCCTGCTGGTGGTGATGCTAGTCGTCTTCATATTCCTTGGCAGATGGAGGGCGACGTTCATCGTCATCCTCTCCATCCCGATAGCCTTGCTCGGTTCGTTGGTTTACCTTTTTGCGACAGGCAACACTTTGAACATCATTTCAATGTCTGCCTTGTCAATTGCGATAGGCATGGTCGTGGATGACTCCATAGTCGTGCTGGAGAATATCTCAACCCACTTGGAGAGGGGAGAAAAACCAAAGGAGGCCGCCATTCACGGTACGGAAGAGGTCGGCATTTCCGTCATGGCATCCACTCTCACGATGTTCTGCGTGTTTCTGCCTCTGACCATGGTGTCAGGAATGGCCGGAATTCTGTTCAAGCAGCTGGGCTGGATCGTCAGCATAATCATGGCAATTTCGCTGGCCGCTTCGCTGTCCCTTGTCCCGATGCTCTGCTCCAAGATGCTCACAAACAAGAAGAAAAATGGCAAGCTCCACAGGATTATCTTCGACCCTGTCGAAAAATTCCTGGGGAATATATCAAATGGTTATTCAAGGATAATCAATTGGTCCGTAAACCACAAGGCTCTCGTGGTCACGGTCTGCGCCGCCATATTCGTGGCCGTGATGGCTTTCCTCGGGCCTGGCATAAAGACCGAGTTCTTCCCTAACCAGGATCAGGGCCGTCTGACAGTCGAGATTCAGCTGCCTGTCGGAACCGAGCAGACCGTCACTGGCGATTTCGCCAAGAAATTCGCTGACAGGCTGCGCGAAGAGATTCCTGAGATCAAGGTGCTGCTCTATAGGTTCGGGCAGGCTAGCTCGGACAACACCTTTGCATCAATACAGAACAATGGCTCGAACGTAGTCTCCATGAACATCAACCTGGGATCTATGGAGCAGCGCAAGAGGTCTTCCACCGAGATAGCCGACATCATCAGAAAAGACCTGAGGGATTATCCTGAGGTGAGGAAAGCCACTGTCACGGAAGGAATGGGCGGCGTCGGCGGAGCTTCTTCTGTGGAGCTAGAAATCTATGGATATGATTTCGAAGAAACTGAGTCCATCGCGAGAGAAATACAGTCAAAGATGCTTGAGAACGAGGCCTTCTCACAGGTTACTCTTAGCCGTGATGAATATACTCCTGAATATCTCATTGATTTCGACAGGACCAAGCTTGCTCTCAACGGGCTGAACTCCACTACCGCCGCAGCTGCCTTCAGCGCTGCCATGAGTGGTTCCGTGACCTCTGTTTACAGGGAGGAAGGCGAAGAGTATGACATTCGGGTCCGTTACCCTAAGAACTACAGGTCTAGCGTGGAGGACATAGCCAACACCATAGTCTATACTCCTATGGGAGGCGCCGTGAGAATCAAAGATCTGGGAACTATCCAAGAGGGCTTCGTTCCTCCTACCATCGAGAGGAAGAATCGTGAACGTTATATCGACGTCACCGGAGTCGTGGCGAGGGGACATGCGCTTAGCGATGCCGTGATTGCCACGGAGCAGATCGTCAAAGGAACCAACATGCCGAGCAACATCTCTACCGACATCGGAGGAAGTTACGAGGATCAGCAGGACATGTTCGGAGATTTGCTAATCCTTATGGTGCTGATAGTCATCCTTGTGTACATGGTGATGGCTTCTCAGTTCGAGTCCTTCATCAGTCCGCTGGTAATCATGTTCTCCGTGCCGTTCGCCATCACGGGCGTAATCCTAGGCCTTCGCATCGGCAACACGCCATTGAGCGTAATGGCCATGATTGGCTTGCTGATTCTGATCGGAATCGTGGTTAAGAACGGTATCGTGCTCATCGATTACACCAATCTTATGAGGGAGAGAGGAATGAGCATCGTGGAAGCGTCCGTAACGGCTGCAAGGAGCCGTCTGCGACCTATACTCATGACTACTCTTACCACCGTCCTGGGAATGATCCCTATGGCTGTCGGCCAAGGGGAAGGAGCAGAGATGTGGAGGCCTCTTGGTCTTACTGTGGCGTGGGGTCTTACGGTCTCGACCGTCGTAACCCTGATCCTGATACCTGTGATCTACTGCGCAGTCAGCACCCTCCAGGAGAAGCGCAGGCAGCGCAAGGAGCAGAAAGAAGCCGGGGCGGAAATTGCGGAAGCATAGGAAATATTAATATATTGCATTGAATATGAAAGCATTATTTATATCGTACAATCAAGGATTCGGCCATGATGTCCTGCGTCTTCTGGATCGGGAACGCCAGAGAGGGTTCACCCAGTGGCTGGATATTCAAGGTCGCGGGGAGATGAATGGCGAGCCGCATTACGGCGACCATGCGTGGCCGGTTCAGAACAATGCCATTCTGACTGTCGTGAAAGATGACCAGAAAGCCAGGCATCTGCTCGCTGAACTCGACAAAATGGACAAGGCATCGCCGGATCTCGGTCTGAGGGCCTTCCTTTGGAATGTTGAGGAGTCGACTCTTCCGAAGGAATAGTAATCTTTTTTCCCTATATTTGTTTCGGAACGGAAATTGCGAGTTTCCGTTCCGGAACTTTTTTAAACTTTTGTATCATGGAAATAATTGCAACAAACGAAAACTTTAATGATTTGGTTTCTTCAGGTGTGGTTCTGGTAGACTTCTGGGCTACTTGGTGCGGCCCTTGCCGCGCTCTAGCCCCGACGGTCGAGGCTATCGCAAACGAATATGACGGTAAGGTGAAAGTCGTCAAATGCAACGTGGACGAGTGCGACGCACCTGCCGGAGAACATGGAATACGGAATATCCCGACGCTGCTTTTCTTCAAAGACGGGAAAGTCGTCGATAAGCTGGTCGGCAACGTTCCGAAAAACGAAATCACTACCAAACTTAATACGCTTTTATAAATTCTTATTATGAAAAGGCTATTCTTTATTTTCGCCATCGCTTGCATGGCAACGATAGGAATGAATGCCCAGCGTTACAACAGGGCATCATTCGGAATAATCGGAGGTCTCACTTCCTCAAAGTCACACGTGAAGGATGTGGACGCCAGCTCCCTTTCTCTCTATCATGTCGGCATCACCGCGCAGCTGCCGCTTTTCTCCGGATTAGCGATTCAGCCTAGCCTTCTTTATCAGGTTAAAGGAACGTCAGTCGATAACATCGATGACGCGCAATGGAATGATTTCCAAACCAAAGTCGGGTATCTGGAGCTTCCTGTCCAGATTCAATGGGGGCCGGATCTCGGGTTCTTACGCCCCTATGCCTTCGCAGAGCCTTTCGTAGGCTATCGCCTTGGCTCCAGCAATGATGGCCAGGCCAAGACCATCAAGAGTGAGCTAAAGAAAGCCGAATATGGCCTTGGAGTGGGAGCCGGATTGGATTTCTGGAAATTGCAATTCTCAGTCAAGTATTTCTGGAATTTCGGGAATATCTATGGCTCAGGCAACATCTCAGACACGGTGGGCGACAAGGTTCGCGATGCCGTCAATAACGGGAACAACTTCAACGGCGTGGCGTTTTCGCTGGCGTTATTCTTCTAAACCAAAAATTGATGTCAGGAGAAAAGAGACTTGCGATTTTCTGCTCATCGAGCAGTGAGATAAATCCAAATTACAATCAGGCTGCGCGAGAACTCACTCGCGCGGCCTGTTCATTAGGCTACGTAATCGTGTCTGGAGGTACGGTCAAAGGAACCATGGGGGTCGTCGCAGACGAGGTCGTCGAGTGCGGCGGAAAGCATGTCGGAGTGATTCCTAGGTTCATGACGGAAGTGGCTTACCCAAAGCTGTCCGAAGTCGTCTGGACGGACACCATGTCTGAACGCAAAGAAGAGATGCGCAGAGGCACATGCGCTGCCGTGGCTCTTCCAGGAGGCATAGGGACGCTTGACGAATTGATAGAGACCCTGACCCTTGCGAAGCTCAAACGGTACTCTGGCAAAGTCTTCGCCCTGAATGTGGATGGTTTCTACGATCCTCTAGCCGGGCTTCTGGACTATTTCGTGTCCACTGGAATGCTTGACGAGCATTCCAGAAGCCTGATTGAATTTCCAAGCACTGTCACGGAACTTACCGAAAGCCTTTCGAAGATATGATCCTGGATGAAATAAGGTCATATCTCGGGGAAGACTGGAATTCAGTCACAAGGCTGATTTCCGAGTCTTTGCGTAGCGACATAACGCTCCTGAATCTTACTAACGACTCGATACTCAAGAATTCCGGCAAGCAGCTCCGCCCGATGATATCCCTGCTTGTGGCAAGGGCTTGCTCTAAAGGGAACATCACGCAGGACAGCATTCGCTATGCCGCTGCCGCGGAGCTGCTGCACAACGCTACTCTGTTGCACGACGATGTGGCAGATTGCAGCGCCAAAAGGCGTGGCAAGCCGACCGTAATGTCGGTCCTGGGCAGTAATGCGTCGGTCCTGATAGGGGATTTCTGGCTCGTGAAGGCGATGAAGAATATTCTTGATGCAGCTAAGAATGCCGACAAGGTGATAAGAATATTCTCCAAGACGCTCAGCGATCTGGCGGAAGGGGAAATGCTTCAATTGCAGAAGGCTCAGGCTGGGGACACCACCGAGGAGGACTACCTGAGGATCATATTCAATAAGACGGCATCATTGTTTGAGGCTGCCGCCTATTCTGCGGCTATCTCGGTTGATGCCGCCGCCGACGTAGTCTCCGCCATCCGTGAATATTCTGTCAACCTCGGCCTGGCTTTCCAGATCCGTGACGACATGTTCGACTATTACGACGAGGGCGCAATCGGAAAGCCTGTGGGAATAGACTTAGACGAGCAGAAGATTACCCTGCCGTTGCTCTGTGCTTTAGAGTCCGTGAGCAATGAAGAGGCAGCATACGTGAGGCAGAAAGTTAATGACATTCATGAGAATCCTTCGTATAAGGCGGAGATAAGAGATTTCGTTTTCCAGCATGACGGCATGGAAGGAGCCTGCGAGAAACTTCATGAATATGTTGACAAGGCAATAAATTCTCTGTCTGTGCTTCCTGATTCGCAAGAAAAAAGCTATCTTGCGCAAATCGCCGAATTCACGGCAGACAGGAACAAATGAGGCTTGAAGAAATAATTGGCAACGCTGATGCGGTGAAGTCACTGGAATCCATGGTTTCCAGCGGGCGCATTCCGCATGCTATGATGCTGTATGAGAATGACGGCTGCGGGGCTTTGAAAATCGCCATGGCTTTTCTCGACTCCATATTCAATCATGACCATAAAGTTTCGGCCATGATTCATCCGGATGTCCACTATGTTTATCCGGTGGCTATTGGCTCTAAGGTGAACGAGAAGCAAGAAAACTTGCTGGCAGGACTTTTCCTCCCATATTGGAGAGAACTGATGGTGAAAAATCCATATTCACTGGAGAATGAAGTCAGCTCAGCATTCGGCATTGAAGGAAAGCAGTCGGTAATTAATGTCGCAGAGGCTAGGGAAATCCTGGACAAAATATTCCTGTCATCTCTCGAAGGCGGATGGAAGGCTATAGTCGTTTATCTTCCGGAGAAAATGAACCCGTCCTCTGCCAATGCCCTTCTCAAAGTGGTTGAGGAACCACCGGAGAAGACCATATTCATAATGATCACTCATGCGCCGGAGAAGGTGATTCAAACCATTTCTTCACGGTGCCAGGCGATGAGGATATTGCCATATTCAAAGGATGAGATCGTGAATATCCTGACTTCTGAATTTGGTAAAGGGCAGGCTGAGGCCGTTCAGGCTGCAGATGTCGCTGGTGGCAGCGTAGGAGAGGCTTTGCACTTCCTCTCGGACAGGGAAGATTATCAGGAGCAGCTGGGAATATTCAAGGAACTCATGACGGCCCTCGCCGCCAGAGACCTTTTAAGTGCTTTGGCTTGTGGTGACAGGGTTGCGGCGATGGCTTCGCGTGAAAAACAGAAAGCTTTTTGTAAATTTGCAGGAGAATGTCTGAGAAAGATATTCCTGTTCCAGCAGAGACTTCCCGGGCTTTCGGCATATTCCGAAGATGAGAGGCTGTTTTTTTCGGCTTTGGCAGAACGGAGCAAGAAAACTTTTCCTAGGCAGGCTTTGGCTTGCTTTGACAGGGCTCAGATGCTGCTGGATCGTAACGTGAATCAGAAAATCATATTCTGTGATGTCGTGGACAGGCTTTACGGAATTTTTTAAATACGCATGATGGACAACGCATCGAAAGAAAATATAAAATTTGACTGCAACCGTGGCTGCATGGTCTCCAGCGATCCGGAGACGGGGGAGTATTCATGCACATACAGGCGCGGATGCTGCAAGCTGGAGGATTATAATTGGCTACTTGGCGTTCGCCAGGAGCAATTCGAGGATTTGTTCGAGGTCCGTTTCAAGGATACTCGCAAAGGAATTTACATCAACGACTCTGGGCAGAGCATCAAAATGGGTGATCTGGTCATCGTCGAGGCTGCTAATGGCCATGACCTTGGGATTGTGACGCTGGAGGGACCAGTGGTCGGTCGTCAGATGAAATGCAAGGGCATCGATCCTACTACGAATCCGCTGAAAAAAATTTATCGCAAGGCAAAGCCTTTCGATATTGCCAAATGGCAAGAATCGATTGCAAAGGAACAGAATACGATGATTCAGGCTCGCAGAATTGCCGCCGAGCTAGGCCTTGATATGAAAATAGGTGACGTGGAATATCAGGGCGACGGCACTAAGGCAATTTTCTATTACATTGCTGATGGACGCGTGGATTTTCGCCAGCTGATCAAGGTTTTCGCCGAGGAGTTCCGCATAAGGATAGAGATGAAGCAAATCGGGGCACGTCAGGAGGCTGGACTGATTGGTGGCCTTGGGGTGTGTGGCCGTGAGCTTTGCTGTGCAAACTACTTTACGAATTTCCAGTCTATATCAACATCGGCGGCTCGCATGCAGGATTTGTCAATGAACCCGCAGAAGCTTGCCGGTCAGTGCGGAAAACTGAAATGCTGCCTGAATTACGAGGTGGCAGCCTATATGGATGCTCAGTCCCGCCTGCCAAAAGTTAATGAGCCTCTTGAGTTCCAGGATGGCCAAGCTTTTCTGGTTAAGACAGACATACTTCGTGAGACAATGTATTTCTCTTACGATAAAAATTCTTTGTCTGAAATGTATCCTCTTCCTGCTTGCAAGGTGAAGGAAATCATTGAAATGAATAAGGGCGGAAAGAAGCCTGAGTCTTTGAAGCCGGATGCCGAGCCTTCAGCTGCGCCGGAATTCGTATCCGCTGTCGGGGACGATGCCATAACCAGGTTCGACAAGCAGCCAAGGAAGAAGAAGAGGCGCGGGAAGCCTAGACGCACGCCTGGGGATGTCAAGGCCGATTCGGTAAATGGCCAGGCTGCGGAAATGCAAGGCGCTCCGATGGCTAGGCGCGCGGTGCCCGCCGGCAAAAGACCGGCGCCAGCTGACAAGCGTGCGCCATCGAACGGCCCTTCCGTGAACAATAACGGCAATTAGTCATCTGTCGCGAAGTCTTTGGCATGGGTCACGGGAAACTCCGGAAATTTGCAGAGAATGAGACTTTCAAGTGTCTCTTGCAGCCTTCTGCCTCGGAAGTCATGGACAAGTCCGATGGCGGTTTCTGCGTGCTGGATCATCCGATTAAAGGCAATTGGAATTCGAATATGTTCGCGAAGGCTCAGCCTATCGTGCTGGAGCTTGGCTGCGGACGTGGTGAGTACACTATTGACCTTTCACGGAGAGTCCCGTCCAGAAATTATATCGGGGTTGACATCAAGGGGGCGAGGCTATGGCAGGGAGCGAAATATGCCGTTGAACATGATCTGCCCAATGTTGCTTTTTTGCGAACCAGGATAGAATTGATCGAGGCGTTCTTTGCGCCGAGGGAGGTTTCTGAAATTTGGCTTACTTTTTCCGATCCCCAGCTTGGCAGTGCGAACAAGCGCCTGTCCAGTCCTGTTTTCTTGGAAAAATACAGGAAATTCCTTGCCCCGGGCGGGCGTATCCATCTTAAGACGGACAGTCGCTTTCTTTATGAATATACCAAAGCAGTCGCCAATGCGAATGGCCTGAATATCCTCGCCGCTACCACGGACCTTTACAACCCGAATGTGCCAAACGCCCCCCGTAATCCTGAACTTAATCTAGAACCTGATGCCTTCCGTAATCCTGAACTTGATTCAGGATCTGACGCCCCCCGTCGTCCTGAACTTGATTCAGGATCTGACGCCCCCCGTCGTCCTGAACTTGATTCAGAACCTAACACCCCCCGTCATCCTGAACTTGATTCAGAACCTAACACCCCCCGTCGTCCTGAACTTGATTCAGAATCTAATCGCACCAATGCAGCTCCAGGGCTAGACAAAGAGACCATGGCAGCCCTGACCGACGTCCAGACATTCTACGAGCGGATGTTCATGAAGCAAGGCTACAAAATCAACTACCTCTGCTTTACGATAAATCATGAAGGCCCATTCGTCGCCCCATCAGACTTCGATTCCGATTACTGGCGCTCCATCGAAGGCCCCCGTAAATTCATCCAGAACGTCTAGGACAGCCTTTCCCTTTCGCCCCGCACAACCACTCAGCCCAAACCAAACCGCTTGCACCGCCTCGCCCCTTTACCGAACCTGATAGACATTAATCTTATCAACCCACAGAAAAGTGAAAAGAATCAGTCCGATACTTTTTTTCCGGAACCAATCTATTTCGCGAATGCCTGTCGCAGAATGTGGCCTGTAGCGTGCTGTAGAAGGGTGCCACGCGACATCGTAGGGTAAAAATGTGGCCGATGTCGAGACACCCTGCCAAGGAATCACTTCGGCGGCCTGCCCCTCGACAGCCATCTGCGAAATCAGCCTTTGATTCTTGCTGGCATTAAGGGAGAATAATATTCATAGAGGTCTTGCATAAAACTGAAAATGTGAGTAGATTCGGAACAAATTAATCTAGCTTGAACATGGATAATTTATACGTACCAGATTCTGTTAATGATTGCTTCCACATTTACTCAAACGGCACCAATGTAAATCTCCTCTGTGAGACAAGAAAAGACTATATATTCATAATGAATATGATAGCGGCTTCTTCCTTTGCTTGCGATGTCAAAATTCTAACAGACCAGATAATGGCAACGCATTTCCATGCGATTATTTCTGGCACCGAAAGAAACTGCGACATATTCGCAAGAAGGATAACTGCAATACTGAACAGGTTCATCAGTGATAAAGGTAGGTCATCTCACATTAATGGGGACCTGGAAGTCAGTTTGGATCCAATCTATGATTCGGATGAATTGAAGAATAAAATAATATATGTGTATAGGAATGCCCTCTCTGCAAGATTCCCTTTGATGCCTTGGAAATATGAGTGGGGGCCGGGAGACATATATTTTGTAGATCACTCAGAGCTGGAGAACATAGGCAGGCCTCTGAGTGAGTTGTCTTTGTATAGGCAAAGATTGACGTTCCATACCCATGTGAATTTGCCTCAATGGTGGAGAATGAATGATGAAGGCATGATTTTGCCACACTGCTATTTCGATTGGAAGAGGGTGGAGGATATCTTTGGCTCTTCATACGTATTCATATCTTTTATCCATCAGAAGAAGAATCAGAAACTTGAACTTGAAGCCTGCTTTAAGCACAAACTTGTTCAGCAGGTAACTGAGACGGAACTTCGTGAATACGCAAAAAAACTGTTCAGGGATATGTTTGGCCGTAATCGTATTTCCGTAGCGACCGTTCCGGAGAAAATAGCGGTTGCCCGAAAATTGTGCCAGGATCACCGCATCTATTCCGTCTCAATGTTAAGCCGTGTTGTTCTTTTGTCGCAAGAAATATTGGTGTTCTTTTGTCGCAAGAAATATTGGATAACGTGTTAAATAAATAATTTTATGTAGTGTTCCATCTTGTGTGTCTGAATTATGATTACGCAATGTTATATGTAAAGTCATTTTTTATGATTCGGTCACATATCCATTTCGCAAAGGCCTGTCGCTGAATATGGCCTGTAGCGTGCTGTAGAAGGGTACCACGCGACATCGTAGGGTAAAAATGTGGCCGATGTCGAGACACCCTGCCAAGGAATCACTTCGGCGGCCTGCCCCTCGACAGTCATCTGCGAAATATATCAAGGACAGCCTAGTCGAAAGTGCAGGCTGTTGAATTGGTCCGTTTACGGCAGTGCAGGCGATGAAGGTTGCTGGCCGTTCTATTTGGCTTTCCTTTACGGCTGTGCAAGCGATGAAGGTTGCTGGCCGTTCTATTTGGCTTTCCTTTTTACGACAGTGCAGGCGATGAAGGTTGTTGGCCGTTCTATTTGGCTTTCTGCCAAAGATAGACTTTGTCACCGCGGCGAAGCTTGCGCTCGCCTTTCCAGTCATCAGGAAAAATGATCGGGATGGAGCAGAAACTGCCTTTAGTGGCTTCCGGAACAGGTTTCAGGTCGACTCTGATTTCTGAAACCGTGCCTTCGAATAAGCCAGTGGTAGAGCCTGTCACGAGAATGTCATCATCTACGTGCAGCGGGGAAGACTCAATCAATATTTCAGCGACGCCGATTTTATCGAACCAATTCGTGATTTTACCGCAGTAAATCTTCGTGCGGGTAGACTGGCTTCCATAAACCTTGCTCCATTCACCCAGCCTGGCACCCTGATAATAGCCATCCCAGAAACCCCTGTTGAACACCTCGGCAAGCCTGGACTTCAACGATGCCGCATATTCAGGAGTGTATGTTCCATCGCACACGGCATCCGCTGCCTTTCTGTAGCACTCTGCCGTGCGTTTCACATATTCAGCGCTCCTAGCCCTCCCCTCTATCTTGAAAACGCGAACCCCGGCATCAATGATCTTGTCCATGAATTCAATGGTGCAGAGGTCTTTAGGCGACATGATATATTTATTGTCGATATTCAGTTTCGTCCCTGTCTCCAGGTCGGTCACCTCGTAGCCGCGGCGGCACAGCTGATAGCATGCCCCTCGGTTGGCAGAAGCTCCGTAAGTTTGCAGGCTCAGGTAGCATTTCCCGGAAACGGCCATGCATAGCGCCCCGTGAGCAAACATTTCAATACGCACAAGCTCCCCGGAAGGCCCGGTGATATGCTTCCTTTCTATGGCTTCATGAATATGTTTCACCTGATGCAGGTTTAGTTCCCTGGCCAGTACCACCACGTCTGCGAACTGGGAATAAAACCTAAGCGCCTCGACGTTGGAGACATTCAGTTGAGTGCTGATGTGCACCTCCAGACCGATCTGCCTGCAATATGAGATGCACGCCATGTCAGAAGCTATGATTGCATCAACGCAAGCCGCCTTCGCAGCATCCAAAACCCTTCGCATCGGCTCCAAGTCTTCTTCGTAAAGCACGATATTCAAAGTCATATAGGCCTTTACGCCTGCTTCCCTGCACAGGCGGACGATTTCCTGTAGATCAGACGGTTGGAAATTATTCGCCGAATGCGAGCGCATATTCAGGTTTCCTATTCCGAAATATATCGAATTCGCTCCGCCCTGAATCGCAGCGCGAAGGCACTCGAAGTTGCCCGCTGGGGCCATTATCTCCAAATCTTTCTTTTGCATGACGCAAATTTACGCAATCTTCAGGATTGTTTCATGTCAGATATCTCCTGTTTTCTCTTTGGATTCGAAATTTCCTCGGCATGAATAATCATTTCTTACGCACATTATAGGCAAATAATGCATATCTTCGTATGACGAGAAATTAATGATCAATTCCATGAATGCAATCAGAACTTTTATCATCTTTTGTGTATTCTTGTTATTCCCATCATCCTTGGCGTTTGCGACTGAGCCAATGAAGCTGATTCACGATGGGAAGGGATATCATCTTGAACAGGATGGCGAGAAAATCCTTATGCTTGCCGGTGAGCTTCACAATTCCACATCCTCTACATATGAGTCGCTTGACAAGGCGGTGACGACCGTGAAAGCCATGGGATTGAACTCCGTCGTGGCTACCGCCGAGTGGGACCTGATAGAGCCGGAAGAAGGGAAATTCGACTTTTCTTCCATCGATAATATAATCCGAACTGCAGACAAGCATGGCATCCATGTCGTCCTGGCATGGTTTGCGACTTGGAAGAACGGGGAATCGGGCTATGCCCCACTGTGGGTGAAGTCAGACACAAAGAAGTATTTCCGTTGCAGGGATTCTAAGGGAGAAAACATGAATGTAATCAGCCCTTATTGCAAGGCGGCGATGGAAGCCGATTCCAGGGCTTTCTCTAAGATGATGGAATATATCCGTGATCATGATGCCAACAGGTGGATTTCCGTGATCCAAGTTGAGAACGAATGTGGGGTGATGAGTGAGATGGACCATAGCAAGGCAGGAATCGCTGCTTTTAAGGCTGAAGTGCCAAATGACCTTACTGAATACCTCAAGGCCAACTATGACTCTTTGCTGCCAAGGCTCAAGCAGAGATGGACTGAGAATGGGTGCAAGATGGGAGGAACGTGGATCCAGGTGTTCGGAGACAATGATGACGCCAGGCAGTTTTGCCTGGCTGTGGCTTTCTCTGAATATCTTGACAATGTTACGGCTGCTGGGAAGAAGAGTTACGACCTGCCAATGTATGCGAATGCCTGGCTGGTGAATGATGACCAGAAACCGGGGAACTGGCCTGCCGGAGGGCCTGTGCCCAAAGTGCTGGACATCTATAAAGCCATGGCGAAGCATCTTGACTGGATCTCTCCAGATCTTTATGATCCTGATTTCAAGGGCATCTGCGGAATCTATAGTCGCCAGGACAACCCACTTTTCATACCTGAGACGCAGAGGATTGCCGGGCCTGCTTACTATGCTTTCGGCGAGAGGGATGCAATGTGCTATTCCCCTTTCGCAATAGAAGATGTGTATGATGATCCTTATTTCTTAGGGGAATATAAGGTTTTGGGCGAGATATTGCCGTTAGTCGCTGAATATCAGGGGACGGGCAGAATGCATGGGTTCCTTCGCCAGAGCGAGAAAGATTCTGTGGAGACATTCGAGCTTGGCGGCTATGAATTCAAGGTATGGTACATTAAGGGGGAACGGTTTAGCCACGGCTTGGCTATTCAGACCGGTGATGATGAGTTCCTGTTCGCCGGAGTAGGGGCGTACGTCACTTTTTCATCATCCGATGCGCAGAAGAAAGCATATATGTGGAAGACAGAGGAACTAGAGAAAGACGGAGATGGCTGGAAGACAAAGGTATACATGAACGGGGACCAGACGAACAATGGCCAGCAGCTTTATCTAAGGGGCAGGATGCCAAATGAGGAATATCATGAATATGGCTTCGAAATCCCAGCCCCTTGGACAGACGTCTCTCACCAGCGCAGATTCTGGCCGGAATGGCAGAAGCGTTTCAAATATTCCGGCATATATAAGGTAAACATGTACACGTTCGAGAAATGAGCATTTGATACTCGAAAAACTTAAAATATATAATTTTCTTCGAAAACGTGATGCTCGGGTATAATATTTTCAGTAAGGGGAAGAGCACCAATAATTTCTGAATATGCACGTCGACATAAGCCTTGAATATTTCACTAATGACGGGGAAACCGTCGCCATCGATTTCGGGAATGGTCCCGAGAATATGATTAAGGTCATAAACGGAGTCTGGGCATCTGTCAAAGACATAGATGTCGCCCAAATGATCTCATATTCATTCTCTGTCTTCAAAGATGGAAATGTCATCAGAAAAGAGTGGAGATCGCATGATATACGCATCCCTTTTGATGAAATAAAGAATCAAGACGATTTCAACCTTCAGATTCGCGACCGCTGGGTGGATGCCCCTGATGATCTGCCGCTGTGGTCTAAGGCATTCACGAATGTCATATTCCAGAATAAGCCGGTTGAAACAAATGTGACCGGCAATGTCTCTTTTACGCTTTCCTATCCTGACGTACGTTCAGGTGAGGTGCTTGCTATGACAGGGAGCGGCCCTCTCTTTGATGATTGGAAGAAATTCATTCCCCTTGGTTACGAGAACCCACCGTACAGAACCATATTCTTGAACGTAGCCGAGCCTTTCGAATTCAAGTTCGTGATCTTGGATGCAAAGACGGAGGAACCAAAGCTGTGGGAATCGGGGCCGAACCATTTTCTTGCGGAAGTGCCGGCAAAAGACAGCTTCCTCGCTATCCTTAACTTATTGCCTGATTTCGATAGGAAGCCATGGAGAGGGGCTGGCACTGTTATCCCTATTTTCTCGCTACGGTCCGAAGGGAGCTTCGGCGTGGGAGAGTTCGAGGATCTGAAAAAGCTCGCCGATTGGGCGGCTGATTCCGGCCAGAATATAATCCAAGTGCTGCCAATAAATGACACTACGACGACCAGGACTTGGACAGACTCCTATCCTTACAGCGCCATATCAAGTTTTGCGCTTCACCCTCTATATCTCTCTTTGACAGCGGCAGGGCTGAAGCCTGACAAGGAATATGAAAAATTACAGAAGGAACTTAATTCCTTGCAATATCTCGACTACGAGAAAGTCCTGATGGAAAAAGAGAGGCTGGCTAGGAAACTGTTCCGAGAGGATAAGAAAACGCTTTCGAGCGAAGAGTATAAGAAATTCAGCGAGGAAAATGACCACTGGCTGAGGCCATATTCGGCATTCTGCATTTTAAGAGATCATTTTAAAACTGCGGATTTCGGCAAATGGAAGGAATATTCCGAATATGACGAGGCTAGGGTGAATGAATATTGCCATGAGCATGCCGACGATGAAGGATTCTATTGCTGGATGCAGTATCATCTGGACAGGCAATTGAAAGGGGCCATCGAATATGCTCATTCTAAAGGCATAGCGATCAAAGGAGATATTCCGATCGGGGTCTCAAGGACAAGCGTCGAGACTTGGCGTTTCCCAAAGCTATTCAATCTCGATTCCCAGGCAGGAGCGCCGCCAGATGCTTTCGCCGCTGATGGCCAGAATTGGGGGTTCCCTACATATAATTGGGATGAGATGGCCAAGGATGGTTATGGGTGGTGGAAAGAGCGCCTGAGGAAAATGAGCGAATATTTCGATGCCTTCAGAATCGATCATATTCTTGGATTCTTCCGAATCTGGGAAATCCCCGCTGATAAGAAATCCGGGCTTGATGGGCACTTCAATCCAGCCCTGCCATATTCTGGCAGCGAATTACGCAACATGGGCTTTGACCCGAACTCATCGCTGTTCGTCCCTGATCCTCATCACGATGGCTGGTATCATCCGCGGATTTCGGCTAAGAGCGCAGAGGATTACAGGTCATTGAACGATGCTTTCAAAGAAAGGTTCAACTCCCTCTACGATGATTTCTTCTATCACAGAAATGATTCGCTATGGAAAGAAACTGCGACGAAGAGGCTTTCCGCCTTACTCGGAGCCACTTCGATGATGGCCTGCGGAGAAGACCTGGGAATGATTCCGGACTGCGTTCCCCAAACCATGAAAGAGTTCAAGATACTTTCTCTCGAGGTTCAGAGAATGCCTAAAAAGTTAGGCGAAGTTTTCGGTGACCCTGCAGAATATCCCTACATGTCAGTCTGCACGACGAGTTCTCACGACACATCCACTCTCAGAGCTTGGTGGGAAGAAGATAGAACGCTCACTGACCGGTATTATCACGAGGTCCTGCGCTGCAATGGCGCCACTCCGTATTTCTGCGAGCCATGGGTTTGCGAGAGAATCATAGAGCAGCACCTGCTGTCGCCATCAATGCTTTGCATCCTGCCATTGCAGGATTGGGCTTCGATGGATGCCGCAGTTCGTTACCAAGGCGACCCGAAGGACGAGCGTATAAACGTTCCTGCTGAGGTGCCTCATTATTGGCGCTGGAGAATGCCCATTACGCTAGAAAACCTGCTTTCGAGGACAGAATTCGGAAGCAGGTTATGCAGGATGATAAAGAATTCGGGAAGAGGCTGATCAATCTCCCGTCAGCACATTAGATTTTATCCGGTCGAAGCTCAGAGCTTTGTCCGGATTGTATTTTGCTAGGTTTTCCCATTCGTCACTGCCACTAACTCCAGCCTGCGTCCAGTCGAACTGCTTGAAGCCGATGCGCTTGAGTGCCTTCTTGTTCTGCATGCGGAAATCGCCGGACGATATATTCACGAATACAGGGTCTGCAATTATTGAATGCAGGTCTTTCCCCGTGGCCTTCCTCCATTCTCCAATGCTCTGTCCGTTGAAGCTCGCTTCGCCGCCGAAATGCCAATAGAGATTCTTGTCAGCGACAAAATGCACCTTGTCCCAATTCTTCCCCCACATATTCCCATCAGTGTAGCAGACGATATTTGAAGTGAAAGTGAACGAATTGTGATCTTCCACCCGCGTCGCCTCAAGTTGCGCGATGCTTTGGTTTAGGAATATGTTGTTTCGGATTACGTTGTTCTCGCCGTAATGCTGATGGAAGCCGCCACTCTTGCAGCCAAAGACCAGATTGTTTTCCATCAATATTCCAGTAGAACCCTCGTCTGTATAGAGCCCCCATCCTCCATAACCGTAAGAGAGGATGTCATGAACCACGTTATTGCTTACCACAGTGCCTTCTGAAAGTCCAAGCGTGTAGACTGCAGCCATGTCGCTCAGCAGTCCCCAGCCGATGTGATGGATGTGATTATATTCGACCCTGTTCCTCTTCGCAGGGCTAGGGGTATATCCCCACACCCAGCCAACCGAGACTCCGGTGTAGTAGAAGTCGCAAATCTCATTGTGAGTTACGGCGTTGTCGGATGAATGAAATATTATCACCCCCTCGCCGCACTCCACGTCGTGGCAGCCATCCTTAATGATGCAGTTGTCTACGGTGACGTTCTTCGTCACTGGGTCTGAAAGCGACATAGAGCCGATCTTCACTCCTCCGATGCCTAAATCGTGTATGTAGCAGCGGCTTACGGAACATTCCTCGCATCCTTCCTTGAACCATATTCCGTAATTCCCTGTGTGGGCGACCTCGCAATCTGTAAATGATATTCCTTGCGAGCCGGAAATCATTACGGATGCATCCGAAGCGGCAGCTCCTTGACTTGGATCTAACCCTTTCCATGAAAGTGGCAATCTGGAATATTCAAAAGTCAAGTCCTTGAAAATTATATTCTTGGAATCCTTTATATTCATGAATTGCCTGACGACAGGAATTTCAGCCGTGCTGGTTTCCAAGGTCTCACCTTCGCGAGGCATGTAGTAGAGCCTCATCTCTCCTTCGTCATAAAAATATTCCCCGGCATCGTCCATGAAGGATTTATCGCCTTCGAAATAGAATTGCGATACTTCCCATACGTGGTTCCACGGCTTCTGACTGTTCTGGGCGAAGTACATGATTGATTTCTTGTCGTCCACGGACCAGAGGGCTCGTTTCGTCACGTCCCATTTATGGAGTAGGGTTATGATGACATCCTGAGGATTCGATTTGTCTATGCCGTCCAAAGCTTTTAGCTGCTCTGGGCTTAGCGTGATTAAGCCGGCGGACAATCCTTGTCTCGCACCTCTATCTGAGGTAGTGTCGATTAGCACCTCTGAGCCACCTACTGTCTTGAAGCACTCTATTCCATTGGGAGTTCTGGCCAGCACAGCTCTTCGCCCGTTCACGAAAAGCTGCCTGATAGGGCCAGTGCATGGCAGAGAGCCAGATAAGTCAATATACCATATCCCTTTAGCATATTCCTTGAAATGAGGCAGCTCTACGGCTCCTGAAATAGATGTCTTGCCCATTCCGGCGCCTATGATGCTGATGTCGGTGGCTGAGATTTCAATTGGTTGGGTGATCCTAAATATTCCTTCGCCCAGATGGATGGTAGTGCCTTCGGCAGCCTTCTTTAGAGCGGCCTCCACGGTCGCCAGAGGATTGGAGGCATTGCCAGAGGCAGAGTCATTGCCACTCGGGCTTACGAATATATCATCTGATGCGACGGCGGCATTTGGAAGACAAAAGAAAAATGCCGAGATTAATATTGAATATATTAGCTTCATTGCTGTTAGTTTGGCGCTAATTTAACAAATAATATTTAGTATTTTTGCTTAAAACACTGATTTGTGGAAAATGGTAAGGGAAATGAGGCCAAAAAGAAAATATGCTGCGCTAAGGGCTGTCCTGTTCAGCATCCTTGGCATCTGGGCTTTTGTCATCATAGCCCTCCAGGTGCTGCTGAACTCAAAGGTCATGACCAGAGTCGTGAACGCAGTTGCTTCTGAATATATCGATGGCTCCATAGTGTTCGACAAGGTCACCGCATCTATGTTCCGCAGCTTTCCTTATTTCAACGTCACGATCGACGACTTCTCTATAACTTATCCTCATGATAGATTTTCGTCTTTCGATGATTCTCTGAGCGTTAACGATTTTCTGATGAGGCAGGGAAGGGGCACCGAGACCGACACCCTGGCCCACTTCGACAGATTTTCGGCGGCGATCGATTATGTCTCGCTGATATTCGGGAAATATCGTATCAGGCTGGCAGAGCTTTCGAGCCCCAGGGTCTTCGCCCATCAATATGATTCTCTGAACGCTAACTGGAATGTGTTCAAATTCCCATTGGGAGACGGTTCAGATACTTCTTCGCATCCGCTGCCACCGATTTCCGTGTCCAGGGTGCGCCTGTCGGAGAGGCCTTTCGTCGTGTACACGAATCCTGCCGACACAATATTCGGCACCGTGTCCCTGAAGGAACTGTTTTTCAATGGCCGCCTTACGACCGAGAAAGGCAGGAAGACCGACATATCGCTGTCTCTCGATTCTCTATTCTTTGCCGGAAGGCTGCCCGCTGATACGGTGGCTTTCGCAATGGATCAGATGAGGATCAAGAATCATGGCGAATATTTCGATGTAGGTATGAATTCCAAGGCCTTCCTTGCCCTCAGATCCAATGGGAGGATGGTGATTCCGATTAACATTGGCGGCCTCATCAAGCCGGATCTTGCAGAAAAAATCCTGGACGTGCCGGAATTGTCCGTCTCTGTGGCAAACGTTCTCGTTAAGGGAGATGCCTATCTCAGGTTGAGCGGGAAGAAGCCTTGCATCAAGGCTGATCTCTCTATCGACAAGCAGAGAGTGAGCGAGATAGCATCGGCTTTCAAGGACAACTTCCCGATTCTTGGGAAATTCGACACCGATGCCACCATCACCCTCGATGCTCATTGCGACGGTGAATATTCCGAAGGCGTTTTCCCGGATATGTCCGTGCGCCTACAGATTCCTCGCTCCGAGATTACTTACGAAGGCATGGGCGAGACGGGAGTCTTGGATCTGGATTTGACTTTGAAGACGGAGAACGAGAAACTACGTGCCAATATTCCCGATTTCTGTTTTTCGCTCAGGGGCATTGATCTGAGTCTTTCCGGGTCGTGTGAAAACCTTCTGGACAGCGATCCGTCAATTACGCTGGACAGCGACATCAAAGTGGATCTTGACTCTCTGTCTTATCTTTTCCCTGACAGCCTGGGAATTTCCATTTCTGGGAATTTAGCTGGCAATGTTTCGGGAACCACCCGCCTGTCTCAGCTAGATGCATACAACTTCTCTGGTTGTGGGTTGTCTGGCACCATGGAGAGCAGCGGCATCCAGATCAGCATCCCGCGCGACACCCTGTTGGCGTATCTCGGATCGACTTCTGTCAATCTTGGGCGAGAAGAGGATGGAGACCATGAGAATGGAGCAGAGAATGTCACCTGCCTGAGAGCCGAGACCGACAGCCTTTTCGCCACATACGGCTCGTCAATGTTCATACGGGGGAGTGGCGTGAAACTTCTTGCCCACAATTCCAAAAACGAGATCAAGTCGAATCCCGGGAAGCACCCTCTCCACGGCCATTTGGAAGTGGCTGCAATCGGTCTCAGAGGAGCAGATTCCGTGTTCGTCGGGGTCAAAGATGCCAGCAACATATTCATTTACAGGCCGGAAGTCTCTGGCTGCAAGACTATTCCTTATCTGAACCTGAATTGCAATTATGATGGGGCGGTCTTGCGCTCGGGCGTGGACAGGTATTCTGTTTCCGGTATCAAACTGACTGCGTCTGCGCATCCTGATGACAGCGCAGAGCTTAGCAGGAGGCAGAAACTGGATTCTCTCCACAAGCTTTATCCTTTGGTTCCTAGAGATTCGCTTTTCAGATATGCCTTCAGATTGCTGAGCGCTGGCCGGTCCGTTCCGGATTACCTTTCCGAGGAAGATTTCAAAAAGAAGGACATAGACATCCATTTGAGCGAAGCGATGGCGCAATACGTTCGCAACTGGGACTTCCTGGCAGAGTTCAAGATAGATGAAGGAACCGTGATCACCCCATACTTCCCGTTGGAAAACAAGATTTCAGATTTCGAAGGCAGGCTCAGCAATGACAAGCTGGAGCTGGCCAACGTTTCTGCTCATTCTGGAAATTCGGAGCTTTCTGTCAGAGGTTCGCTGACCGGACTTAGGCGCGCTCTATCTGGGCGAGGCAGGTCGCTTCTGAACTTGGATTTGAACGTGAATGCGGGACTGATAGACGTGGATGAGATATTGCAAGCCTTGAACGCCGGTAGCAAGTTCGTAAAGCCGGAGAGCCTTGACGAGTCCGTCGCAGACAATGAATATATGAAAAAGGTGATAGAGAAAGCTGTTCTGGACAGCGTCATAGAGCGCTCAACAGTGATTTTGCCTTCCAACCTTAATGCTAAAGTGAATATTCAGGCCGACAAGGTCGTATATTCGGATCTGGAAACTTCATATCTCTCTTCCGACATAGAGATGAAGCAACGTTGCCTTCAGTTGACGAACACCTTGATGATGACGAATATGGGCGAGGCATATCTGGAAGGCTTCTATTCCACGAAGACGAAGAAAGACTTGAAAGCCGGCTTCGATCTCACGCTTTCCAACATCACTGCCGAGAAAGTCATTCATCTGTTTCCGGCAGTGGACAGCATCGTGCCAATGTTAAAGGCTTTCAACGGCTTGCTGGATTGCGAGATGGCTGCTACTGCCACGATAGATGAGAAAATGAATATCCTGCTTCCTACCCTGAATGGCATCGTAAAGATCGATGGCAAGAACCTGCTGCTGGAGGGTGGCGAGGAAGTGGACAAGCTTCGCAAGACGCTGATGTTCAAGAACAGGGATTCGAGCGTTATTGCAGACATGTCCATAAGAGGCATATTGAAGGATAATAAGCTGGAAATTTTCCCATTCCTTCTGAAGGTGGACCGATATACTTTGGCTCTCAGCGGCATGCAGAAGTTCGACCAGAATTTTAAGTACCACTTCTCTGCTTTACGCTCTCCGATCCCGTTCCGTTTCGGGGTGAATTTGAAAGGCTCGTTCTCCGACTGGGGCTGGAGGCTCGGAAGAGCTAAGTACAAGAGCGTCAGACTGCCATCGTTTGAAGATCAGGTTGATGCCTTGAGGCTCAATCTCGTGAATTCAATTCACAATATTTATCAAAGCGGGGTCGACCAGGCATTGCTGCGGACTGAGCAGTCTCAAGAGGCGATAGAGAAGAAAAAATCTCAGCTTGACTATTCTTCTGAGGCTCAGACCGATTCGCTCAGTACGTCCGAGAAAGGCATCATGAAAGCGTTTGAAAAGATTATCAGCAGCGCAGTTGTCCCAGCTCCGGAAACGGAAAGTAAATAGCATTATGGTAAATAGTCTACAATTAGCCTGCGAAAAATTCGGGTTTTTCAGAAAATATATTTAAATTTGCAATCCTTTCGGGCTCGGAATCGGCTTCTCGAAAGGTTTTGCGGGTGTGTTGAAATTGGTAGACAAGCCAGACTTAGGATCTGGTGCCTAGTGCATATGGGTTCGAGTCCCTTCACCCGCACATTGAATCATCCCTTAATCATTCGATTTTGATGGGTTTATCTTTTATCTGTCATCCATTTGTCGCAAATATTTTCGTATATTTAATGCTCAAGAAAAATCTTGACTTATGAATTTAAAGAATATGCTGACAATTTTCGGTGTGGCTGCATTGCTGAGCGCATGTGGTCAAGGGGGACAGAAAGATGAGCGGACGGCTCAGAATGAGGATTTTCATTATTTGCTGGACGAATTTGCGGATTTGAAGGTAATGCGCTATCAGGTGCCTGGCTGGGAAGACTTGACGCTGAGGCAGAAAGAATATGCTTACCATCTCTCAGAGGCTGCAAAGTACGGCAGGGATATTACTTGGGACCAATATTGCAAATGGAACCTGCCAGTAAGGCATGCGGTTGAGGATATATTAAATGAATATAAAGGCGATCGGGACAGCGAGGATTTCCAGAAATTCACTGTGTATGCGAAGAGACTCTTTTTCTCTAATGGCATGCATCATCACTATGCCGAGGACAAGTTCTTTCCGGAATGCTCGAAGGAATATTTCAAGAGTCTGATGGAGGCAATCGGCGAAGGCGGGAAAGCCGACACGCTGCTTAATGTGATATATTCAAAGGACATTTATCCGCAACGGCGCTCAACCTCTTCCAGTGGCGACATCGTAGCTCTCTCTGCCGTGAATTTTTATGACGGCGTAACTCGCAAGGAGGTAGAGGACTATTACAATTCCATAATGGATCCGAATGATACTACCCCAGTCGCCTACGGCCTTAATACCAAGGTCGTGAAGGTGGGCGGCAAAGTCGTGGAAGAGCCTTGGAAGGTTGGAGGAATATATTCAAATGCCTTGGAGAAGATAGTCGCTGAATTAGGAAAGGCAGCCGAAGTGGCTGAGAATGAGATTCAGAAGAAGGCGTTGAACCTATTAATTGAATATTACGAAACGGGAGATTTGAAGCTCTGGGACGACTTCAACGTAGAGTGGGTTCAGGACACCATCGGGCACGTAGATTTCATAAACGGCTTCATCGAAGACTATGACGACCCGCTCGGCAGGAAAGCCACTTGGGAGGGATATGTGAACATCAAGGATTCGGCTGCGTCGGCTCGCACCGAGGTGCTGAGCGCCAATGCTCAATGGTTCGAAGACAATTCTCCGATTGACCAGCGCTTCAAGAAGCCTCTGGTGAAAGGCGTGTCAGCAAAGGTGGTAAACGCCGTGGCTCTGGCCGGTGCTACTTATCCGTCTACCCCTATCGGGATAAATCTGCCGAACTCGGACTGGATCCGCAGGGATTACGGCTCGAAGTCGGTGACCATCGCCAACATCACCCATGCTTACGACATGGCGGCGCAGGAATCACCTGCGAGTGCGCTGAACGAGTTTGCGTACTCGCAGGAAGAGATAGACAGGTACAAAAAATATGGCTCCTACGCCGATGAAATCCATACCGACCTGCATGAATGCCTGGGGCATGGATCGGGACAGCTTTTGCCGGGCGTGTCTTCCACGGCTCTGGGAGAGTATCAGTCTGCCCTGGAAGAGGCAAGGGCAGACCTTTTCGGCCTGTACTATGCTGCGGATCCCAAGTTGGTCGAGCTGGGCATAATGCCGGACGGGGAGGCTTACAAGGCTGAATATGACAGCTATATCCGTAACGGACTGATGGTTCAGCTGAACAGGATCGAGCTAGGGCGCACGGTCACGGAGGCTCACATGCAGAATCGCAAGCTCATCGCCGAATGGTGCTACGAGAAGGGGGCGCAGAACAATGTCATCCAGAAGGTTAAGAAAGAAGGAAAGACTTATTTCGTGATCCATGACTACGAGGCGCTTCGCGGGCTTTTCGCCCAGCTGCTCGCTGAAATCCAAAGGATAAAGTCGGAAGGGGATTACAAGGCAGGAAAGAACCTGATTGATGTTTATGCCGTGAATGTCGACAGGCAGCTGCACGAGGAAGTGAAGGCTCGTTATGATGCGCTGGGCCTGAAGCCTTACGGTGGTTTCGTGAATCCGGACATCGTGCCGGTAGAGAAAGATGGCAAGGTTGTCGATTACAAGATAGTCTACGCTGACGACTATCTCCGGCAGCAGCTCGATTACGGCAAGAAGTACAGTACGCTGTAGATGGACCTGACGGGGAAGATAATATCGGATTACTCGGACTATCTGAGAATAGAGAGGGCGATGTCGCCGAATACGGTGGCATCATATGTCTCTGACTTGCGGGAGTTTTTCGACATTGTGCCTTTGCCTCCTGCTGAAGTCGCTTCAGATGACATAGTGGCCTACTTAGCAAAGCGCAAGGACATCTCGAAGCGCTCTCAGGCCAGGCTCTTGAGCGCAATGAATTCTTTCTTCAGATGGCTGATAGTCGAGGGCGAGCGGAAGGATAATCCCGTGGATGCAGTAGATTCCCCTAAGCTGGGCCGGTATCTGCCGGAGGTTCTTTCGGAAGACGAGGTGTCGGCAATCATGGATTCCGTTGACCTGAGCACTTGGACAGGGAAACGTGACAGGGCAATCTTGGAGGTGCTTTACGGTTGTGGGTTAAGGGTTTCCGAGGCAGTCGGATTAAAAATTTCTTTCGTCTATCTGGACGAGCATTTCGTGCGAGTAGTAGGAAAGGGTAACAAAGAAAGGGTCGTGCCGCTAGGGAACATGGCGGCTGATGCCATAAAAAACTACCTTGCGCTGAGGCCGGAGCCTTATTCTTCTGAATATGATGACATCCTGTTCCTGAATAAGTCCGGCAAATCCCTCAGCCGCATTTCCATGTTCAACATGGTGAAGAAGCAGGCAATGCTGGCAGGCATTCACAAGGAAATATCTCCGCACACGTTCCGGCACTCATTCGCAACCCACCTCATCGAGCACGGGGCAGACCTACGAGTCGTTCAGGAGATGCTCGGCCACGAATCCATACTAACGACCGAAATCTACACCCACATCGACTCCTCAACATGGCAGAGAAATATCCTCAGCCATCATCCGCGCGGCTGAACGCAACAAGATTATTTGAGAGCGCCTAGGGATTCGAGATATTCAAGAATCCGGGCATTTTCGTTGCCCTTGACGATGCAGGCTTCTTTGCCATACTTATGCATATTCTTAGAACTCGTCAATTCCTCCGATGGCCTGATCAGGACTAATCCCGCAACCTTCTTTTTATTTTTTGCGGCTGCGCCAATGGCGGCTTTCGCTGAAGCACTGTCAGCAACGAAAAAGACCAGGTCTTTTTCCACGAACTTCTCATTCCTTATTTTATCGAGCAGGGTCTGGGCATCTTTGTCATCGTGCAGGGCGGCCATATACCCGGCTATCCCGTGTGACGCCAGACTGGTTAGCACGCTTTGGGGCAGGGAAGTGCATAAGGGTTCGTGAAAGAATATTATGGCAGGCCGTTTGCCGAGAGAGTCTGGGAAATTCCCATTCTCGTCCGTTGGCTTGAAGACCTTGCCGAACATTTTTTTACCGTGGCTGTAATAACTTAATTCCTCGACGATGACTTTGCTGCCGTTTTCGGCATCTATTCTCTCCCGAGGACCTTTATCCTTAAAAAATATCCATGCACCTATTCCTAATGCGCCAGCAATGATGGCGATGACCAGCGATCCTATAAGTTTTCTCATATTCAGAAATGCTAACCTACGCAAAGTTAGGATTTTTCTATGAATATGCCGTAGCGGGTTTCCCCCAAATGCCAATCTTTCTTGAAAAATTATTAACTTTAAACCAATTCTGAACGAACAGTAACGTTAAACGATATGGACCAGCGGCAGACTGAATTTCTTAAGAAAATAAGCACTTTCATTCCAAAAGAAAGGATTTATGCCGATGCCTTGAAATGCCTTGCATGGGGAACTGATGCGGGGTTTTATCGTCTGACACCGCAAATTGTCGTGCGGTCGGACAACGAGGAGGAAGTGTCCCGATTGCTGAAAGAGGCTTACGGAATGAAAGTTCCCGTGACTTTCAGAGCGGCTGGTACAAGCCTTTCGGGGCAGGCGATCACTGATTCGGTTCTCATAGTCGCAGGAAAACACTGGGAGAAGTATTCACTGTCTCCTGACAAAAAGACTATCACGATGCAGCCTGGACTCGTGGGCGGCCACGTCAACAAGATTCTTGCGCAGTACGGCCGATATTTCGGGCCGGATCCGGCATCGGTGAACAGTTGCATGGTGGGCGGAATAGTGATGAACAATGCGTCCGGCATGAGCTGCGGCACGCATGCGAACAGCGATAAGGAACTGCTCTCGGCGAGGATTGTGTTTGCCGATGGAACTGTGCTGGACACTTCGTCGAGAGACAGCCGCAAGGCTTTCTACGACGAGCATGGGGACTTCTTGCGTGCGATAGAGGCTTTAAGAGACGAGATTCGTGCAGACAAGGAACTCACGGACCGAATAAATTATAAATATTCAATCAAGAACGTCACCGGTCTCAACATTCTGCCTTTCGTGCGGTTCGACGATTCGTTCGACATCATCACTCACCTGCTGGTCGGCTCCGAAGGCACTCTGGCCTTCCTTAGCCAAGTCACGATGAGGACGCTTCCGTTGTCCAGTCTCAGGGCCAGCGCCATGATATATTTCTCTGACATTCGGGAGGCGGCAAGGGCGGTCGTGGCCCTTAAAGAGGTGAGCGTCAGCGCAGTGGAACTCTTGGATAAGCGTTCGCTGGCATCGATGAACGATTCGACAGGCTCGAATTTAACCGCTCTGCTGATTGAGACCAGGGCAGACTCTGAAGAAGAACTTCGTCAGCATATTCAGGAAATAACGTCCATCGTCGATGGCTTCAAAACTTATGTCCCGTTCAAGTTCACGGAGGATCCGGCGGTATATTCAAGATACTGGGCCATCCGCTCCGGAATATTTCCTTCCGTCGGAGGCATGAGGCGCATTGGCACCACCTGTCTCATCGAGGACGTAGCTTTCCATATTCAAGATTTGCCGAATGCCACTGCCGATCTTTCCGATTTGCTGGACAGGCATGGCTACGACGATTCCTGCATCTACGGCCATGCTCTGGAAGGGAATTTCCATTTCATTATCAATCAGGCATTTGATTCACGGAAAGAAGTCGAACGCTACAAGGCTATGATTCAGGATCTCGTGCATCTGGTTGTGGATAAATACGATGGATCGCTGAAGGCTGAGCATGGGACAGGGCGGAACATGGCTCCATTCGTGAAATACGAGTGGGGCGAGAAGGCATATTCGTTGATGAAACGAGTGAAGGCTTTATTCGATCCATTGGGAATATTGAATCCAGGCGTCATATTTAATGATGATCCAGAGTGTTATTTGCGTGATTTCAAGGCTCTTCCAGTGCTGAACGGGCATGGGGACGAAAAGCTGGAGAAGATCAACAAGTGCATAGAGTGCGGTTTCTGCGAGGTGAATTGCGTGTCCTGCGGATTCTCCATGTCGGCGCGGACCAGGATAGTGGCGAGGCGTGAGATGGAGAGGCTGAGGCTGCTTTCTGAGAAAGGCGATGCTGATGCGGCTGGGAGGCTGAGGATATTGGAAAAGGAATATGCCTACGATGGAGACAGGACGTGCGCCGGAGACGGATTGTGTTCTATGTCCTGCCCTATGGGCATAAATGTGGCAGACCTCACGCACGAGATTCGCAGGGAGGTCCTTCCGTCCCATCCGGGCGGTCGCTCCCTGGGCGTGTTCGCCGCGAAGCATTTCGCCGGAGTCAAGTCCTTGATTCGTTTCCTGTTGGGCTCGGCAAGACTGGGCGAAAAAGTTTTGGGAATGCGTGCCATGAAGGGTCTTTGCCGCTGGCTTCACGATTCGTTCGGCATCATGCTCTGGACTCCGTCCACTCCCGGACCATATAAGATTCCGAAAGGAATCATCTCCGCTAATTCATCCGCCGAGCCCAATCCGGTGACGAAGCTCGAAACCTTAAAGGTCGTGTATATTCCTAGCTGCATGAATCAGATGATGGGAATGCCGCTGCACAGCTCATTCAAGAGGCCTCTGGTGGAGGAAACTTGCGAATTGTTGCGGAAAGCTCACTGCGAGGTCATATTCCCGGAGAATATGTCGAAGCTTTGTTGCGGGACCATCTGGGAGAGCAAAGGAATGCCGGATGTGGCTTCGATGAAGCTCAAGGAGATGAAGGATGCAATCTGGAAGGCATCCCAGGAGGGGAGACTGCCGGTTCTCTGCGATCAGAGCCCATGCCTGCATCATCTTAGGCAGCATATTAATGACATGGATTTGTACGAGCCGGCTGAATTCATTTATAAATTCTTGAAAGACAGGCTCGAATTCCATAAGACTGACGAACCGGTGCCTGTGCATCTTACCTGCTCCACGAGGCTGATGAAGGTCGATGAAACTTTCGTCAGGCTGGCATCGCTCTGTTCCAGCAAAGTCATTGTTCCGGATGGTGTTGGCTGCTGCGCCTTTGCCGGCGACAAGGGCATGTCCTATCCGGAACTGAATGCTTATGCGCTTAGGAAGCTTCGCGAGCAGGTGAAAGACTGCAAGGTGGGATATTCGAACAGCCGTACCTGCGAGATTGGTCTCGCCACCAATTCCGGCATCCCGTATGTCTCGATCGTCTATCTCGTGAACTCTTGCACAACCGCTAGATAAATCACCTTGCGGGAAAAGCGGCCACAGAGGATGATTGGTAGTTGCGATGTAGAAATCATTGAATATCTTGCAGCGCAGGGGAGAGCATCATGTCGCGTGGATTGGTGCCAGGGACATCTTGTGGAATAGGTACTCCCATCTTGGCGAATAGCTTGACCCAGTAGGCAGGATATTCGCCATCTGGCCCTTTGAAGTTCATGGGCTTATTCTCGAAGACATATTCATTTCCTGCGAAGTAGCTGTCTCGTACCAGCTCGGAGCAGTAGCAGGCGCCATTGTCAGGCAGAAAGTTGAAATCGTAAGGCTGGCCGAGGCGCTGCCTCGCATTCCGGACATACTCCCGGGCAGGTTTGTTGTCCTTCAATCGCTTGAAAATCAGTACTGGCTTCGTGCCGTCGTGACGAGTGAAATCCTGAACCAGCGTGTCCAGGGGATGCCTGTCCACGCCGTGCTTGATTGTCGCATCGAGCACGTAAACTGAGTCGCCGGAAACATCTATGATTCCGACATGGATTATCTCCAAGGTGTCCTCCGGGCCTGTAGCGGCAGCAATTGCGCTAGACATAGAAGAGTCTGGCATGTCCTTATGCAGCCCTACGAATACGAGGTCTCCAGTCTGGAGGAGAGTCTTCGGCGCCTGAGAGCACGCGCACAGCAGAGCCAATGCTAAAAGGAGCGTTGTTCTTTTGATCGTCATCCGTATCGTAATTCAAAACTTATCTGCTGGAAAGGCAATGCCGGTCTGGTGGCGGATTTCTTCCATTATGCGGGCTGTGGCAAGGGAATTCTCCAGAGAATTATTCTCCGACTCCAACTTGCCGGACTGAAGCACGTTAATGAATTCTCTGAACTCACACTGGTACTCGTCAGCATCGCGTGGCACTGTTATGTCCACGGCCTCCGGCATTCCAGACCGCCCGGAAGTGGGCGCCCCTCTTTTCGTAAACGTAACGTCCCGAGTGATATGAATCTGATCCAGGGAGATAATCCCCGCATCGCAGGAAATCTCCGTGCGCAGCAGCGAGTCGGCAATCTTGGAGTACATGACCTCAGCACTCATGCCCTCATATTCAAAAATCACATTTCCCTGCAGGTCGATAGGCTTAGGCCCGTTTGTCGTTGGCACCTCGCAAGTCGTTGCCTTCGCAGTCAGCCCTTTAGGCTCTCCGAAAAGCACGACCATTGGGTAAATAGTATATATTCCTACATCCATCAAGGCCCCTCCGGAGCAGTCCGGATTGAAAGAACTAGGTACGTTCTGAGAATTTGCTTCCAGAGCCTGGCTTTTTGAGCTGTGGCTTGCAAGAATCTGCTTCAGAAGGTCATATTTTGAGGAATATTGGCAATATGTCGCCGAATAGTGCCTCACTCCGCCAATCCGCCTGACCTCTTTCTGAACATTGAGGAAATTAGGGCTCAGCGTCGAGATCATCGCCTCCATCAGCATTACCCCGTTCCTTCGAGCCGCGTCAATCATTTCCTCCACTTCAGCAGCATTAGAAGCCAGCGGCTTCTCGCACATGACGTGTTTGCCGTGCTCCATGCATCTAACCGCCAAGTCTCTATGAGTTTCATTCGGAGTCCCGATGTATATGGCATCGATGTCAGGGTCCGATGCCATTGCGTCCACGTCTGTGAACGTCCTTGGAATATTATGCCTTGCTGCAAAGTCTGCGGCCCTGTCTTCGCTCCTGGAGCATATCGCAGCTGCCTCGAAACGAGGCTCCAGAACGGCTCCTTTCAACACCCAGTCGGTGATCCTCCCTGTTCCGACCAGCCCGAATCTTACCTTTCCCATATTGATGAACATTTTAACTGCGCTAAGTTAATTATTTTTTCTTGGATGCGGCGTGGCCAGGGACGCCAGGAATGGCGGATGTAATGTTCAGAGAATACATTAAAGTCAATCACTCATAAGTTAGAACTTTGCGCTATCTGATGGGGAGAGCCGTGATGGCACTCCCCATCATTATTTTTTCAGCATATTTTCTTAAATTTGCTTAACTATGTCGAAATCGAATCCAATATCCAGGCACGTGTGGTCTCCGCTCAGGCAAAGCTTGATGAAATTCTCGGAACCACACAAGCTGCTTCTACTGAGTCTGGTGGTCGGCATTTTGTCTGGCTTGGCCGCAGTGTTCCTTAAAACGATGATCGGCATCATTCAGAGAGGGCTGAATAGTGTGCTTGGGGGCTGGCAGAATTGGATTCTTTACTTAGTGATGCCAGGCGTAGGCATGTTCCTGGCCATGCTCTTCTGCAAATACATAATCAAAGATAATATCGGTCACGGGGTCACTAAGGCTCTGGTCGCCGTCTCGAAAAATGAATCCAGGATAAAGCCGCATAATATGTGGTCTTCAATCGTGGCTAGCTCAATTACCATCGGCTTTGGCGGATCTGTCGGAGCCGAGGCGCCCATTGTTTACACTGGGGCAGCCATAGGCTCGAATTTCGCCAGGTACATGGGGCTTTCTTACAGGAGCATGACCATTCTCTTGGGCTGTGGGGCTGCGGCTGCCGTCGCTGGCATATTCAAAGCCCCTCTTGCCGGCGTTCTTTTCGTGTTGGAGATACTCCTGTTCAATATTTCGATGACCAGCATGATGCCGCTGCTGATAGCGACAGTTTCTGCGACCGTCATATCTTACATATTCCTAGGAGATTCAACCCCATTCGAATGCACCCTGACCCCATTTGCGCTTAAGAATATTCCTTTTTACATCATCTTGGGACTCTTCTGCGGCGCTTGCTCCATCTATTTCATCAGGATGACTTTGTTCATGGAGGATAAGATTGGGAAGGATAGGAACCCGTACAGGAAATGGGCTATCTGCGCCGTATGCCTGGGAATATTAATATTCCTTTTCCCTCCGCTCTATGGTGAGGGATATGGTTCCCTGGGTGCATTGCTGAATGGGAAAGAAATATCTATCGAGGGACAGACTCCTCTAGCATTCATGACGAATAATCAGTGGTCGGTGCCGATATTCTTCTTGCTTATTCTCATCCTTAAGGTGTTCTCCATGACTTTTACGAATGCAGGCGGAGGAGTCGGAGGCACATTCGGCCCTACTCTTTTCGTAGGAGCAATAGCGGGTTTCTTCGTTGCCAGGGTAATCAATCTTCTGCTGGCGGGCACTTCTATGACTGTCCCTGAACAGAATTTCGTGCTGGTAGGCATGGCTGGCCTTATGGCTGGGGTGATGCAGGCGCCTATGACGGCGATATTCTTGATTGCTGAAATATCAGGTGGCTATGAACTGTTTCTCCCGCTAATCATTACGGCCACGATTGCATTCGGCACCACCAGGCTCGGCGAGACATATTCAATCTATACGAAGCGTATCGCGCACGATGGTGCTCTGCTGACGCATGACAGCGATCAGGCAGTGCTGACGCTCATGAAGGTTCAGGACGTGATAGAAACCGATTTCTCACCCGTGGAGATAGATGATACCCTTGGGCAGCTTGTGAACGTAGTCTCTGAATCCAAGAGGAATATATTCCCGGTGCTGGACTCGAAGAAGCGGTTTCAGGGCTATGTTTCATTGTCTGATATAAGGAAAGATATGTTCAGGTATGAGCATTACAACGATTACCACGTTTACAATTACATGAGAACAGCTCCTGAATATGTCTATGAGGATGACAAGATGGATGCCGTCATGAAGAAATTCGAGGTGTCCGATGCGTGGAACCTGCCTGTCGTTAAGCATGACAGGACATATCTAGGTTTCGTCTCCAAGTCGAACATTTTTTCGGCTTACCGCAACGAATTGAAAGTAGTGTCGCAGGACTGACATGCAAGAGACCATGCTGAACTTGCTTCGCAATTTATGATACATTGAATATGAAAGATATATATATAAAGACAATAGCCTCGAAGGTGGGCATCAAAGAGTGGCAGGTGGAGAACTGCGTGCAGCTCTTCGAGGAAGGAAATACAATTCCGTTCATAAGCCGCTACAGGAAAGAAAAGACCGGTGGATTAGATGACATGCAAGTGTCTGAGATCCAGCATTGGAATGAGATATTCGCAGAAATGGAGAAACGCAAGGCTGGCATTCTGGCAACTATCCGGGAGCAAGGAAAGCTGACCGATGAATTGCGTTCGAAGATCGAGAATTGCGTCGTCTCTAGCGAGCTGGAGGACTTGTATCTGCCGTACAGGCCGAAGAGGCGCACCCGAGCCACTGTTGCCAAAGAAAAGGGGCTGGAGCCTTTGGCGGACCGGATGTGGGAGGTAAGCATCGCAGATCCTTTGGCGGAAGCCCGCAAGTTCCTCAATGACAAGGTGTCCACTGTAGAAGATGCTTTGGCGGGGGCAAGGGACATCGTCGCTGAAAGAATATCCGAGACTGCGGCTATCCGCGATGACCTCAGGAGCATATTCAGAACCAGAAGGATAGAGTCTAAAGCTACCAAGTCAGCATCGGAATCCCTAGAGGCGCAGAAATACAGGACATACTTCAATTTTTCCATGCCTCTCCAAAGAATTCCGTCTCACAATCTCCTAGCTATCCTAAGAGCTCAGAACGAGGGTTTCCTTAGCGTCAGCATCGATGCGGATCCGGAGAAATGCGGGAACAAGATTTATTATGATTTCTGCCAGGAGCATCGGTACCCGAGCCAGAGGCTAGGCGAGCAGATAAGGGAGGCTGTTGACGATGCGTACAAGCGTCTCCTGGAGCCTTCGATTAGCAACGAAATCCTGAAAGAGGCCAAGGAAAAGGCGGACATTGAGTCCATCAACGTTTTCGGAGAGAACCTTACGCAGCTTCTGCTGTCTCCTCCAGTGGGTCAGAAGCGCACTATGGCGATTGATCCTGGCTTCAGGAACGGCTGCAAGATTGCCTGCCTTGACGAACAGGGGAACCTGCTGCACCACGAAATCATATTCCCTCATCCTCCACAGAACGAGAAGGTTAAATCTATCATGGCAGTTTCCTCCATGATAGAGGAATATGGCATAGAGGCCATCGCGATAGGAAATGGGACTGCGTCCAGGGAGACAGAAGATTTCATAAAGAGGGTTGGCATCCCGGACAATGTGAAGGTATATACCGTCAGCGAGGATGGAGCTTCCATTTATTCGGCATCGGAGGTTGCCAGGAAAGAGTTCCCTGACGAAGACGTGACCGTGCGTGGGGCTGTTTCCATCGGCCGCCGCCTCATGGATCCTCTGGCGGAGCTCGTGAAGATTGACCCCAAGTCTCTTGGGGTGGGGCAGTACCAGCACGACGTGGACCAGAACTTGCTCCGCGAAAAACTGGATAATGTCGTGGTGATATGCGTCAACAGCGTTGGCGTGAACCTGAACACCGCCAGCCCATACTTGCTCAGCTATGTTTCAGGGATAGGACCGGCGCTGGCTCAGAATATTATGGATTACAGAACCAAGATAGGTGGCTTTTCTTCTCGGGAACAGCTGAAGGAAGTGCCGAAGCTGGGACCTAAGGCTTTCGAGCAGTGCGCAGGCTTCTTGCGGATTCACGGGGCTCGGAATCCTCTGGACAACTCTGCCGTTCATCCGGAGTGTTACCACATAGTGGATAAGATGGCTGCCGGCTTAGGCATATCTACAAAAGAACTTGTCGGCAACAAGGAGCTTATCTCAAAGATTGACCCTCAGAAGTATGTGGAAGGGGAGTTCGGCCTGCCTACCATTAATGATATTCTCAAAGAGCTGGCGAAGCCCGGCCTTGATCCTCGCGAATCTGCTCAGGAGTTCAATTTCTCCGAAGACATTCACGAAATAGATGACTTGAAAGTGGGCATGGAATTGCCTGGAATCATTACGAATATTACGAATTTCGGAGCTTTCGTCGACATCGGGATACACGAGAACGGCCTTATTCACGTCTCGCAGATGAACCATCAGAAGGTGAAACTTCATCAGCATGTGATGGTGAGCGTCCTTGCCGTAGATTTGGACCGTAAGCGTATCTCATTACGTTTGCTGAAGACTGTCTGATTTCTCATATCGCCTGCCCTGACGGCTTGCTGGAAACGACTATTCCATCTCTCACGGCAAGCTCTCCATTCAGGAAGACCATCTTTACTGCCCCGCAGAGGCGTAGCCCCTCGTAAGGAGTCCAGCCGCATTTATAAGCAGGTATTCCCACCGTGAATTCTTCGTCAGGGTCTATCACGGTGAGGTCGGCGCGGCTGCCCGTCTTCAGGAAACCTCTCTTCTCTATTCCGAGAATATACGCTATGTTTTCTGAATATGCGGAAGCGATTCTCGTGAGCGGAATCCCGCACTGATGCGCTACGGTGAAAGCGACTGAGAGCGATTGCTGCACGGAAGGCACTCCGGAAGGGCAATTGAGGTAATCCCTCTGCTTCTCCGAAAGCAGGTGAGGGGCATGGTCTGAACCGATGACGTCAATCGTGCCGTCTGCCAACGCTTTGCGGAGCGCCACCCTGTCTTGGGCAGTCTTGATGGCAGGATTGCATTTGACCAGCCCTTTCATGGAGTCGTAAGCTGAGTCGTCGAACCATAGATAATTCGCCGATGTTTCAGCAGTGACATGAACCCCGCGGGACTTGGCTTCGCGAATCATATCAACTTCGTCGGAGGTGCTTACGTGAAGGATATGCAGCCTCGTGCCAAATTCTTCAGCTAATTTCAGGGCCTTATGAGTGGATTTGACGCAGGCCTCGCGGCTGCGAATTAGGGAATGCTCGCTGAACGGAATCCCATCTCTGACCAGGCGACCTTCTTTGTCATATTCGCAGAACTTGGCTTTTGCCTTTTCAAGATTTGCTTTAATGATGCCTTCGTCCTCGCTGTGTATCAGGATTGGCTTCCCTTTTAACTTGAATATATTCTGCAAGGAATCTTCCCTGTCGACCAGCATATTCCCCGTAGACGAGCCCATGAAGACCTTGATTCCAAAGAAATATTTTCCAAGGCCATCGGCGATATATTCATTTATTATCCCAACATTCGCATTTGTCGCTCCTAAATGGAAGCCATAGTTGCACCAACTTCTCCCCTCGGCTCTTGTCAGCTTATCTTGCAAGGCTTCAATTGTAGTGCATGGCGGGGAGGTGTTTGGCATGTCTATGAAAGAAGTGATTCCTCCGAGCAAAGCAGCCTTGGATTCGCTTTCCATGTCGGCTTTTTGCGTCATGCCAGGTTCCCTGAAATGCACATGGGCATCTATTCCGCCAGCCATCAGCAGTCTTCCGCCAAGGTCTATGATTTCCGCCCCAGGGAAAGCTTCGATAGCTTTTTCGTCATCGCTAACGCCCTCTCCTCGGACCCATATTCCAACGATATCAGGGCCCTCGATGCCGAGAGCCCCGACCCTTAAACATTCCCCGGTCAGTATCCGAGCGTTGGCAAGCAGAGTACGAGCCATCTAACTGCGTCTATGAATCTTTCTGAACCGAAGCTTTATGACGCCCCAGAATGCCTCTCCGAAAATGCCTCCGCTCATCTTTGACGTGCCGAGCTTGCGATTAACGAATATGATAGGTACTTCTTTTATGTTGAATCCGAGTTTGTAAGTGGTGTACTTCATCTCGATCTGAAAGCCGTACCCTTTCATCCTCACATCGTCTAAGTCCATTGCTTCAAGCACATCGCGAGAGTAGCATACGAAGCCGGCGGTGCAGTCTTGGACCTTCATCCCCAGAACTGTCTTCACGTATATCGATGCGCAATAGGACATCAGTATCCTTCCCAGAGGCCAGTTCACGACGCTTATCCCGTTGCAGTAACGTGACCCGATAGCGATTCCTCCGCATTCCTTGGCTGCTTCGTAGAGCTTTGGCAGGTCTTCCGGATTGTGCGAGAAATCGGCATCCATTTCGGTAGTGTAGTCGTAACCATTCTCCATGGACCAGCGGAAACCGGTCAGATAGGCTGTTCCTAGTCCTTGCTTGCCAGGCCTTTCGATTAAAAAAAGCCTGTCTGTGAACTCGGCTTGCAGCCTTTTCACGATTGTTGCTGTTCCGTCGGGGGAGCCATCGTCTATCACCAGGATGTGAAAGCCTCCTTCAAGGGAAAACACCTTCCTGACGATGGCTTCGATGTTTTCCTTTTCGTTGTAGGTAGGTATTATGACCAGTTTCTTGTCCATTTCTCTTATGTTATTTCATCATTTCTTTCACTGCGGCTTCAAGCTGCTTGTCTTCGCCACGAAGGATTGAAGCTGGGTCGTTGTCCACGTAGATGTCAGGCTCTATCTGCATATTCTCAAGGTATCTTCCCTCTTTGATTGCCCACGAGCCGACCTCAGGGATGCCGAACACCACTCCGTTCATCATGTATTCCCACCACACGGCGGTTCCGGTGCCTGGCACAGGCTGACCAATAAGCTTGCCGAGTCCGAGCGTCTTGTAGGTGTATGGGAACATCGAGGCGTCAGAGTAATCGTCCTCGCACATGAGGACGCAGGACGGTTTCGTCCACCTGCTGAAAGGCTCGCTTCCGATGTATTTCCCGCGCGGCTGGAATTTAAGATATTCCTTGCCGCTTAAGAACGATGCCAAGTCATCGTGCAGCCATCCGCCACCATTGTGGCGAGTGTCGATGATGGCAGCGTCAGCTGTGCGGTATTTCCCGAGAATCTTGGAATATACCTGCCTGAAGCTAGGAGAGTCCATTCCGGAAACATGAGAATATCCCACCTTTCCTCCGGAGAGCTTGTCCACCTCGTCTTCTCTTTGCTGCACCCACCTGTCGTACAAGAGATTTGATTCGTATGAGCTAGGCGTTACGAACAACTCGACTTCTTTTTTGCCTTTCTTGATTTTCAGCGCAGTCTTTTTGCCCACAGTGTTCTGCAGCAGCTTGAACCAGCTTTCGCCTGCCTTGATTGGCTGGCCGTTGATTGCAAGGATGATGTCTCCAGCCTTGATTTCAGGGTCGGCCAGGTTTATGACCCCGTTAAGAAGCACTTCGGCTATCTTCAGCCCGTCACCATCGTAATCGTAGTCGTAGATGACGCCCAGCCTGCCGATGTTGAGCCTTGATGATGAATAATATCTTGCTCCCGTGTGTGACGCATTCAGCTCGCCTAGCATTTCTGACAGCAGGTCTGCGAAATCCAAATCATTATTGATGTATGGCAGGAACTGCTCGTAATTGGCCTTGTAGCCGTCCCAGTCTATTCCATGCAGAGCAGGATCGTAGAATTTTTCCTTCACCTGCTTCCATACATGGCTGAAGAGATATTCACGTTCCTGGACCGGCTTATATTCAAAGTCTCCGGAGAAAGAAATGCTCTTGGTGGAATTGTTGTCAGTGCTCATCCGAGTGATGGTGGCTCCGTCGCAGATGTAAATGTATTTGCCGTCCCTTGACGGAACCAGTATTCCGCTCACGCCCTTTCTCAGAACGCTGATGTCCCCTTTCTTCACATCCAGGAGGCAGAGGTCATAGCTCTTTTCCAGGCGCGAGATATAGTAGAGTTTCTTCCCATCATTGGTCAGGAAATAGTCTCCGAGCCTGCCGGCGAAGCGGGTGAGTTTCTTTATCCTGTAATCCCTGTGTTCGAGGTCGAGTTCAAGCTTTTTAGGCTTTTCGGCCTGTTTCACGGAATCTTTCTTTTCCTTCTCCTCTTCTTTCTTCACCTGCTTCTCTGTCTTCTCTTTGCCACCTTCCTCTATTGCCTTGGCTATCGCCTCGCTTTCCTCATCCTGGAGGAATTTGCTCATTTCCTTGGCATCGAAGAACATCAGGTAAATGTCGTCCTCAGAACCCCAGCTGCCATGGCTCCTGAATCCGTACTTGTCTGACTGCCAAGCCATCGCCTTGCCTCCCAGAACCCATTTGAAATTCCCGTCGGTGTAGCCGCTCCTAGTGAGGTCTGTTATCTGGCCGTTATCAATGTCTATCAAAGCGACGTCAGTATTGTTCCATCCGCCGTTCGCTTGGTATGTGGTCAGCAAGTAGTGGCTGTCCGGGCTCCATTCGAACCCGAGATCTCCGTCAGTGTAGGAATATGTCGCATCTTTCATTAGCGATTTCTCCTTGCCGCCTTCCGTAGCCTTGATCACCAGCTCGGTCCTGTCGCGCAAGAATGCCACCCATTTCCCGTCAGGAGACACATCCGGCTGGAAGCATGTCTGCCCGGCATCGGTGAATCTCTCTTCTTTCAGCTTGGTGGCATACGTGAAATATTTTTCGTCCTTGTCGTCCAGGGTAGTCTTGTATATCGCCCAGCATCCGTCCCTTTCGGAGGAATAATAGAGAGTGCGTCCGTCCTTGGAGAAGCTTACGTTTCTTTCCTGCTGTGGAGTGTTCGTGATCCTTCTGGTAGTCTTGTAATCGATGGAAGTCACGAAAACCTCCCCATGTGCCACGACTGCGATTTCCTTCTCGTTGGGAGAAATGGCCACGCTGCTGCCTCCGCTGGTGAAAGTAATGTATCTCAAATCGCTTTCAGTCTGGTCCCTAGACACGCTGATTGAAATCTTCTCAGGCGAGCCGCCTTCCTTCAAGGAATAGAGGTCTCCGTTCCAAGAGAAGCAGAGCGTCCCATTCTTCGCAGCCGAGAGATACCTGACAGGGTTCTTCGTGAATTTCGTAAGCTGAGTCTGCCTGCCCGGGGCATCTATGGAGGCCTTGTAGATGTTCAGAGTGCCATCGGCTTCGCTGAGGAAGTAATAGGTCTTTTCATCGGCGGCGAACACAGGGTTGCGGTCCTCGCCCTTGAAAGAGCTGAGCTTGGTGAATTTCGAGTCTCCGTCCCCGTTGATGCTGAACCTGCCAGGGTTCTTCTGCGTGCCTGAGTACATCCATATATCGCGGGTCACTGAAGAAGCATGGTGCTTCCTTAGGTCGTCCTCATACCCCTTGTAATCTTCGTAAATGACTGTTCCCGACGCATTAACGCTCATGTTCATGATTGGGAGCGAAGTGACCAGCAATGGCCTTTTCGCATTGGTGTCCACCTGCCAGAGCTGCGCCGAGCCAGGAAATCCGCCGTACTTTACGTCTTGGCCGATGTTTGCCTGGAAAATTATCCTCCCGTCAGGAAGCACGCACAAAGGCGTCTCGCTGCCAGGATAGTCTGTGAGCCTCTTCGGTTTCCCGCCTTTGGCAGATGTCATGAATATGTCTTTGGATCCTTCCCTGGTGGATGAGAAAATGATGTTCTTCCCGTCCGGCATCCAAATCGGGTCCGAATCATAGGCTTCGTTGCTTGTTATCTGGATTGCCTGTCCTCCAGCAATCCCGACAGTGTATATATCGCCTTTATAGCAGAATGCCACTACATTCCCGTCCGGCGATATTGCATTTTTCCTCAGCCATTTAGGCGTTTCCTGGGCAAATGTCGCGAATGAAATCGAGATTGCCGTGGCGATTGCGCACATGCGGAATGCCTTGGCAGATAAAAGATTGATTCTGGTCATAATAGTTATTTAGTTAAACAACTCAAGTTTCGCAAGTCTTAAATATCTGGTTTAAAGTTCATTGAAAAGATTTGCAAACCTTTGCCAACGCACTTTCTTTTTATATCTACGTTACCCCCTCCCTAAATCCCTCCCCTCGGGGGAGGGACTTTGTCGGGTCGAAGGCCCTCCTTAAGAGGTGTTTCGCATTAGCGAAACTTGAGTTAAACAAATATATTAATTCTATTTGATTTTTTGCATGTCTTTCAAAGATTAACGGATTTTCTTGTTAATTGTAACAGAGAAATCATCCATGATATATATATTCCGGCCTCCGTAAATCTACATTTTGTTTATTCTGGCTTATGATGTAAGACATTGATAATTAACACGGCGCCCCTAAATGCGTTCTCCATTTCATCCACTTCAACCTTTCTGCTTGGTCTGATAAAACTTTTTGATTGCTATATTTGACAACGACTATTAGGCTAGCATCAGCCACAAAAATCAATAAACATTATGCGTAAATATCTCTTTGTTTTCATGATGTTTCTGGGCGTTACGACCATGCACGCTCAGAGGCAGTCGGTAAAAGGTACGGTGACGGATTCGGGCGGACAGCCTCTGGTTGGGCTGACCGTGGTCGAGAAGAACACTCGCAATGGAGTCGCCACAGATGCAAATGGAATGTACCAAATCAATGTCAGCGGTCCGGATGCCGTGCTTGAATATTCTTCATTGGGATATAAGACCGTGACGGTCAGCGTCAATGGACGCTCCGTCATCGATGTCACAGTCGAAGAAGAGGCTCTGGCTCTTGATGCCGTCGTCGCGATAGGTTACGGTTCCGTCAAGAAGAGAGACCTGACGACGGCTGTGTCGACCGTGTCCACGGAGGACCTTGAACTCAGGCCGGTCACTGAAACGTCCGGATTCATTCAGGGTAAGGTGGCAGGGGTGCAAGTGACCCAGACCAGCGGCCTGCCGGGAAGCGGGATGACAGTGAGAGTCCGAGGCGCGAGTTCAATCGCCTCTAGCAACGATCCTCTTTACGTCGTGGATGGCGTACCTGTGGGAACCGGCAATTATGCCATAGCATACCTGTCCCCAGGCGACATCGAATCCATGCAGATTCTTAAGGACGCCTCATCGGCTGCCATTTACGGTTCCCGAGCGGCCAACGGCGTGATTCTCATCACGACTAAACATGGGGCTAAAGGCAAAGGCCCTATCGTGAAATTTAATTCCTACGTAGCCCTGAACAAGGTCACGAAAACCTATGATGTTCTGAATGTGGCTCAGTATAAGGACCTTATGGGAGAGATAGGGGCAGCCACTCTGCCGGACGGGCTTAAAGATGAAACGGACTGGTTCGACGAAGCCTACCGTACCGGCGTGACGCAGAATTATCAGCTTTCGGTGTCAAATTCCGGCGACAAAACGAGGTTCTATCTTAGCGGTGGCTACACAGATGAAGAAGGAATATTCAGAGTCGCTTACAATAAGAGATACAACGTGAAACTGAACGTTGACTCTGATTTGTATAAGTGGCTCACGGTTGGCGCGAACGTGGCATATTCGCATTACAAGAACAACGGGATTATTTCCGGCACAGGTTCCAACCGTGCCGGAGTCGTGCTGAGTGTCATCAACACTCCTACTTACGCAAAGCCTTGGAGTGAGACCAACCCAGACTGGTACTGGACAGAGTTCTACGGTGCGAACCTGACCACCCCTTCCGAGAATATAGCAAGAACGGAGAACAATTACTCTGCGACGGACAGAGCCATCATGTCTGGCTATGCGCAGATCAATTTCTCGGACCATCTGAATTTTAAATCCACGGTCAGCATGGACCGGAGATGGATTCACTCGTATTATTTCCTGGATCCTATCCACACTTCCTACGGGAGGACCCAGCATGGAGAAGCTTCTGACAGCAGGAGCGATGACAGGAGAATGGTATATGACAATATTTTCACATATTCCAATTCCTTC